>CAYUAW010000014.1:10566-51538 GCA_964442485.1 uncultured Polyangiaceae bacterium
GCTAGTTGGAGAGGCGCTTCGCGGGGCGCTTCCAGATCGCGTCCCAGTTCTTCCTGTAGGAGTCCGACGCAACCTGAGCTGGACCCGACGTCGCAGCCCGGTCCGTCGATGCTGCCGGCTCGGACGCTGCCGTGCCGGCATCGGCGGCGTCCGGCGCGGACAGCTGGGTCTCGACGTCGTAGAGCATCGGCATCTCCGGGCGCGGGGTCAGCTTCACCACCTCGCCGTGGATCGGTCGACCGTGCTCCATCGGCCGCATCGTGCCGACCTCCAGGCCGTCTTGCCTTGCTCTGAGGACGTTGACACCCGCGCCGTCCGGCGTCGGGCCGTGCACCAGGACGACGTCCGTTGGCTTCTTGGGCACGACATTCTCTAGCACATCGCCCGTCGCACCGCCTGACCGGTGCTGCGCGTCGCCCGAGCCGCCCGAGCTACATGCCGAGCGCGTTCTGATGAACCCAGCCCTTGGCGCCCTTCGCATCGTACTTCACCTCGTACCATTTGCCCCGCTTCGCCGAGACGGCGACGCGGGTTCCATAGCGCAGGCGCGACACGATCTTGCCGTCCTCCGGCTGCTCGCGGACGACCGCCGAATCCCACACCACCGTCGCGAGCCCGCTCGCGTCCGCGGTCTCCTCCACGCCGCCGGCGGGCGCGGCGACGGCGGTCCCGGGCGGAACGAACTCCACGAAGTAGAAGACGGTGTACTCGTCGTGCTCGTGCCCGAGCCCCTCGAGGTGGACACCAGCGAGCTCCTTCTTCGCGCATTCGACGAGAGCACGGGCCTTGTCCTTCGGAAAGGTCGTGCTCTTGCCGGCGAAGACGTCCTCTATCGTCTGATCGGAGAACGAGAGCTCGAGACCGATCGACAAGGTCTCCGACGCGCCTTGCGCATCGGTGCACGCGGTGAGCGCGGCGAGGTGCGGGCGAACGCGATCGTCGATGGCGAGCTTGTCGCAGTCCTTCTTCTTCTTGCCCTTACCGTCACGGCACGCGGTGATCTGGATCTCCGAGATCTTCGTCGTCTCGGCGTCGGTCTTCGGCGGCGGCCCGGCAGGGGCGCCGGCGGACCCTTCGACGGGAGGCGCGGCGGACGACGCGGGGACGACCGCGCTCGCGACCGCCTCCAGGGTCTCCTCCGTCGGTGGGCTCGGCACGAGACGCACGCCGGCGAGCCACGGCCACGCGATCCCGATCACGAACCCGGCGATCGCGATCACCCCGACCCTGCCGAGCTCGGGCTTATCCTGCTCGGGTCGTGGAACCTCGACTCTCAAGGCCCTGCTACGCTGCGCCACTGACGATGCTCTCGCTGCGACGGCTCATATCACGTGACCCGCTCGATGGAAAAAGACCCGGGGAAGCGGGCAAGTATGCGAGATGAGCAGCGTTCGCCGCCATGATTACCAAGTGTAGCCGGTTCCCCGACAATTCAGGGCGATTTCACGTTTCAGCACGTCCCGACGACCGGCCCGGCGCGGGCGGTCGAAAGCAATTGCGGGAGCGCGACGGTCACGCCTAGGGTCCGCGCCGTCCATGCGCCGGTTCACCAAGGCAAGGAGGTCTCGTTCATGACTCGCAATAACATCCTTTCGGTTCTTCCCCTCGTCGGTGGAGCGGCTCTCGCGTTCGCCATCACCGCCTGCTCGAGCGACAAGGGTACGTCGACCACGCCCGACGCGGGCAACACGGGCACCGGCGGCAAGGGCACCGGCGGCTCGGGAACGGCCGGCTCCGGCGCGACGGCGGGCACCTCCGGCGGCGGCACTTCCAACGGCGGTACCGCGTCCGGCGGCGGCGCAGCAGGCAAGGGCGGTACAGCGGGCGGAGCCGACCAGTACGTGTGTGACATGATGAACATGGCGAAGCCGCGCGACCCCGGTGGGACCGCCAAGGAAGGCGATGCCTGCTGCAAGACGTCGAAGGGCTTCAGCGCCGGAACTTGCGTCAAGACGAGCAGCATCACCGATCCGCTGCGCAAGGCCGCCTACGGCCACGACACCTGCACGTCGTCGACGACCGCGGCTTCGGATCTGAAGTGCGCGCCGACCATGAATGCACTCGCCGACGCCGGTTCGCTGGGCGTCTTCGCCAAGTGCACCGCGAAGCTCGGAGGCACCCTGTCGCTCGAAGGTCGGTGTCTGCCGAAGTGCTTCGTCGCAGGCATGCCGGCCGCGTCGAACCTGGCGCAGGACGGCTGCTCCGCCGAGGACTTCGTGTGCGCCCCTTGCTATAACCCCATCGACGGTACCGACACCGGCGCCTGCACCCAGAACACCGGCGACAAGCCCGTGGATCCCAAGCCGGCGACGTTCAAGACGTGCGGCGCGCTGAAGGCCGCCGACAAGGATACCGGCATCTGCGTTCCCGACGGGCTCGTCACCGATCCCGTCCAGAAGGCAGCGCTTCAGATGGCGTTCAGCGGGGACGCCGGAGTGGCGGACCTCTGCGCAAAGGGCGACATCTGCGCGCCCGCTCTGAAGGCGAACGACATCACCGCCTGCTTCAAGCACTGCACCTCCATCGTGGGACCGGGCGCCTGCGTTCCCATTTACCTGGTGCCGGCCGCTCAGCGCAGCGCGCTCGCGGGCATGCCCGACGTCTGTGACAAGACGACGGAGATGTGTGCCCCCTGCCTGAACCCGCTCAGCTCGCCGGCAAACCAGCCGACGGGCGCCTGCAACTAGTCCGGCCTTCGCGGCATGAGCGGCGCTTCGCCCGTTCCGGCGTCGAGGAATCGACCCGGAACGGGCGTACGTCATCTCGCGCCATCCGCGCTCACGCCGCGGGCGAGAACGCGAGCGGGTACGTGACGGTCACGATGCCGTCCTTCGGCGACGGGAAGGTGATCGACGAGTAGGCACGCAGGACGCACGACACGACGCGCGCGTCCGGAAGATCCGACCCGCCCGATTGCACCGCGCCCACCGAGCCGTCGCGTGCGATCACGAAGCGCGCCGTCACGCGGCCTTCGAGGCTCGGGTTGTTGCGCAGGCCTTCCTCGTAGCAACCGCGGAAGCGGCCGAAGTTCTGGCGCACGACGCGCTGGATGACGTCCGGCGGGAGCGAGCCGCTGGTGATCGAGTTACCCGCCATGCGGAGCCGCGGTCCGCGCGGAGCGTGACCCGGACCGCCACGGTGCGAGCCGACGCCGAAGCCGCCATCGCCGTTGCACTCGCTACCCTTGCAGGTGCCGATCGCGAGCAGCCCGATCTGGTTGCTGTGCCCGCCGCCGCCTTCGCCGATCCCGGTGAGAGCGAGGCCGCCCATGCCGCTCGCTTCGAGGTCGGTGCCGAAGAAGCCACCCTCGGCGGGCGCGGCGCCCACGCCGGGGTCGTCCCAGGCCGCGAGGTTCGAGCGGGCAACGCCCGTCGAAAGGATCCCCACCATCCCGAAGTCTGCCGCGGCCGCGATCGCCTCCGCTCGCGACATGGCAGGTCGCGTGATCTCGCCGCGTTCGGAGCCGCTGCCGCGCGTGGCGTGAGCAACCTTGTCCGGATGTCCGATGCGCCCCGACTCCCCGTGCGCGGGGGCCTCCGGAGCGTTCACCGACTGACCCCGGTCCTGACCCGAGGCCGGCTCTCGCTCGCGCTCCCGCTCGGCGGCCTGATCCAGGTACTGATTCATGAGGTAGACGCGGTCGTGATCGGCCCCCTCGTCGTCGGTGATTCCGAGCGGCGGCGTGAAGAACGCGAGGATGCCCGCGAAGGTGCCGACCAGCACGGTCGACGCAGCGAAGTAGCCGAGCGGACGTACGCCCTCGTCGGTATCGAACGCGCGCGGACATCGGGCCTCGCGCTCGCCGAGCTGGAACGTGAACCGGAGCGCGCCGAGCCGGACCTCGACGGGCGCGGCAGGGTCGGTGGCGTCCGCGAAGGGATCGGTGAACGCGAACTCCGACGGCGCCTCGCCAGAGAGCGAGAGCTGCCCACCTGGAGGCGCGTGCACGACCACGCGGCCCCCGTCGACGGTGACCAGCGCGGTCCGCTCGAACCCCGATTCGGGGACCGTGAAATCCACCGCGTCGCCCTTCAGGGTGCCGTCGCCGACGAAGAACGCGCGCGGCGGCGACAGCTCCACTACCTGGAGCAGCGCTTCTTCCCAGAAGATGCGCACCTCGACGGCGTCTGATTCGACCACTCGTGTGGCCAGTTCATGATGAAAGCTCGTTGCTCCGGGGACGATGTGGGACATGGGACACTCCTCTGCGCACGCAGGCCGGCGCCGGCTTCCCGAGCAAGCGGGTGCTCGGGCGTATTGGGTTCGCCCTCGGGCGAACCTCGGGCGCTATCGAGCGCTCCGCCGGCGTGCTCGGCTCCGGAGGTCCGGAACCGCGGGAATCGCCTGTCAGTCGCGCTCGGAGGTAATGGACAACGGGCAGCCGGCGAAAGTTCCGCCGGAAGGTCTAGCTGAGCACGAGCGGTTTTTGGGTCCTGGCCGAGCGAGAGCGCCGCCGGACCAAACCCTCAGAGCTCGATCTGCGCGCCGATTTCCACGACTCGGCTCGGCGGGATGCCGAAGAAGGCCGTGGCGGGCTGCGCGTTGCGCGAGAGGAACGCGAACAGGCGCTCGCGCCACAGGGCCATGTCCGGCTGCTTCGTCGGAAGCACCGTCTCTCTTCCGAGGAAGAACGTCACGTAGTCGATGGAGTAGTCCTTGAGCTCCGGGCGCTCGAGGAGCGTCGGGATGTCCGGCGTTTCCATGAACCCGTAGCGCGCCACGGCGCGACGGAAGCCGTCCGGTAGCTCCTCCACCCGGACGCGCTCCGCGGGCGCCACGCGCGCGACGCTCTCGGTCATGATGGTGAGCAGCACGACGTGCTCGTGCACGACGCGGTTGTGCAAGAAATTGTGAAGCAGGGCGGGCGGCGTGCCGTCCGACGTGCCCGTCATGAAGACCGCCGTGCCCGGCACGCGCGCCGGGATCTCGACCCGCATCAGCTCGTAGAAATCATCGAGCGGCACCACGCGCTCGCGAAAGCGCTGGCTCAGGAGCTCACGGCCCTTCCTCCACGTGGTGAAGACCGTGAAGAGCAACACGCCCACCGCCAGGGGGAACCACCCGCCGTCCGCGATCTTGGCGAGGTTCGAGCTCGCGAAGGTGGCTTCGGGCACGAGGAACACGATCGAGACGCCGCCGGCAGCGAACACGCTCCACTTCCATCGCTGCCGGGCCACCACGTAAGCGAGAAGCGTGGTGATCATCATGTTCAGCGTGACGGCGACGCCGTACGCGGCGGCGAGCGCGCTCGAAGACTTGAACCCGAACACCAGCGCGAGGGTCGCGAGCATGAGCAGCCAGTTGATGGTCGGGACGTAGATCTGCCCGATGTGGCTGTCGGAGGTGTGCTCGACGGTGACGCGCGGCAGGTAGCCGAGCATCAGCGCCTGGCGCGTGAGCGAGAAGGCCCCCGAGATGAGCGCTTGCGAGGCGATGATCGTCGCGACCGTGGAGAGCGCGACGAGCGGATAGAGCCCCCACTCCGGCGCCGACCGGAAGAAAGGGTTCTCGATGGCGGCGGCGTCGCGCAGCAGGAGCGCGCCCTGACCAAAGTAGTTCAGGAGCAGCGCGGGCAGCGCGATCCCGAACCAGCTCAGGCGCATCGGACGAGCGCCGAAGTGCCCCATGTCCGCGTAGAGGGCTTCACCGCCAGTGACTGCCAGAAAGACGGAGCCGAGAACGAGGAACCCTCGGTGACCATGGTGAAGGAGGAAGCCGAGGCCGGGCCCGGGACTCAGCGCCGCCAGCACGCTCGGGTTCTTCAGGATCTGACTCGCGCCGATGGCGCCGATCGCCAAAAACCACACGACCATGATGGGGCCGAATACGGCCCCCACGTCTCCCGTCCCGCGCTTCTGAACCCGGAACAGGCCGATCAGGATGACGATGGAGAGGGGAACGACGTACGGACTGAACTTCGGAGTGGCGACCTCGAGCCCCTCGACGGCGCTGAGGACGGAGATGGCGGGCGTGATCACGCCGTCGCCGAAGAGCAGCGCAGCACCGATCAGGCCAAGCGTGACCGCGACGCGGATCTGGCTCTTGGTCACCTTGGGGCTGGTGGTGACGAGCGCCATGAGCGCGAGGATGCCGCCCTCGCCCTGGTTGTCGGCACGGAGGACGTACCCGACGTACTTGATCGAGATGATGAGCGTCAGTGCCCAGAAGATGAGCGACAGCACGCCGAGCACGCTGCCCGACGAGACGCCGACACCGTGCTGACCGTGCAGACACTCCCGCACGGAGTAGAGCGGACTCGTACCGATGTCACCGAAGACGACGCCGAGCGCACCGAGCGAGAGCAGGACCAGCTGCTTGCCATGAGGAACCCCGTGCGTATGGGGGTCGTCCGCGATGCCGGGAGTTGCGTGAGCGCCGGCGGTGTTCGACATGCAGGGAGCCTAGGCGGCCGTCGGGCCATTCGAGCGCGCTCGGAGGGCCTCCACGACCGCGGGGATCAGAGAGACGACTATTATCGCGATGATCACAATGTGAAACCGGCTTTTGACAGCAGGTATGTTTCCGAAAAGATACCCGGCACCACAAAACGACGTCACCCACGCGATTCCGCCCCCGACGTTCGAGACGATGAAGCGCGGGTACGGCATGCGTCCGACGCCCGCGACGAACGGCGCAAACGTGCGGAGGATGGGCGCAAAGCGCGCAAACACGACAGCCCGTCGCCCGTAGCGGTCGAAGAAGTCCTTCGTTCGAAGAAGGTGCTTCTGACTGATGAACCGGTACTGCCCGGCGAAGGCTCGCTCGCCGATCACCTGCCCCACCTTGTAGTTCACGGTGTCTCCAAGGATGGCAGCCACGACGAGGAGCAGGATGGCTGGACCGATGTCTAGGCCTGAACCCGGGATGGCTGCGAGCGCCCCGATCGCGAAGAGGAGCGAATCGCCGGGCAGGAACGGCGTGACCACGAGCCCCGTCTCGCAGAAGATCACGAGGAACAGCACACCGTAAAGCGCCGGACCCATTGAGGCCGACCAGGCGGCGAGATGCGTGTCGAGGTGGAGGACGACGTCGAGGAGCGTGTGCAGCATGCGCGTTCCGGCGGGCTAGCAGCGGGCCGAGCGGGCCACAAGGCAGCACGCCCGGACCGTGGCTGCCTGGACGAGCCGGCAAAGCCTGCTATTTCCGGGAAACACCCGTGATATGCTGATGCAATCGTGGGCGGGAGTCATCGAAGTACGGGGGCGGGGAATTGAAGGCTTTCATCGTCGAACACCTGGCGCCAATCGTGGGGGTTGTTTTTGCGATCACGGCCTTGACTCTCGCGTTTTTCGAAGTGCCACCGACCGCGCCCATACCGGTCTTCGGGCTCCGGGTGCCGGCTTCGGCAGAGCCCGCAATGCGCTCGCCCTCGGTGCGCGCTCACGTGGACGACACGCTGACGCGCGTCCTGCGAACCCTCGACGACGGGCGCCGAGCCAGTGACTCACGACGGCCCGTCGTGAGCACTCCGACGTCTCGCCCCAGCACGACACCCAATTCTGCTGCACCGGCGACTGTCATGCCGATGCCGCTCGCAGCACAGCAGCCCGCGGCGCCGCCTGCAGATCCGAAGCTGCTCGACTCGGTCAACGCACTCGCCGACGCCGTTCGAGCGATCCACGACGCGCGCACGGAAGACGACCTCGTTCACGCAGAAGAGCTGGTGAAGAACGCGCGCCAGCAGATGGACTCGAGCTGCTCGTCGTCGGGCGGTCCGCTCTGCGCCTCCGCGGAGCAGATCAAGTCACTCGGGTACTAGTGACGGCCCGCGAAGGGCCGGCCGCGAACGGCGAGTTTTGTCCGCTTTGCGCGCGCCGCGGGTCGTCCTCTCGCCCGGCCCAGGCATCCGTGCTCTGCTAGCGCCGTTTCATCCATGTCCGAAGCATCTCTGCGCATCGCACAGCTCCTCGGTGGCCCCGAAAGCCCCCTCCGTGACGAGCTCGTCGCGATGACCGTCGACCACGCGCTCCGGCAGCGCCTCGCCGATTTCGTCGATTTCGATGCCGGCAGGGCAATCGTGGTACGCGCGCTTACGGACGAAAACCTCGCCCGCATCTTCGCGCGCCACGTCCGCCCAGGGTTCGATCGCTACACGGCGCGCGTCGCGACGTCGAAGGACACGCTAGGCGTCCTCGTCCCGGACGAATCGCGCGTTCGCATCAAGAAGCTTCTGACGGAGGGGCCCGTCCCGCGCGCTCTCTGGGCTCGAAAGATCGTCGACCCCGCCCTGCTGCGGCGCCTCTTCGCGCCGGTGTGGGCGAACCTGTTCCTCAGCTTCGCGAAGCGGCTGCCCATTCCGGGCCTGTCGGCCGTCACCTCCGCAGCCGCGGGGACTGGCACCTCGGGCGCCGGCATCGCCGGCAGGCTGTCGCGCTCCGTGCAGGAGCACGCCGAGAAGCTCGTCGACCGCGGGCGCTCCGCCATGGGCGGCCTCGGCGCGGAGGTCGAGAGACGCGTGCAGGCGGCGGCGCGGGAGTTCAGCGACGGGGCCGCCGAAATCTGGCGCGAGGCGCTCGAGGCGCGCCTGAAGAGCGAGGAAGGGCGGCAACTCGTCGCGCGGATCACGGAAGAGGCGTTCGAACACCTCATGGCGGCCAGGCTGGTGGAGCTGCACGAGGACGCGAAGCACGCGAACGTCACGGAGATCCTGACGGCGAGTGCGGAGATCGTCGGGCACTCGGTCAAGACCACGCTCGTCGAGCAGACGATCGACGGCGAGGTCGCGGCGTTCGTGGCCAGCGAAGGAACACGCACGATGCGGGAGGTCCTGGACGAGCTCGGCGTTCTTTCCGAAGTACGCCAGGTGGCCGTGGAGCGCGTCGGGAACCTGGCGCAAGGTCTCTTCGCGACGCCCGCCTTCGCAGACTGGGTCGCCCGCCTTCTAGAAGCATGACCAAGTCGGCGGCACGGCCTCTCGCGCGGCTCGAACCGCGCCATGTCGTGCTCATCGGGGTGGTCGCGGTGCTCGCGGCGTTCTTGCCGAGTGTCGTGGACGGCTTCGTCTTCGACGACGACGCGCTCATCGTGCGCAACCCCTTCGCGCACGATCTGGCCCACGCTGGTCGCTGCTTCGTCACGGATCTTTGGAACACCCCGGAGCGCCCGGTCGCGGAGTCCTCGACGCGATTCTACCGGCCGCTGGTGTGTGTCAGCTACATCCTGAACTGGAAGCTCGGCGGCGGCCCGCCGTGGTCTTTTCATCTCGTGAACGTCGTGCTGCACGCGGTTGCGTGCGCGCTCGCCGCGCGGCTCGCGCTGCGCTGGACGAGGTCGGTGCCGGCAGCCCTGCTCGCGACGCTCGTCTTCGCCGTGCACCCGACGCACACGGAAAACGTCATCTGGGTGTCGGGGCGCACGGACGTGCTGATGGCCGCGTTTCTGCTCGGCGCGAACGAGGTCGCCGTCGCGGCCGCGCGCCGGCGCGGAGCGGTCGTCTTCTGGCTGTGCGCCGCCGCGCTGTTCGTTGCCGCGCTGGCGTCGAAGGAGGTCGCCATCTGCTGGCCGCTGCTGCTCGCCGTCGAGATGCGAGTGGCTCGCGACGGACCCGCTCGGGGCGCGGACGACGTAGAAGGCGGTACGGCGGTCGTCGCTGGTCGTCGGCTCTTCATCGCGCTCCTTGCGTCGCTCTGCTTCGTCACCGCGTACCTCGGGATCCGCGCGGCCACCCTTCCCCTGCGGCCCCAGGAGATCGAATCGATGACGCTGCCGCCGGTGCTCCACGCCGGCTACGTCGCGCTGTCGCTCGGCTACTACGTGGAGCGCGTCTTCTTCCCATGGCCGCAGACGTTCCACTTTCGCCCGCTCGCCGTGGTGAACGGCGAGCCGGTCCTTTTCACGCCATCGGTGGTGCTCGGCGCGATCGCTGGCGCGCTCTGGGTCTTCTGGCTCGTGCGGGCATGGCGAAGAGAGCGCACGCTCGCCCTGATGGCCGGCGTGGCGACGCTCGTGACCCTGCCGATCCTGAACGTCTCGTACACCGGCTTCCCTGGAACGACCGCGGATCGCTTCCTCTACCTTCCGCTCTTCCTCGTCGCGGTCGCTGCAGGCCGGCACGGCAGTGCCCCGCTCCACCGCTGGGCCACCCGCCCGCTCGCGCCGGTGCTCGCGTCTGCGGCCACGCTCGTGGCGTGCGCGGTCTCGTGGGTCCGAACTCTGGACTACCTCTCGAACGAGACGATCTGGCGGCACGAGCTCGAGGTGAACGCCGACAACCCGCAGGCGCTCGCCGGTCTCAGCCACCTGCTCGCGTCGCAGGGGGAGCTCGACGAGGCGTCCGCGCTCCTTCGTCGCGCGCTGTCGCCAGCGGCCCTTCGCTACAAGCTGCTGGCGAATCCGTCTCGCTACTATCTGGGGCTGCTCGAGATGCAGGGCCCACGCCTCGCCGACGGAAACGTCACGGCGCTCGAGGCGTTGCTCGGCGAGCTGGCTTCCCTGGTGGGCGTCTTGCCGCCCGCCCCGCGCCCGTCGCCGCCGGGGCGCGCTGGTGATCTCGTCCTTTCGCCGCCGCTCTGGGACGAGCATTTCCGGATACACCTGGCGAACGCCGCGGAGCACCTCGCCGCCGCGGGCGTACTCGTCGCGTCGCGGCTCGGGCGCGATCACGGCCCGGACGACCTGGTGAAACCGCTCCTCGGTGTCGTCGGCGCGGGGCTCTCGCTCGACGCTCCCGCGCACTACAACCTTGCGCTCGCGCTCGGCCGCGGCGGCGACTACGACGGCGCCCGGCGCGAGCTCGACCGCGCCCTCGCGCTCGACGCTTCGCCCGTCGTCCAGCGCGCGAGCGACGAGCTACGCACGACGCTCACGAAGCTCGAGAAGACGCGCGTCACCGCCGGGGGCCTGCCAGAGCCCGATGCTTCCGTGCTCCGGGCGAGCGCGTACCTCGAGCTCGGGGCCTATCTGAGGGCCGCCCGAGAGCTCCGCACGGCTCACCAGGCGCGGCCCTACGATGGGCCGATCACCTTTGCCTACCTCGATGCCCTCGTCCACTCGCGGCTCGACCCGGACGCCGAGGAAGTGGCAGCCAGGGCACCCGATCCCACGGTGGCGCGACGCCGCATCGAGGACCTGCGGCGCGAGCTATCGCCTCGCACGGCACACGCGGAGCCGCCGTCCGCGGGAGTGGCGTGGTGAGACGACCACGCTGCTTCAGAAGCCCTCCGGACGCCAGCAGCGGCGCTCGCGCCGGCTACCGCCACGACCTCCCGGCGAAGGACGCCTCATGTCAATGGGTGTCCGGATCGTGCGGAATCACTAGACAGCCGGCCCCCCCTCGACGTCAGGCGACCGGTCAGCGCCTCGTCCACGACCGGGCGCCTTGCGTCGGGAGATGAGCACGGAAGGCAGGACCAGGACTGCGGCAAGAACCGTGGTCACTTCTCCCATCGCCGCGACCAGCCCGAAGCTCCTCACCGCGCGATTGATCGACAGGAGCAGCGCCAGGTAGCCGAGCGTCGTGGTGAGCGAGCACAGGATGACCGCGCCGCCCGTCTCGACGATGACGCGCTCCTCCGGGGCGTCGGGCTCCTTCTGGCGGCGCGCCATCATGTTCAGCGCGTAGTCCGCGCCGACGCCGATGCTGATCGGCAGCGCGACGAAGTTCAAGAAATTCAGCTTCACGTGGTCGAGCTCGAGGAACGCGATCAGATACGAGAGGCCCAGGGTAAGCGTACCGAGGGTGATCCACGCAGCGCGCCGGCCGCGGAACGCCAGCACGATGACCAGCAAGGTCCCCATGAAGCTGGTGAAGACCGCCTTCGGCGCCTCCTCGCCTATGGCGATCAGCATGTCGGAGAAGATGACCGGATCGCCGGTACCCCGGATCACGTCGCCGTTCGGCAGCTTCACCTCGCGGAAGGCGTCCGCCCAGCGCATGAGGTACTTCGCGTCGTACACGCTCTGTCCCTCGGTGGGCACGATGTACACCACGCGCCCTCGCGTGCCGTCGCGCTCCGAGAACGGCCGCACCAGATCCGGAGGCAGATCGTCGATGCCGATCGGGGTGACCTCGTCCGGGAGCTCCTTCGCGACCCTTTCCCAGTCGGCTTCGGTGATGAAGTGGCGCTGGTGCGCGCGGACGACGCGGTCCTTGATCTCCCGCACCAGCTCGATCTTCTTGTCTTGATCGGTGGGCAGGAGCTTGAAGATGCTCACCACCTTCGAGAAAGGCTTCAGCGCCTCGGCGACGGCGTCGCGGCGTCGCTCGAGCTCCGTGGTGAGCGGCATCACCTGGTCCAGGCGATCGACCAGGATGGCCCGCCCGTCCTGACCCTGACGCCCGACGATCTTGTCGACCCGGAGCGAGAGCACGCGGGCCGGCGTCGGACCGATGTCCTCGTTGCGGATGTTCTTCAGGTCGTATTCCATCGGGTCGCGCGAGAAATACCGCACGGAAAGCACGACGCTCGCGATACCGAGTGCGATCGACAGCGCTGCAATCGGGCGGCCGAGCCGACCGGCGAGCCACGCGAAGGGCCGACCGTACATCCCAGAGAACCGAGAGCGGAGATCCTCCTTTCCGCTGAACATGGGCGACGAGCGCTCCGTCAGGACGAGCACAGCGGGCAGGAGCAGGTAGGTCGCCACCCAGCAGAGGAGCATCCCGGCGCCGCCGATGATCCCGAAGTGCTTGAAGCCCCTGAAGTCGGTGATCGACAGCGAACCGTACGCCGTCCCTGCCGCCGCCGCGGCAGAGAGCGTCGCGCCCCAGGTCCCGCGATGCGCGACCAGGAGCGCCTCCGGTGGAGCGAGCCCCTCGTCGCGGCGCGCCTCCGTGTACCGGCCCATGTAGATGATGCCGAAGTTGATCCCGTTGCCGACGATGATGCTGACGAGGAAGCCCGTCGCAGTGTTCAGGTAGCCGACGGTGACGCTGGCGACGCCGAACGCCCACACGCAGCCGGTCGCGATGGTCACGGTCATCGCGAGCAGCGTCCGGAAGCGGAGGAAGAACAGAAAGACGATGCCGAGGATGAGGCCCACACCCCACACGCCGACGTGGGTGAGGTCTGTCACGATGGCATGCTGCTGCTCCGCGCTGGTCAGCAGGTTGCCGGTGAACCCGAAGTGCATCTTCGGGTCCCACCTGGCGGGATGCAGCTCCTCGATGATCTTCTCGATGCGGCGGCGCAGCTCGAAGGCGCGGACGTCGCCCGATTCGAACGGCGTCCGCACCAGGACGGCGGCGATCTTGCCCCCTTCGCCGATGTAGTAGCCGTCCACGCCGGGGCTGTTCTTGCGCGCCTCGTCCGCCTTCTTCTCGAGCTTCGAGACGATGTCGTCGATCGAGAGCTTCTTCGGCTCGTCCTCGGGATCGTCGAGCCCAAGGTCGAAGCCCGCGGCGCGCGACACCTGCGCGTCGTAGCGATCCACGACGTCGTCGTGGAGCTTCTGCAGGTCGTCGAGCTCGGCGTAGAGGTGCTTGTGCTGCTCGAAGAACGCCTGCATGCGGCGAGGGCCGTCGTCGACCCCGCCGACGAGCGAGGGCCCGAGCTCGACGAGCTTCGGTACGACCTCGTCGACGAACTTCTTCAGCGCGTCGGTGTGCTCGCTCTCCGCGACGACGGTGAAGGTGGAGTTGCCGGCGAGCCGCTTGCTCACCCGTCGCATCTCGATGACGCTCGGCTTGCTGTCGGGCAAGAGCTCCGTGAAGCTCGTCCGGAGCGTGAGGCGCGACGCGCCCCACCCCGCGGGGAGCAGCGTCACCAGGGTGATCAGGACGATCGTCCAGGGTCGCTTCGTCTGGGTGACACCCAGCCGTACCAAGAGACGTTCGAGCACGTTCAGCCGTTGCCGGGCGGTACGGTGCGCCGTGCTGGCTCCATGGCGTTCAACACCGCGACCTGGATCTCGAGCCTTCGACCACTGGAGATCGCAGAGCCGTCGAACTCGACCAGACGGAAGCGGTCGAAGACCCGTGCATCGACGGTGCGCACCTCCGACTCGACGATCTGCACGCGCTGATCGAAGAGCGCGCTCGCCAGAGAGAACAGAAGCCCCGAGCGATCCGTCGTCTCCACCTCCAGCGTGGCGAGGCCGCCCGCGGGGTCCGCGACGAAGCGAACGGTGGCGTCCATGGCGGCGCTCGTCCCGGGGCCCGCGTTGGCCGCCATCTGCCGCTCCACCGCGGCGCGCGCGTCCTTCTCGCCCTTCACGAAGGCGACGATGGCCTTCTCGAGCCGCTCCGCGTCTGCCTGCACCAGCGCCGTCCCGGGAGGCGCATCGAGCTTGCGCACCCAGAAAAGATCGACGGCCTCCTGGCGGCCGTCTGCGAGCTTTCGCGTATAGACCTCGGCGTGATGCACGTCGAGCTGGCAGACGACCAGCGATGCGCTGATCAGAGCGAGGAGGCCCGGGCGGTCGTTGGCCACGACGCAGAGCCCGTTGCCGGCGCGACCGAAGAGACCCACGACGGCGACGGCGTCCCCACGGTGGGCCGCGACCGCCGCGTTCGCGACGACGACGTCCGCGTCGTATTTCTCCCGGTACGCCTTCGGCAGCGATTCGGCGAACGCGGAAGTGAACTCGGGGGACGGTCGCCGGGCCATGGCACTAAGTCAGCATGTTTCTAGCGGGGATGCTCGCCCTAAAAGCCTCTCGGACGAACGATGACGTGACCATAATCGAAAGGTTTCAGCGCGGCTCGCGCGGACGTGGCTCGTGCGGCTTTTTCTCGGTTGTCGGGGTCTGCTGGGGCGCCGGAGAAGCGGGCGTGGGCTCCGGCGACTGCGCCGTGGTCTGCTGCGGCGCGGTCTGCTGCGGCGCCGGTTGTTGCTGCGGCGGCGCCTGCTGTTGTGTCGCAGGCGGCGAGAACCCCGGAAGCTGCTGCAAAAACGGCGGGAGGGTGGAGGGCAGCGGGAATGGCAGCGAGCTCGGCAGCGAGAACGTCGGCATCGGGATCTGCGGAAAGCCGGTCGGCGTCGTCTGGGCCGGAGCGGTCGGCTGACTAGGCGACTGTGGCGCAGTTCCGCCTTGGACGGTGGGTCGCACAATCGGGCGGGGTCGATAGTCGGGTGCGGGCAACTCGGGAAGCTGCTCCTCGATCCTCCCGATGGTTGCCGGCGCGCTGGGAGCTGGACCCGGCAGCGGCGGAGGCTCCGAATCGTCGAAGATCGACTGGTTCATGTACGCCCAGGCGCCGCCGCCCAGAATGAGCGCGACGAACAGCGTCACGAGGACGGCCCCCGTCGCGCCACGCTTACGGCGAGGCGGCACGAGCACGGGCGGCGCCGTCGCGACCGCGGTGGGTGCAACGACGAAATCGGGCCGTCTCGGCATCGCGTCCGTCTTCGTCCTGGCGGCGACGTGCGACGAGGTGACGAACGGCGGCGTTCCCTGGTCGATCGGCGGTACGGTCGGAGGGACTGCGCTCGGACGCGGACCGTCGCCGTATTCGGTGGTACGCACGAAGCGCGAAAGCTCTGCGCGCACGTAGGAAGCGCTCGCGGGCCGTTCGTCGGGGTTCGGCGCGACCAGCCGATCGACGAGGGCGCACAGCGCGGGCGGCAAGCTCGGGTTCCTGCTGGCGAGCGGGTGGATCTCTCCCCGCACCAGCTTCTCCAGGATCGTCGCCGGATCGTCCGCGTCGACCGGGCGCTTGCCGGAGAGCATCTCGTAGAGGATGACGCCGAACGAATAGATATCCGCCCGCGCGTCGACCTGATCGGCGCTGATGGCCTGCTCGGGTGCCATGTACGCGGGCGTCCCCATCATCGACCCGGGGCGGGTGTTGACTCCCCGGTATTCGCTCGACATGCTCACCTTGAGCTTCGCGATGCCGAAGTCGAGCAGCTTCACGTGAGGGCCCGTGGGGGACGGGCTCAGCCAGACGTTGTCCGGCTTCAGATCGCGGTGCACGACGCCGTGCGCGTGCGCTGCCTCCAGCGCCGAGAGGATCTGCACGCCGATCTCGAGCGCTTCGCGGAGGGGAAGCGGCGAGCCCCTCGAGAGCCGTTGCTCGAGCGATTCGCCCTCGAGGAGCTCCATCACCAGGTACGCTGCCCCGTCCTGCGTCTGGTCCACGTCGATGACCTGGGTGACGTAGGGGCTGCGGATCGCCGCCGAGACCCGCGCCTCCTGGAGGAACCGTGCGACGAGGCCCGGCCGCTCCGCGAGCTCGGGATGCAGGAACTTCAGCGCCACAGGAGACCCGAGGTGCTCGTGACGCGCTTCGAACACGGCTCCCATTCCCCCTTCGCCGATGAGGCGAACGATGCGGTACTTGCCGTTGACGAGGCTACCGAGGGAAGGGAGCGCGGACATCAGGCACCACCGTCATGAACGCGCTCCGACGGAGGGACGTATCGGTCGAACTCGCGAAGGAACGTCAAGGTCCTCGGATCGGCGCGATCGACGAAGAGCGTACCGTGGAGGTGATCCGTCTCGTGCTGGACCACCGACGCGAGCGGCCCTTCGAGGAGCATGTCGATGGGTTCCCCGTGCCGACCCATCGCTCGGACTCGCACCTTTCGCGGGCGCCGCACGCGACCGCGTATCCCCTGCACGGAGAGGCACCCTTCGTACATGGTGACGGTGTCCTCCGGCGCGGGTGACGACGGATCCGGCACGAGCGGCTCCACCACGGGATTGACGAGCACGGTGATGGGAAGCTCCGGCAGATCCGGATAGCGCGCGTTCTTGCCGAGCTCCATGACGCAGAGACGGAGCGGCTCGTACACCTGCGGCGCCGCGATGCCCACGCCGCCTGCGTCGTGCATCGTCTCGATCATGTCGTCGATGAGACGCTGGATCTCCGGGTTCGCGAGCTCCTCCGGCGCGAGCTCCCGCGTCGTGCCCCTCAGCACCGGCTCCCCCATCTGTGCGATTTTTCTGATCGCCATGCTTCGTTCACGCTTCCTTCCGCGGCGCCCAGGGCACGTCCGCGATACTCGCCGCTTGATTCGCGCGACGAGCGGCCACGAAGAGCAGATCGCTCAAGCGGTTCAGGTACACGAGGATTTCCCGGCGAATCGGCGTCTCGCGAGACGCGGCGAGGACGCGGCGCTCGGCCCTCCGGCACACGGTCCTCGCCTGGTGCAGCGCCGCGCCGCCTCTGGAGCCGCCCGGCATGACGAACGTCGTCAGAGGTGGAAGCTCCGCCTCCATCCGATCGATCGCGCTCTCCAGCGAGAGAGTGCGGCTCTCGCCGAGGAGCTGCATCGGCAGCTTGGCTTCCTTCCCGGCCACCGTCGCGAGCTCCGCACCGACGACGAAGAGATCCTCCTGCACCGCGGCGAGCACCGCGCGCGCGTCCTCCGGCAGACTCTCCGCGAGGGCGAGGCCGACTACCGAGTTGAGCTCGTCGACCGTACCGTACGCCTCCACGCGTGCCTCGTCCTTGCGCACCCGGCCTCCGCCGAAGAGGCCCGTTGTGCCTTCGTCACCCGTCTTGGTGTAGATCTTCATTCGACGACCCCGCTGCTCATCGCCGGATCCAGCGCGCCGTCGTAGGCGCCGTCGGCTTCAACGAAAATCTTCTTCATCTCCGGCATCGCCGTCCGGATGCGCTCCTCCAGGAGGTTCGTCGTCTGCTCGACCTCCTCCACGATCGCGCCACGGCGAAAGCGGATCTTGAGTGCGAGCAGGATCGTGTCCGGACCGAGGTGCAGCGACAGGAACTGCGTGACGCCTTCCACGCCGGGCGTCGCGCGGATGATGCCTAGCGCGCGCTCCTTCACGTCGCGCGTGACACCTTCGCCGATGAGCAGCCCGTGGGTCTCGAAGGCGAGCGAGAGCCCCACCGTGCAAAGGAGGATGCCGATCGCGAGCGAGCCGATGGCGTCTGCCATCGTGCTGCCGGTGATCCAGGTCACGATGATGGAGACGAGCGCGATGCAGAGACCGATCACGGCGCCCGTGTCCTCCAAGAGCACCAGCGGAATCGTCGGATCACGGCCGTCGAACAGGGCGGCGCGGAGTGACCGCCCGCCGCGCCCGCGCGCGAACTCCTTCGACGCGACCCAGAAGCTCATGCCCTCGAGCGCGAGCGACACGACGAGCACTGCCGCCGAGACGACGAGATTGCCGGGCGTCTCGTGCGGCGACAGGAGCTTGTGCACGCCCTCGTAGATGGCGAACAGACCGCCGAGCAAGAACAGCAGGAGCGAGACGACGAACGCCCAAAAGTAGCGCTCGGAGGCTCGTCCGAGCGGATAGCGCTCGGGGTTCGTGCGTGAAGAGAGCTTCATCCCGACGAGGAGCAGCGCCTGGTTCGCCGTGTCGGCCAGGGAATGCGTTGCCTCGGCTAGCATGGCAGCGCTGCCGGAGAGGGCGGCGGCGACGAACTTCGCCAGGGCGATGAGCGCGTTGCTGCCGAGCGCGGCGATCACGACCTTGCGCGGGTCTCCGGACGAGTGGGACATCCGCCCGCAGAGTAGTATTTACCCGTCCCCTCCGCACGCGGGAGGAGGCGGCTTCCGACGGCTCAGCGGGCCGGTTTACGCGTCTTTACGCCCTGCCCGAAACGGCGGCCTCAGGCGAGCGGCGAAAGCGACTGAGCACGGTACCCGAGCATCTGGGCGAAGGCTCCGTAGCCGTCGTTCCACGCGACGAGGTCCCGCTTGGTCGCGTCGTTGATCGCGACACCGAACCCGGGGGGCACCGTCGCGCCCTCCGAGGGCCCGAACTTGCGCCGCCACACGACCCGCCCCTCGAGGCGCACGCGCCGCTCCGAGCGCGGCGGCCGGAGCTCGACCCACACGATGTCGTCCTCCGGCGGCGACAGCGTGCGAACGTACAGGCCGCCGATGCTGATGTTGTACGAGAATCCGAAGTCGTCGGCGTCACGCCCGGCTCCGCGGAACGCGACGGAGGTACCGTAAAGCAATCGCCGGCTCGCGCGCTTGTCGTTGGCGCCGCCGCGTTCGAGCTCGTTCGCCAAGAATACGACGTTCTCGGCAGGCGCGAACCCGTCGGTGACCGTCGCGTTGCCCAGTGCCTCGACGGGCTTGCGCGCCGCGCCGATGTCCTTTGGCGGGCAGGTCACGATCCAGGTGGCGGTCGCGCCGGCGCTCCGTGCAGAAGCGAGGAGCGCCGCGGGAGATTCTCCCACGTCGGAGCTCGCCACGACGAGCTTCGGCGACCCATCCCGTGCCCGCGCGACCGCGTCCACGTCAGAGACCGCGAACTCGATGGCGTAGCCGGCGTTGCGGAGCACGCGGCCGAGGACGATGCGACGAGTGCGATCCGGATCGACGATGAGCGCGGCGCCGCGACCATTGCGCGGAAGCCCCGGTAGCTTGTCGGGCAGCGCACGCAGCCGCGACACGAGCGCGTGCGTATCCTTGCGCTCGACCGCGTCATCCCCGCCCCAGCTGAAGGCGTCCGCGAAGCTCAGGTCGTCGATGCCGCTGTTCAGCGAGAGCATCGGGACCTGTGCGTGCTTTGCCTGCGCCCGCGCCTCGAGACACACACCCTTCGCGGTCTCGCCGTCGTCGATCACGACTGCGTGCGGCTCGTGCGAGTCGAGCCAGCGGTTTGCTTCGCGCGCATTGTCGATGAAATCAGCCGAGAATGCGGCCTGCGACGCTGCCGACGAAATCCGTGCCCGATCTTCTCGACCGTAGCTGCCCAGAACCAAGAGCGGACGATCCGCGTGCAGAGCCATCTTCCCTGCGGATCAGAACGGCCGGGCGAGCCCGCCCTGTAGGCCTCGCCCGTCTGGTCGGCTCAGGTCGAGAGAATCTGCTGAATTTCGCCCTCGATAGAGTCGGGCTTGACCTTCTTCGCCAGCGCGAGCTCCTGCACCAGGAGGCTTCGAGCCTGGTCGAGCAGGCGTCGCTCGCCGAACGAGAGGTCCTTGTCGAACTTCAAGCGGTACATGTCCCGCAGAACCTTCGCAATTTCCGACGGAAGACCGCTCTTGAGCATCTCCGTGTAGGCACGGAACCGCCGATTCCACGGCTGTACGTCCACGGCGACCTCCGGCGTCTTCAGGATGTCGAAGATCGCCTGGGCCTCCTTCTTCTTCATGATCGGGCGAAGACCCACGCGCTCCGCAGCGTCCGTCGGCACCATCACCTTCAAGCCCGTGTCGACGATCTTGAGTACGTAGAAGGCAGCCTTCTTCCCACCGAGATCGCGCTCCTCGATCTCGGTGATCTCGCCCACCCCATGCTTGGGGTGAACGGCCATCTCACCGGCCTTGAAGCTCTGAACCTTGCCCTGAACCGCCATCGGATCTCCTGAGAGTCTGCCCTTTTGAGCGGGGGCGCTCGCCGATTCCGGCGGCCGCACGGACGGGATCTCGTGTTTCAACGCCTTCAGCTTCCTGTTGATTCCCCTCGAGGCCTCGTGCCGCACCGCAGCACGGCCCCTCATAGCATTCTCCAGGCCAACAGGGCAATTGCTAGGGCGCCGCTGAGGGCACCGGCGGAGCGATTTTATCCGTGTTCGGGACCTTGAGGAACTCCCAAACATCCGCAGCGACCGCTGCCCTGAGCCCCGTGACCAGAGGAAGCCTCGCAAGCCGCACTCTCAGTGTCAACTGGTCGTCCGTGACACTCACTTCGGCGGGCGTCGCCGGCTGGTCCAGGCCGAGCAGCCGCCCCATCGAGCTAATGGCCAGGTCGTTCCACGCGGCCTCGAGCTGGTCGATGTCGGTGCCGTTCCATCGCCCTGACAGGACCGCAACGATGCGTAACGTGTCACCTTCGGAGTAGGCGCCGACTCCCATGGCGAGCGTGACGCCGAGCAAACCCCCGGCGCCACGAGCCCATTCTCCCGAGAACGGACCCGGCGCGTAGAACCGGATGGGGGCTCGTGCGAGCTCGACGGGCAACGTGGAAAGCGCGGAGCCCTTCAACGCTGGTGGCGAACGGCCGAGCCGACCCTCCGCGTAAAGCTCGACGATACGAGCCAGGGTGGGATCGCCGACAGCGACTGCGACGAAGCGTCGATCGGCGCGGACCAGCGTTTCCGGCGTGGGCCCCATGGTCCCCGAGATGCGCCGTACGCGGCGCGCGCTCGTATCGACGTGTGGAGGAGAGGTGACACGGGCAGTGAATCGCTCTTCGATCACCGCGTTTTCCCACGGCGTTTCCGCGAGGAACAGCGTTCCGAGATCGAACCCGGCTGCTGCAGCAACGGGCGCCGCGCGCAGATCGAGTCCGGTGGACAGAGCGAAGGCGTCGAGGCGTGACGCGGGAAACAGCAACTCGAGCGACTTGCGCATCTCCGGCGCGTGCGACAACTCCGCAAGCCGCGCCACTGCCATCCAGCGAAGCCCTGCCGCCGGGACATAGCTCTCGAGCTCGGCCTTCGGCAGCGCAGGGACTTCCGCCTGCTCGGGCGAGTGCGCCGGAGCGCAGGCGAGTACACCGATGACCGCGCACGAAAGGAGCGCGCAGAGACGCCGTATCACAGGCCTATTCGTCGCTGTCGTCGTCGTCGTCGCCGTCGTCGTCTTCCGCCATCGCGATGTGGCGGCTGCCGTTCACGAGTTCCTTCAGTTCCTTGCCGACCTTGAAGAACGGCAGACGCTTGGCGGGGACGGGCACCGGCTGACCCGTCCGAGGGTTGCGACCGTCGTAGGGCTTGTACGGGCGCACCGTGAAGCTCCCAAACCCGCGGATCTCGATGCCCTCACCCCGCTGCAGCGCTTCGGTCATCGTGTCGAAGACACAATTGACGACCATCTCGGCGCGGGCCTTCGTGAGCTCCGCACGCGCTGCGATCGCATCGATCATCTCGCTCTTGGTCATGGAGGACCTCCGCAAGTATTAATTGTCTTTCCGTAACCTCATGATCGTCAAGGAATTTTCGGGTGAGACACGCACCCCCCACCGATCAGTCGGGTAGCAAGTGTGCGCCCACGGGGGTCACCTCGAGGTAGTCGAGGGACACCTCTGAACTGGCAATTATATCAATAAAATTAGTCGCTTGCTGCATTTCAACCAACGGTCCTTCTGCACGCTGACAGCCCCCCCGAGGGCCATTCAGGGCCACTGACCAGGAGTTGCCCGCAATTGTGACCATGACCGTCCCCGACCCGGACGCGGACGTCACCCAGCCGGAGTCGATCCGGTACTTTCCGGGTGACGGGACCGGGACCTCCAGGCGCACGCGCAGGACGCGATCGCCGGACGGCTCGAGCGACAGGGCCCGGTGCGCGGACGCGCACGACGGAAAACTCGGCATCGCAGAGCCGCCCATCACCGCGAGCGGCGGCCACTCCCCTTCGGCCTCGAAACGAAGGCGCTTCGCTCCCTGGAGCTCGAGCGCCGTGAGACGCGGCGCGGCCGCGCGCGGCGCGAGCGACGTCTCGTACGCGTAGGCCTCGGGCCGGCCCAGCTGCTCCCAGAGGAGCGCGTCGTGGGCATCGTGGCGTCGCCGCGCGAACACCACGCCCTGGTGCGCGTTCGTGACGCCAGGGTCGAAGGCGAGACCAAAGCCGTGGTCCGTATCGACGAACACGAGGCCGCGGGTGACTCCGGACCTGCGAACGACGTCATCCTCGAAGAGCGGGCGCCCGCCCTCGCGTTCGGCGAGCCGCTCGTGGTCGTACGCCGTGTGCAGAGCGAAGCCGGCGAGTGCGAGTGGCAGCGCGGCGCGCGACCACCCGAGCCGCGCCATCGCGAACGCGATCAGCACGTGTTCGAACGGCAGCACGTCCGCGTAGAAGCGAGCACCGCCGCCCGGGTAGTTGCCGTCGAAGTAGAAGGGTACGTACGCGCCCATCACCGCGAGGATCGCGAGCACCGGGAGCCGAGCGCGGCGTTCGCGCCGCGCGACGAACAACGCGTAGCCGAGCACCGGCGCGAAGAGCTCGGTGTTGCCCGCATCGGCGAGATGCATCTTCAGCCGTCTCGAGGTGGTGCCGACAGCAGCGAGGACGCCGTAGCCGTGCGACAGATGCGCCTGCACGAAGTCGCCGTGCTCGAAGACGCAACCGATACCGGCACCGAAGCCGTATCGGAAGCAGCCGGGCGGACCGTCCGCGACGGCATAGTAGGCGGCCTGCGTGGACTCGAACCAGGCCGATGTCGCCACCCGCTGCTCGATGACGAAGAGCGCGACCGGCCCGAGTGCAGCGACAGCGAACAGCGCTAGATGACGTGGCTGCCGCGCCATCAACGCCGCGGAGAGGCCGAGGCCGACGACGCCCGTCACCGGCCGCGTCGCGAAGAGCCAGCCCGCGCACGCACCCGCCACGATCGCGCCGCGCGCCGTGCGACCCGATGCTGCCGCCACCGAGACGGCGAAGAGCAACGCCGACAGCCCGTGCGACATGGTGTCCGCCGTGTGGTAGCGGAGGACTGCGCATGCGCCGGACAGCGCCGCGGCGAGCAGCGCGACCGGACGCTCCGCGAAGAGGCGGAGGCCGAGCACGTACGTCGCGACGACGAGCGCCGCCGCGAGCAGCGGACCTATCGCGAGTGGCGCGTGCACGAGGAAGCCGAGCGCGAGCAGCGCCGGATAACCCGGCGGAAAGATTCCGGCGAGCGAGCGGCCATCCGCGCTCGAGAGCAGGAAGCGTCCACGGAACGACGCGGTCGGCGAGGGAACTCCGAAGACGACGTGGCCCTCGGAAAGCGCGCGCGCCTGCAGGTAGTACGTCGTCGCGTCGATGATGCGCGGTCCGCCGCGCAGGTACACAGCGACGTATGCGAACGAGACGGCGGCCGCGAGCACGGCGAGCGCGGCGACGAGCACGCGGTCCGGCACGCGCGCGAAGAACCGCATCACGGCACGCGGATCGAGCAGCAGGACCGCCGCGGCCAGGACCAGAGCACCCCACGCCATGGCGTCCGGCGGAGGGCCGAAGTCGCCGAGCGGGGTCGAGAGGGTCACCTCGGTTCGATGCCCCAGAGATGATAGAGCACCATCTCGTTCTTGAGGACGGTGATGACGACGGTCATGTCCTCCTTCACTAGGCGCCCGGGGACGTCGACGCTCGCCTCGTACCAGGTGTCGCCGGATTTCAGCGGCACCGTCGGCAGCTCCACGTCGTTCACCCGGATGGCGAGCTCACTCGGCTGCGACGGCGCCGTGCGGATCACGAGCCGCGCAGCCTGGTCCGGCGCGAAGCCTTTGACCGATACTGAGACGGCCGCGCCGGGTGGCACGACGCGGCCGGCGTCCCAGATGGCGACAGGCAAGCTCGCGTGAGCGTCAGCGACCACGCTCCCGCCGGACGCCGCACCGGCGTGAGCCTGGGCAATCTCGGCGCGCTTTCCGCCGGACGAGCTCGACAGGAGCTTCATCGCGACGAAACCGGGGGCGCCCGTGATCCGATAGCGATGGGACGCTTCGCTCAGCAGATCGCCGAAATCGGCGTCGTCGGTGACGCGCTCGCGGTCCGCCGCGAACGACGTCGGCAGGTTGCCCGCATCCAGTGCTTCCCAGTGCGCTCGATAGATCATCTTCGTGAGCCCGCCGCAGATGACGTTACCGCGCACCGAGACGCCGTCGATCGGCGTGCCGAACCATGCGGGCATGTCACCCCACCAGCCGGGGTAGATGGCCATGACGTCGGGGCGCTCGGCGTTCGGGATGCGCTGGATGAGCTCGATGGCTGCCGCGACGCCCCAGCGGCTCGCGCGAGCGAAGGGGAGCTTCGGATACCCGCCGAGCCCGACGATGTCTAGTGCCGGGATATCACTGGCGTATGGAATGGCACCCGCGTCGCCGACGAGCACGCGATGCACGGACTGCATCTCCCGACGGATGCGCCGGCCGACCTTGATGTGCTGCTCGTGGATGTTCCGCGAGGCGCGACCGAAGAACCACAGCTGGTCACGCATCTTCGGCACCTGCCGGAACGCGAGCACGCCGACGAGACCTGCGACGGAGAGCGACGTGAGAGCACGAGTTACACGAGGCCGCCTGGTTCCCTCGAACGCGTGCGACAGCGCCGCGCCGATGCCGAGCGCCGCGGAGAGAAGCATCCAGGCGAGCGCGGGCATGGTGTAGCGCTCGTTCTGCCAGCGCACCTGGCCGTTCAGCGCGACGATGAGGACCCAGAGCACAGCCTGCGACCAGAGGAGCGCCGCCTGAACGCGCGTCTTTCGGAAGAAGAGCGGCAGCGCCGCGACGATCCAGAACAAGGACCCCCAGAGCAATCCGTCTCCGAGGTGATAGCCAGTGACGCGCCCGATCTGATAGCGCACGTGGAAGAACCATGCCCCGAGCACCTCGAGCCGCGAGAGACGAGGATCGTTCATCTCGAGCTTCACGACGGCACCCGCGGCGGACCAGTCGCCGGTGAGCACGCGGTTCGCGACGGCCTGCGCCACGAGCACCCCGCAGGCGAGGCTCATGGCGAGTCCGAAGACGACGCGAGCATTTTTCCTGCCCCGCCGGCGCGCGACGGCGAGCGCCGCGGACCCGGCGAAGACGAACGCGACGACGATCGCCTCGGGTCTCGTCGCGACGAGGAGCGCGTTCGCGACGGCGAGCCCGATCACGCCGCGGAGGGGTGCGGTGTGTCCTTCGAGCTCGGAAGAGACCAGCTCGTCCCACGCCGACAGCGCGACTGCCCAGATCGCAAGGAAGAACGCGACCTCCATGCCGCTGAAGAGAGACCAATCGAGCGCGCCGATCGAAAGAAACACTGGCGGCGCAAGGAACACCGTCCAGCCGGGCAGTGGTCGGAAGAGGCGCCGGCTGACCAGGAGCGCCGCGAACACCGAGGTGCACGCGACGAGCGCAGCGAAATGCATCAAGCCCGGTCCGCGAAACCCGAGCCAGAACCCCGGCGCGAGGACCAGCGGATAGAGCAGGCTGGTTCCACCGCTGGAGTATCCGTTTCCGGCGGACCACTCGAAGGGGTGACCGCGAGCAGCCGATCTTGCAAAATCGAAATGAATGAAGACGTCGTCCAGCGGAGCCGACCAATCCGCGGGCATGAACAGCGGATCGCCGCGCACGGACGAATAGAAAAGCTGAAGCTTCAAGGACGAGTAGAACAGCCTTGCTGCGAAAATGACGAGCGCGCCCGCGAAACAGGCATAGGCGAGACTCGCCAGCCACTCGCGCGGGGCCCATCGGCGTGGACCGGGGTCCTGGAGCCTCGAAACGTCAGGCATCGAAGGGCTAACGGATCCAACAAGGGGCGTTCGGGCGCAAGCACCCACCTCTCCGCCAGAGCCCGAAAGCGACAGCGATCGTTCTTGCAGGGGCGGTGCCGAGGCGCTCTACTTAGCCCTCACACCGCGCAAGAAGGCCATGCCCCTCCTTTACCGCGAAACTCCGTCGAGCTGAGTCCTGGGAACCCGTGGCGGCGAGCAGTCCTTTGGCACATCCGAGCCCGTTTCCGCCGTCGCCCATCCGGAGACGCGCAGGTAGGCCGTACCACTCGAGCGAGCGCAGCCATTGACGACGCGCTGGTTCGTCGAGGTGTCGCGCGTCGATGCAGACACCCAGAAGGAGCGATACTGCGTCGAAGCGTTGCAGTGGCAGCAGGCGCTCCAGCAGGCGCGCAAGCTCAGGGGTGACCGTGGGGCGCTCTCGCGCTTCGCGATAGAGCTGCTCGAGTCGGGGTATCGCGCAACGGATCCCGCGGCCCGGCTGCGCTACACGATCAGCAAGGCGCCGAATGACGCGCCGCTCTCCGGCGACGCGCCCACGAACGGCGTGAGCAGCCAGGCCATCGCAGCCGGGGCGCCGCTCCTGACGGCGGCGGTTGCTCAGTCGAGCGCGGCAGCAACCGCCCCCGCTGCGCCCCTCGGTAACGCGGCGGCCAGCGAGGCGCCGCGTTTCGATCTCCCGAAGCCACCGGGCATCAGCCACCCGCCGGGTAAGAGCAACCAGCCACCGAAGGTGTCGACCGGCCCTGCGTCGAGCGGATCTTCGTCCGGACCACTCTACGAAATCCCGCGGCGAAGTACGGGGAGCACCATTCCGACGTCGCCCGCCGTTCCGAAGCCACGGCGGTCGCAGCGGCCGCCAAAGGTCACGGTGAAGAAGCCTCCGAGTGCAGCCCCCGCGTCCGATCCATCGTCACCCGAAGCAAGTGCGGCCAAGGCCCTACCCCTGGCCGCTCCACGGCCCACCGTTGTGAGCGGCACCCCCTCGCCTGCGCCCGTGCTCACGCCCACAACGGAGCTGACCGAGCTCGATCCGATGACCGGGCCCGCGGCGGAGACCGCGCCGCAGGTGCCGGGCCTCGAGCTGGTCGCGATGCGAAAGCAAGAGCCGACCGAATCGGTGCCGATCACCTACCGGGAGTATTCGTTCGCGCTCGCCGCGGGCGCAGAGCCGCACGATCTCGAGCGTCACGCGCGCGCAGCGTGGGAGCAGGTGCGCGACGCCATTTCCCATCGAACGTCGCAGAAGTTCGTCCAGATCGCGCTGTTCGATCATCACTTCGAAGGCCGGCCATCGCGGCCGCCGCTGGCGGTGCTCGCTTGGAAGGACTGGCGCGGTGAGCCCGTGCTGCAGATCCGCGGCAACGCCGCGCCGACGCTCGCGCCCGCTTCGTCCGCGAGCGTCCTGCCCGTCCGACCCGGCGCGCCTCCCTCTGCGCAGGCGCCCGCCGCGCCATCCGATGAGTCGGTGCCATCCGTTCCAGCCGCGCCGCGGATCACGACCGTCCCGAGCTTTCCAGCGCCGCAAGGCGTGCTGTCTTCTCCGGCTCAATCGACCAGGCCGCATCCCGCGGGGGCGGTCTTTCCCGCGCGCCCGCACCTGGGTTCCCAGGTCACGGCACCCGAGACCGCGGGAGCTGCGACGGTCGCTCCCGAGGTCACGGCCGCGTCGCCAACAGCACCCGCTCCGGACCCGGCGCCGCAACCCGTGTACGCGGCCCAGGCCTCAACCGAAGTGCCGCTCGCCCCTCCGCCTGCCCCTGTGGTCCACGCTCCGCAGCTGGTCGAGGCGGCACCTGCCGTGGCGCCAGTCGCTTCGCCGTCGCATCCCGCAGCGGAGCCGAAGCGAAGCAAGACACCCTCGCGGCCGGGCAGTGGCCCGCACTCCGCGCGCAAGCGAGGTCTGTCGGAGGATCTCATCGGCGAGCTGTTCGAGCAGATGCACAGCTTGCACTTCGCGCCCGACATCGTGTCCGGCGCCGACTACGTCCTGAACGTCATGCTCCGCGTCATGCCGTGCGAAGGTGTGCTGATCCACGTGTTCGACATCAACACGCGGCAGTTCGTCGTCGTGCGCGCCGCGGGGCCGAACTCGCGCAGCGTGCTCCTCTACCGGACGCCGGACACCTACCGTCTCTTCAAGAGCGTGCTCCGCCGGCCGGGCGCCCTCGCCGTCGCGGACGCCAGCGCCGATCTCAGCTTTCAGAGCGAACGGTGGGAGCGTCTCGGCGTCGTCGTGAAGAGCGCGCTGTGCGGCGCCGTGAAGCAGGGCGGACGCTACCTCGGTGTCATCGAGCTCGCGAACCCCGCGGGCGGCGCGACGTTCCAGGAGAACGAAGTGAACGCACTCGACTACATCTGCGGCCAGTTCGCGGATTTCGTCGTGAGCCGACCCATCGTCATCGACGAAGACGCCGTCCTGCCGAAGACGTGATACGCCTCGGAGAGCAGTCCTCCGCGTCGCGGCGGACTCTCACATGGCGGATCGGACCCGACAAGAACGCATCTTCACGTTCCTGCTCCTGCCGGCCATCGCCGTCGGGGTGCTGGTGCTCACGGGAGTCACCTTCCGCACGAGCTTTCAGCAAGAGCGGCTGCGACAGCAATCGGTCGTCGAGGCGACCCTGTCGCTCGCGAACGAGAAGGCGGCGCGCCTCGATCAGCTGATCGTCGATCAGGACACCGTGGTCGCGTCCGAGACGGATCTCGGGAGCCTGAGCAGCCTCGGGCGCTCCTGGTTGCCGGTGGCCGCGCGCCAGACGCCGACGGTGCGGGCGGTGCTCGTCCTGGACGTATCGTCGCCTTTCCACGAGGTGTCGGGCTTCGCTTCCAGGCGCCCGGGCGCGGAAGACGAGGCCTTCCGCCGCCTCCTCGTGAACCGGATCTTCCGTGATCTGGAGATCGGGCCGCCGAGCGACGAGCAGCTGCGCCACCTTCACCGCACCTACGGCGGACAGAGCTACCTGATCAGCTACTGGCAGCGCACGCACGCCGATCGACACTATCTGATCATCGCCTGGCACGACGTGCCGCGCATCGTGCACGACGTCCTGCCCTCGCTCTACCAGGGGCGCGATCTCCAGAGCCGCATGAACGTCGTCGACGAGAAGGGCGGTATCATCTTCGGTCCGCCGGTGAGCGGCGGCGAGTTCACCGTGGGGCGTCCATTCCAGACCACGCTTTACAAGTGGCGTCTGAATGTGTCGCTGCTCTCCGCGGAGGAGCTCGCCGCGAGCGCGGCGCGCCGGCGCGTGCTGGAGATGGTGCTGGTCGGCCTGTCTGGGCTCGTCGTGGTCGCCGGGATGGCGGTGGTGCTGATGGCGGCCTGGCGCGAGCGGAAGCTCAGCGCGTTGAAGAGCGACTTCGTCGCGAACGTCTCTCACGAGCTGAAGACGCCGCTCTCGCTCGTCCGCATGTTCGCGGAGCTCTTGCAGAGCGGCAGGGTCGAGAACAACGAAAAGCGCATCCAGTACCTGCAGATCATCCTGAGCGAGAGCGAGCGTCTGAGCGCGCTCATCGAGAACGTGCTCGACTTCGCGAAGGTCGAGCGCGGCAAGAGCGGCTACGATTTCTCGGATTGTGTGCTCGGCGACGTCGTGACGCGCGCGGTGGAAGCCTGCCGCATCCGCGCCGATCGCGAGCAGGTGGAGCTCCACCTGGAGGTCGAGCCGGGCCTGCCCATGGTGCGCGCCGACGAGCGAGCGATCGAGATCGCCGTCATCAATCTCGTCGACAACGCCCTGAAGTACGCGAAGGAGGGTGGCGGCGTGGACGTGCGCGTCGGGCGCAAGAACAAGACGCTTGAGGTCAGCGTCACCGACCACGGCACGGGCATAGCGCCGGAGGATCGCAAGCGCATCTTCGAACGCTTCGTGCGCGGGCGCAGCACGAAGCAGGTACGCGGCAGCGGCATCGGGCTCGCGCTCGTCAAGCACATCGCCCTGGCGCACGGAGGCGACGCCTGGGTGGAGGGCGCCGAACCGCGCGGCAGCCGGTTCGCGTTCACCGTGCAGCTGACCCGCAAGGCCCTCGGCGAAGTGCAGGTGGCGGTGCCCACCTGACCCGGCGCCCGCACCGGCGAGCGCCGCTCTTCACGATCTTTCACTCGGCGAGTGTCACGCCCGAGCCGCCCATTTCCTTCGGGAAATCGCGCTGCTTCACCAGCCCGTCGTGGAGGTGCAGCACCGTGTCCGCGTAGTTGACGTGAAGCATGGGCGAGAAGGGAAAATCCGGGATGACCGCGGCGTAGACGTCGGTGACGCCGAACGTGGGATGCTCGGTCAACACGTGCCCGCCGCACGACTTGCACCACCTGCGAACGCTGGTCGGCGTCTTGCTGAACGAACCGAGCTGCTCCTCGCCCTTCGTGATCTTCACCGCCGTCGGCGGCCACAGAGTGAAGGCGTTCACCGGAGCTGCCGCCCAGGCGCGACACGACGAACAGTGGCAATACCCCATCGCCGCGGGCGCTCCGACCACCTGCACCTCGACCGCCCCGCAGAAGCAGCTACCCCGGTATTCTTTCTCGATCGACATTGGTCTCTTCCTCCGGGCGGAACGTGGGATGTCCGCCCTGACGAGACAGCATATGAAGCTCTGACCCAGAAACGGAACTACCCAGCGTCCATCTTGCTGGTCCGAGAATCCACCGGGGGCAGTTTTTGTCACGTAACCGGCGGAGAAAGGACGTCACTCGACTTCGGAAGGCGTTGCACCCGGCTGCTTCGGCGCGGGCGAGGCTCCGCGACGGTAGAGCGCCGGCGCGACCCCGACCCAGCGCTTGAAGGCGCGGCTCAATGCGCCCTCGGACCCGTAACCGACGCGCTCGGCGATCTCGGCGACGCTCGCGCTGGTCGTACGAAGCTCCGACGCGGCGAGCTGGATTCGCCACTGGGCGAGGTACTGCATCGGGGGGATCCCGACGAAATGCGCGAAGCGCTCGGCGAGCGCGGAGCGGGACATCGCGACGTCCCGCGCGAGCTCTTCCAGGGTCCAGGAGTGAGCGGGCCGCTCGTGCAGCTTGTGCAAGGCGCGGCCGACGCCGTCGTCACGGAGACCGGCGAACCACCCGACGTTGTCCGCGGGCAGCGTGGCCACGTAGCGGCGGACGACCTCGATGAACAGGAGCTCGCTAACCCGGGAGAGAAAGCAATCGCTGCCCGACTTCGGCTCGGCCGATTCGGCGAGCGCGACGTCCACGAGCCTTCTCAGCGCGGAGTCGGTGTCGCCCGAACCACGCACGTGAATCACCCGGGGCAAGGTCGACAGCAGAGGATTGAACGGGCGCGCGTCGAATCCGAGAAAGCCGCAGATGATCGAGGCGCGCTCCGTTCCACCTCCTTTGATGGACACCGATACGGGGAGCCGGGCCTGCCCCACCGAGCGGAGCGCGTCCATGTGCGGCTCGCCTCTCATCCCCGGCGCGCTCGAGATGACGTGCGCATCGCCCTGGGGAAACGCGATGACGTCCCCGGCTTCCAGGCGGACGGCAGGCCCGTCGATGAGCCCGCCCCAGCACGAACCCGAGGTGACCACGTGATACTCCATCACGTGCTCGACGCCCGGCAGCAGATACGGAGCTACCGCGCTGCTCCTCGGCGTTTCGGCGACCCAGGGGGACGCGGCGTCGATCGCGAAGAAGACCGCGCCGTTCAGCCTCACGGCTCGCAGGACCTCGGACAGCGTATCTCTCACGAGAACGTCCTCAGCGCTCCACTTCGCCGTCGTCCGTCGATGGCTGCGACTTGAGCAGATCCTGATCCGAAAGATAGATCGACGGTGATCGTCCCGTCGCCGGGGCCGGCGACCCCGGCGTGGGCGACGGAGGCGGCGCCGCAGCTCCGGGTGGCGCGCTCGGTGGCATTGCTTCGGCAGGCGCCGCGCTCGGCACGGTGTCGAGGCCGCTCAGATCGTCGCTCGGCGCCTCCTGCGACGCGGACGGAGCAGGTTCGGAAGCGTGCTCCTCCAGGGGCGGCGGCAACGTGATCGCGTCGAGGAGCGCGTCGAGCCTGGTACGGCTGCCGACGAACTCGACGCGCTCGTCCAGCGGCAGGATCTGGAGGGCATCGAGCTTCAACGTCTCGGAGTCGACGAAGGCGCCGTTCTTCTTCACGCTGAAGTGCAGGTGCGGCCCCGTCGATCTCCCGGTCGACCCGACGTAGCCGACGATCTGTAGCGGCACGACGCGATCGCCGACCTTCAGCCCCGGCTCGAAGCGGGAGAGATGGGCGTAGCCCGTCTGGATGCCGCCGCCGTGATCGATCGTTACGAAGTTGCCCTCGGGGCCGCGGTTGCCGATGAAGTTCACCGTTCCGGCGCCTGCCGCGCCTACCGGAGTACCCATCGCGGCGCCGAAGTCCGTCCCCTGGTGGGGCATGATCCGGTGGAGGATGGGGTGCATACGCTTCGGGTTGAAGGGCGAGGTGATCCGCGCGCCCTTGATGGGCTTGCGCCAGCCGCCTTCGCGCACCGAGCGGCCCTCCGCGTCGTAGTAGCCGTGGGATCTCGAGCCGCGGTAGTAGTACACGCGAAGCGGCTTCGAGTCGCGCGACGAGAGCACCTCGATCGCCTCGATGCCCGCGTAGCGCTCGAAGTCGCCGAGCACCGTCACTTCCTGCGCGACGACACGGACGCGATCGCCGCGGCGAAAATCCGCGACGGTGGAGTGGCCCGCGAGCGCCTCGTCGATGACCGACGACAGGCTCGGCTCGAACCCTGCCGCCTCGACCGACGCCGTGAAGGTGTCGCGATCGAAGCGGATCGCCCCCTGCACGCGCGCACGCTCCATGTGCGGATCGAGCTTCGCGGATTTCAGGAAGCCGTCCGCTCCTTCGCGCGCCTGGTACACCTCCTCCTTGCTGGCGATGTACTCGAACGCGACGACCTTGCTCGACGCGCGATCGACGAGCGCCGCAAACTGATCGCGGGGATTGCAGTGATCGACGTCGCGCAGCTCCTTCATGACCTTGAGCACCCGGAACGTCTGCGCGACAGGCACGCCGGCGTCGTCGAGCGCCTTCAGGAACGACTCGTGCCCGATGCTGCCCTCGACCTTCTTCAGCTTGGGGTCGGTCGAGTCCGCGATGCGCCATGGTCCGGCGACGTGCTTGCGCTCCGGCTTCTTCGCCACGGGCTCGGCGGGAGCGGTCGAGGGCGCCGGCGCGGGCGTCGCGGTGGGGGCCGTCGTGATCGGCTGCGTCGCCACGAGCGGCGTGCCGTCCCGCGGATCCACGTGGATGAGCACGGCGAACAGAGCCGCGATGAGCGCGAGCCCGAGCAGCGTCCCGAACAGGGCGATGATGTTCGGCGGCAGCTCGCGACGACCGCCGAGCAACGCCGAGGCTCGAGGCCCCTTCCGGACCGCGACCCGTTCGAGCTCGTCGGTGAAGGACCCGAGGAGGTCATCGGTACTGGGAACCTGCTCAGGCTCGGGCGCCTTCTGCTTGGCCGCAGCTGCCTTTGCCAGGAGGCGCTCTCTCACCGGATGGTGGGCCGGATCGCTCGGGGCACCGACGCGGAGGGGCCCCTGATTGGGCTCTTCGGGCTCGGCCTCCGCAACGCCGCTGACGCGTCGCGGCACGGGAAACCCGCCAACTTCGTCGTCGTTCGCAACGGCCGGGTCGACGTCGATTTCCGGCTCGTCGACGCCGTCGTCACGGACGAGCGGGTCGACGACCCGCCCGACGTGCCGGGGGCTCCTCACATCACGTGAAGACGCCACGGGCCGACCGGTAGCAGTCGAGCGTCCCCGCCGCAAGGTCGAGGTGTGTTGCCACTCCCATGGAGCTCGTGTGGAGCGCCCCCTCGGGAGCCGTCGGTGGCAGCCACGCGTCTCGGGTTACGGCAAAAATCGAGATGCTTGGCGATCGCACACATTTCAAAGACACTGTGGGGTGATGGACGAGCATATCCGGCAGCTCCTCTTGCTCGGGCGCGAGCACTACTCGAGGGCCGAGTACGACCAAGCAGCTCACCTGCTCAAGCAAGTGGTCGAGCACACGGATCGGTTCGCTGACGTGTTCGACATGCTCGGCGTCATGGCGCACGGTCGCGGGGAGCTCGCACAGGCGCGGCAGTTCTTCGAAAAAGCCGTCTCGCTGAACCCGAATTACACTGAAGCGCAGCTGAATCTCATGGTCACGCTGAACGATCTCGGCGAGTACGACCGTGCTCGCCAGATCTACTCCGGCATCCGACATCGGGGCGGCGGGGGCCGGGAGCTCGACCCGTTCGCGAAGGGAAAGATCGCGAACATGCACGCCGAGCTCAGCCATGCCTACCAGGACATGGGGATGATCGCGGAAGCGACGGGGGAGCTCGAGAAGGCCGTGGCGCTGTGTCCCGCCTTCGCCGACCTCCGGACGCGCCTCGGCGTGCTGTATCGTGACGCTGGCGACATGAAGGGCGCGCGCGAGCAGTTCGAGGCGGCGCGCACTGCCAACCCACGGTTTTTGCAGGCTCGCATCCTTCTGGGCGTGCTTCACCTCAGCACCGGCGACAACGACAGGGCAATCGAGGAGCTAGATCAGGTCCTCGAGCTCGATCCCGTGAACAAGGCTGCGCAGATGTACCTGCGCATCGCGCGGTCGCCCGGACGCACGTCGCGACCGCCAGTGACGGAGTGAGCTCCGGAGCACCCGGCGCGACTCCGCCGTTCAAGGAGCGGCTCCGCCGCACCTGGGCGCGGTTTCGCGGCGGCGCGCTGTCGCCCGGTCGCGCCGCGGCGTCGGTCGGCGTGGGGCTCTTCGTCGGATGCTTGCCGATCTATGGGGCGCAGCTGCTGCTCGTCCTCGCCCTCTGCATTCCGCTGAAACTCGACTCGGCGCTGGCGTACGTCGTGTGCCACGTGTCGAATCCGCTGACGCTGCCGCTCTTCCTGTGGCTCGAGCTCCAGGTCGGCTCGCTCATGCTCACGGGAAACCACGTCGCGCTGCGCTTCGAGGACGTGAAGCGGCTCGGGCTAGCAGTGGCGGGAACGCAGATCGCCGTCGGGGCGGTGACGCTGGCGGTGACGCTGGGCGGGGCGGGCGCACTCGTCACGTGGGTGCTCGCCCACCGCTTCCGCGATTCACGGCAGCGCGACCTCGCGGCGGCGCGTCGTCGCACGCTGGCTCGTTACCTGAGCGCGCCGCGGAGCGCGCGCTCCTACGTCGGCATCAAGCTCCGCACCGATCCCGCGCTCGCCGCGGTCGTGGGGCTGGACGGCGACTTCGGGCGCGTCGTAGATGCCGGCTCGGGGTATCTGCAGCTCTCCCTGTGTCTGCTCGAGCTGGGTCGCGTGCGCACGCTGCTCGGCTACGACCGAGATGCCGACCGCGTCGCGATCGCACGCGCCGCCGCCGGAACCCACGCTCGCGTGGAGGAGACGGAGCTGTCCGTGGCGACCTTCCCGGAGGCGGACACCGTGCTGTTCGTCGATTCGCTGCACTACCTGCCGCTCACCGTTCAGGACGAAGTGCTCGCGCGCGCCGCGCGGGCGCTCGCTCCGGGAGGACGACTGATCGTGCGAGAGGTCGACTCGGGTGCCTCGCTGCGCAGCGGGCTGACGGAACGCCTCGAGCAGAGCGCCGCGAAAAAGCGCGGAACGCCGGGCGAGCTCGCGTTCCGCCCGGCAGACGACATCGCGGCGACGCTCTCCGGGTTCGGTCTTTCGTGCACCGTCCTGCAGCACGACGATCTCAGCATCGTGCACAACGCGCTGATCGTCGGGCGGAAGCCCGGACCCGACGTCGCGCCAGAGGCTCAGGCTCCCGCCACGCGCGCGGAAAGCTGACCCGCGACCTAGTCCCCTGAATCCTTGATTCAGGGGACTATCGAGAAAGTCAGTCAACCGGATCAGAGCTTTGGCAACGTCCTGAATTTTCGAGGCCCTTGCCCCGTCAGGGGCCTCGAAAATTCGAGGACGAATCTTGGATCCGGGGACTAGCTGCTGCGGTTGTAGCTCGTGTTCTCCAGCAGGATGACGTTCGTCTTCGAGCGCGTCTCACCCGCGCTCGTCACGTAGACGGCGGGCTTGTCGACGATGGGGCAGACCTTCTCGCACGCGCCGCAGCCGACGCAGAGGTTCGGGTCCACGTGGGGGCGCTTCAGCTTGACCGTGAGCATCTTCGGCTGCTCGCCCTTCTGCTCGTAGTGCCCCTCGCGCTTCGGGACCTCGACCTCTTCGGCCCAGATGGCCTTGGGCGAGGTCGGGCAGAACTCCTCGCAGACGATGCACGGCGTGGACATCGCCCACGGCAGGCAGCGCCCCTGATCGTACATCGCGGTGCCGATGGAGACCGGCTTCTGCCCGACGCCCATCTTCTGCTTCTCGTTGATCTTCTGGATGGCCCCGGTGGGGCAAACCTGCCCGCAGAGCACGCACGAGAACTCGCAGTAGCCGATGCGCGGGATCACGATCGGCGTCCAGAGCCCCTCGAGCCCGGCCTCGAAGAACGCAGGGTGCAGCGCGTTGTTCGGACACACCTTCATGCACTCGGCGCAGCGGATGCACCGCTCGAGAAACTCCCGCTCCTCCACCGCACCCGGCGGACGGATGACCTTCTCACTGTAGCCGCGGTCCGGCCATCCCGCGATGCGCACCCCGGGGATGGCGATGGCACCCGCCGCAGCCGAAGCGAGCACGGTGCGTCGCTCGAGATCGGGAACGGAGGTGGTGCCGCCGCGATTCGGCAAGAACCGGAACTTGATGACGTCCTCCGGGCAGGCTGACTCGCAGTTGAGGCACATGTGGCATTCGTCCTGCCGGTGCTTCACGCCGCCCTGCGGACTGTCGGCGCCCTGGCAGTGGACGAGGCACAGATTGCAGTCCGTGCACTTCGAGTGGTCCTTCTCCATCCCGAAGAGGGCAAAGCGCGAGATGACGCCCAGGAACGCGCCGAGCGGACAGAGCGCGCGGCACCAGAACCGCGGAATGAAGCGGTTCATGAACAGGATGGCGACGAAGAGGAACGCGATGAACCAGGTCTGGTGAAAGTACACCTGGCTCGGCGTCCACACGGTGCGCGCGAGGAAATCCTGCGAGCCGTCGCTCATGTTCTGCAAGGCGCGGACGTTCGTGTCCGCCGCGACGGCGGCTCCGCGGATGCCCAGGTACTGCAGCGCCGGCATCACGCCGAGACCGATGGCGCGCACGGCCACGCAGATGGGATCGAGCAGGCCGCCGATTGCGCTGCCAACCACCGCGGCGGCGAGGAAGCCGACCATCAGGTAGTACTTCGCGGCCTGCCAGCCGTGCGTGTGGTTCGCCTCCACGCGCTGCTTGCCGCGCACGTAGCGCGACGGGAAGATCCACGCGAAGAAGTGGTGGAGCGTCCCGAAGGGGCAGATCCACCCGCAGAATACGCGACCGAAGACCAGGGTCAGCGTGACGACCACGAGCGACCAGGCGAGGCCGCGATACACCGTGTGCGTCGAGAGGACGGTCATGGCCGCCACGAACGGGTCCGTCAGCAGGAACCCCTCGACGGGCCACGGCAGCCGCACCGGGACGTCCGACCGCGCGCTGAACGTGCCCCGGAACGCGGTCTGGAACAGGAAGAACGCGAAGAGCCCGAAGAACGACGCCTGCGCGACGCGACGCGCCCACAGCAGGACGCGGATCGACTTTCGCGCCGGGATTCCGGATCCGGGGCGCTTCTTTTTCTTCTTCGCGGAGCGCTTCTCGACGGGCTTCGAGTGCGCCGCGGCGGGCGCCGGCGCGACCGCCGCGGACCCCGGCGTGACGGCGCTCGGTGCTCCGACGGCCGAAGGCGGCGCGCCGATCACGGACGCCGTGACGCGGTCGAGCGGCTCGACGCAGCCTTCGCGGGTGAGCCACGGGATGGGCGCGGGCAGCTCCCCGAGCGGCGGCAGCACCTCTCGGCCCGAGGGCGACACGGTCACACCTCCACGTGCGGCACTGATTGCCAGTGCATGTCGCCGATGCGCCGCTCGTGACCGAGCTGCAGATACCCGATGTTCTCCGGCTTCTGCCCGATGAGCGTGCAGCCGTAGGCGTCGGCCGCGACCTGATCGGTGCTTGCGATGACCTGGTGCACGTCGGTCGCGTCGTCGATGTTGCCGCCCTGCGGGCCGTTGCGCATGAGCACGCGCGTCGCGTCCACCACGGTGAGTGTGGGACGCATGAACGTCGCGAGATCGGCGATGGAGACGTCGATGCTCTGGTGGAGCCGGTTTCTGCGCCCACCGAGGATGCCGTACCAGTTCTTCATGGCCGCCGTGTACTTCGACAGATTGTGATGCTTGGCGACCGGGACGTTGATGACCTTGTCCGCGTTCACGAGCGGCATGTAGATGGGCCACGTGTCGAGCACGTCGCCCTTCATCCGCATCTCGCGGAAGCGGTGAGCGGCCGGCAGGATGACCGTCGCGCCGAGCTCGTGCGTCGCTCGCCAGATGCCCGAGCGCTGAAAGCAGCGGTTCGGCTCGTTGCACGACGCGTCCGTCACCACGACGCGGTGCGCGCCGGCGTCGAAGGCGAGCTTGACGACCTCCGCGACGACCAGGGGGTTCGTGTTCGCGGCGTGGACGGGCATGCGGTCCCAGCCGATGTTCGGCTTGACGGCGACGACGTCGCCGCGCGAGACGAACCGGCCCATGCCGCCGAGCGCCGCGACGGCGCGACGCACGAGCTCCGCCGGATCCGTCGAGCTCTTCGCGATGGCGAACACCGGGCCAGCCGCGGAGCCGCGGACGCCGAAGCTCCGGACCTGTCGGTCTCCTTCCCCCGCGACGAGCCCGAGCCCGCCCCGGTCGTAGGCAACGCGCGCGAGAGCGACCGACGCACCGAGGACCGCCCCGGCTTTCGCAATTCGGCCGAGCGCCTCGCGCCTCGAGACCGGTTCGCGCATCCGGGGAGGTTTGCGCTCAAAGGCCGAGCTCGTCAAGATTGGTCCGCTGAACGCACGCGCAGGCCGGATCGCACGCAGCCAGACGGCCTTCTTGTAGAGGGCACCTTGTACAGTGCCGCGTCGGGAGTTAGGTTGCGCGTCCCTCGGAGCCCGGAACACCCCCATGAAGGCCGACATTCATCCCGATTACAAGGTCGTCAACGTCACCTGCGCGTGTGGGAACACGTTCAAGACACGGTCGACGATGGGCGATATCTCGGTCGACGTCTGCGGCGCTTGCCATCCGTTTTACACGGGCAAGCAGCGACTGGTCGACACCGCCGGCAGGATCGATCGATTCCGCCGCAAGTACGCCGCGCCCGCAGCGAAGTAGGAGGCAGCGCTCGCTCGGTCGAGCGCGCCCCTCTCGGTGCGCCGTAAGAGCAGTCCCGTGATGTTAAGCTCGGGCGGAGCGCGCCCATGATCCCCGTCGACAAGCTGCAAACCGTCGTCCGCCGGCGGAGCGAGATCGACGATCTGATGTGCGAGCCGAAGGTGATCGCCGATTCGGCGCGCATCCAGGCCCTGAGCCGCGAGCGCAGCCAGATCCTGCCGCTCGTCGAGGCCTTCGGCGAGTGGCAGAGCGTCGAGAAGCGGATCGCGGATGCGCAAGAGATGCTCTCCGACTCGGAGCTCGGCGCGCTGGCGCGTGACGAGCTCGGCGAGCTCGCCGGGCGGAAGGATGAGCTCGAACAGAAGATCCGCGTGCTGCTCCTGCCGCGCGATCCGAACGACGAGCGAAATACGCTCCTCGAAATCCGCGGCGGCACCGGAGGGGAAGAGGCAGCCCTCTTCGCGGCGGATCTCTTCCGCATGTACACGCGCTACGCCGAGTCCGTCGGCTGGAAGGTCGAGATCCTGTCGCGCAGCGACGCGGCGGCAGGCGGCATCAAGGAGATCGTCGCGCTCGTCACCGGTGACCGCGTCTACTCGCGTCTGAAGCACGAGGGCGGCGTGCACCGCGTCCAGCGCGTGCCGGCCACGGAAGCGCAGGGGCGCATCCACACCTCGACGGCCACTGTCGCGGTGCTCCCGGAGGCGGACGACATCGACATCGAGATCGACGAGAAGGACTTGCGCTACGACATCGCGGCGTCCGGCGGCCCCGGCGGCCAGGGCGTCAACACGACGAACAGCGCCGTGCAGATCACCCACCTCCCGACCGGAATGATCGTGAAGTGCCAGGACGAGCGCAGCCAGATCAAGAACCGCGCCCGCGCCCTGAAGATCATGAAGAGCCGACTCCTCGACATCGCGCAGCGCGAGCAGGCGGACGCCATCCGCGACGAGCGCCGCGACATGGTCAAGAGCGGCGACCGGTCGGAGAAGATCCGCACCTACAACTTCCCGCAGAACCGTCTGACGGATCACCGTGTCGGGCTCACGCTGTACAAGCTCGATCGCGTCATGGAGGGCGATCTCGGCGAGCTCGTTGACGCCGTCGTCGCCTGGTACGAAGCCGAGCGGCTTCGTGCGCAGGAAAAGTCGTGACGGTCGCGTCGAAGGTCGACCCCGACGCCCTGCTCTGCGCGCTGATCCTCGCGCCGCGCACCTTTCCGCGGAACCGCTACTTCGCGCTCTACGAGGACGCCGTCGCGCGCCGGGTCCGCCGGCGCGCGAGCCGGGTCCGCGGCGTCATCCGGCAGCTCGTGGCCGGCGGTCACGACCAGGCCGAGGTGACGGGCGAGCAGGTGCTCGGCGACGGGCGCCTCCTCATCCGCTACCGCATCGAGAAGCTCTCGCTCCACCGGACCATCGCCATGAGCGCCCTTGAAGCCGCGGCGCTTCATTACGCGATGCATCGCGCCGGCATCGGGCCGCTGGGCTCCGAGGACCGTAAGCTCGTCGAGCGCGCGCTCGAACGACTCGGGGCCGATCTCGAAGCGCCGAGCACAGCGCAGCGCGGCCGGCGCCCACGCGGCTGAGCGACGCGAGCGGACGCCGTGCGTAAGCGAAAGTACGCCGGTGTGCGCGTCCGAAGTCGCCTCGAGACTTCGCTCGAACCAAGCCGCGCGTAAGCACAAGTGCGGCGGTGTGCGCGTCCGAAGTCGCCTCGAG
>CAYUAW010000015.1:0-1211 GCA_964442485.1 uncultured Polyangiaceae bacterium
GAACTCGGCGCGGTCGACTTCCCAGGATGCGCAGGTGGGCTCCTGGGCGCCGGGATCTTCGCCGGCGAAGGCGTGCACCGTCTTCCGGCTCTTCCGGTATTCGACGGAGCCGAGGGCGACGAGCGCGCCGGCGCGGATGCCCGTCTCCTCCATGGTCTCGCGACGGGCGGCGTCTTCGAGGGGCTCGTTGTCGTCGGGGAGGCCCTTCGGGATGCTCCACGGTGAGCGGCGGTTGTACGCGCCGGACGGATGCACGAGGAGCACCGCGAGGCCCGACGGCGTGCGTCGATAGAGCAGGGTGCCGGCCGAGACGGGCTTCGCCATCACGGCAGGATCTAGCACCGACAGGTCGTCAGCGGGCGCCGTGGCGGCCGCCGACGACGCGTCCGCTGACCTGCGATGTCTCCGTGTCCACGGCGGCGTTGCCGGTTGCCTGCACGGCGATGTGCGCGCCGGTCACCGACGAACTGCGGACGCGCGCACGGGCGTTCGCGGCAGCCGTGATGGTCATCTCGCCGCTCAGGCGCGCGTCACCCGAGACGTCGAGCGTCGAGTTGCCCATGAGCACGACCGCCGGCCCCCTGCCGGTGATGCTGCCGCCCACCACCGTGACGGTCGCGTTCCCGTTCACCGTGATGCCCGTCGCGCCGCTGACGGTGCAGTCGACGAGCCGCAGCGTGCAGCTGCCCATCGCGACGACGGGAACCCCGGCTGGCAGGGAGAGGGTCTTGCCGGTCAGGGTGAGATCGTCCGCGCCCTTGCAAACCAAGGGCACGGTGTCGCCCGTCTGCGACGGGGCAAGCCCCTGCCTCGACTTCGCGACGTCGACCGCAGCGGACGCCACGGAGAGCGCCTCCGCCAGCATCGACTTGAGCTGCGACGGGTCCGTCGCGCTCGTCACCTGCTCCACTGCGCTGGTGGCCCGCCACGCCGCGACGCCCACGACACCCGAGACGACGAGCGCCGTCATGGCCCCCACGCCGCCGCGCCGACGACGCGGCCGATACGTGAGCGGCCGGCTCGGCACGTCCGCGCTCGCCGGCGGCGTCCACTCCCTCGGCGGGACGAAGCCCGCCGGGGTCTGAGGCGCGACCTTCCGGTACCGTTCGAGGGTGGCGCTGCGCCCGCAGTAGTGGCACCGCACCGTCTTCGTGGTGTCGTCGGCCACATCGAGCGGCGCGCCGCAGCTCTCGCACTCGAGCAGCATTGGA
>CAYUAW010000015.1:1311-16617 GCA_964442485.1 uncultured Polyangiaceae bacterium
CGATGCGTCTTCTCGTCACCTACGACGCGCCTGCGCGGCTGCAGGTCGCAACGCGGCGATCAGCGTGGCCCATGCGCCGGCAAGCTTCTGCAGCCGCGCCCCGTCCCCACGTGGGCGCTCCCCCAAGAAAACTCAGGCTGCCGCGCCCGCCGATGTGTCTTTGCGCCGTGCCTTCGCGGGCACGGCTTCCTTCTGCGGCCATGTCTCACGCGCCATCGCGACCAGGATGACGACGTAGCCGGCAAGGACGCCCCAGCTCCACTGCGCGTATCGCTCGTCGACGCCCACCGAGCCAAAACCCCAGTACTCGCTCACGCAGATGAGGAGCACGACGATCGACACCAGCGCCCATCGCTTCCGCGCGGCCGGCTCCTCCGAGTAGTCCATCATGAGCGGGAGCACGAACACGTAGTGCAGGTAGTAGTTCGACGGGTAGAAGTAGACCGGGATCATCATCATCCCGATGAGCGCGGCCTGGCGTAGATCGCGCCCACGCGCGGCGGCGAGCGACAGCGCGGTGAAGGCGATGATGGCGATCACGTAGAGGGGCCGCCGTGCGAGGAACGTGCGCGACTGCTCCAGGGACCAGTCTCCGCCCGTCTGCGAGAGCGCGCGGAGCGTCTTCGACGAATCGAACTGGATCAGCGTGCGAAGCCCGACGTGGTTCACGTTGGGCGTCACCGAGTGCAAGGTGATCTTGTGCGCCCAGTCCACCCACGAGTGCCGGAACCCGAAGACGAGCGTGGACAGCACGAAGAGGACGCCCACGCACACCGTGGCGCCGCCGAGCGCACGCAGGAGCGGCTTGCTGCCGGCGAGGAGCGCGCGGACGTCGATGGGCTGCTTCAGCCGTGAATGGTCGTAGACGACGACGAGGAGCGGGGCCACGAGATAGAAGACGGAGACGGCCGGGAACGCGCGGATCATCGCGGAGCCTGCCAGCGCGGCCCCCGCGAGCCCGTAGCGCTTCGTGTGGAGCGCGCAGGCGCCGAGGCCGACCAGGACCATCCAGTCGTTGCGGAGCGTGGAGCCCGCCCAGTTCGAGCCGAACCAGGGGAACGTGTTCGCGCCGTACACGACGAGGCAGACGAGCGCCGTACGGACGCCGAAGGTGCGCCACGCCACGCCGAAGAACAGGGCGAGAAGGAGCGGATCGAGCAGGCCCGTCGCGAGCAGCAGGCCCTCGCTCGCCGTCGCATGGCGGTAGAGCAGGTGCGCGACGAGGAGCCAGGCGGGTGTCGCGTTGCCCCCGTGGTCCCGCAAGCTGCCCAGGTAGCCGCCCGGGCCCATGGTGCGCCAGAAGAACGCCATGTCCTTCTTGAAGGCATCCCAGCGCTCCTCGGAAAAACGCTGCTTCACCTTCCGCACCCCGTCGATGACGTTGCTGACCGTCGTCATCTCGTAGTTGCGGAGATCCCGGATCTCCACGTTCGCGACGCCCTGCTCGGTGGCGCCGGGCGCGTCCTCCAGGTACGCCTCCACGCTGGCGAGGTAGAGCCCGTCGAAGCCGAGCTCGTCGAAGTACTTCGCCGACGGGAAGTACACGCGCATGTCCCAGGTGTGCACCCAGGTGAAGCGGTGGTTGTCCACGTCTTCGAACTGCGGCTGCCACATGTTGAAGAACGTGGTCAGCGCGAGGAAGGCCATCGCCGCGAGGCTCGCCGTGACGAAGCGCGGCATCACGTCTTCCGGCCGCCACGCGAGGCGGAGCACCGCCGCCGCAGCGACGCCGGCCGACACGGCGCGCAGCATGTCGATGACCGGCTGACCCGGCGGCCACGCGCTCCCGACGGCGTCGTACACGACGTAGAGGGAGATCAACGGAGCGAGCACCATGACGGCCCGCAGCCAGCCGGGGAACGTCCCCCGGTGAAAGAGCAGCGATGCGGACGCGATTAGACCGAAGACGAGCCCCGAGACCTCGCCCGGGAGCCGCGGATGCTCTCCCTCGAGCGCACGCAAGAGGGGCGGCCACGGAGCGGGGACGACCTCGAAGGCCTCGAGCTCGCTCGCGCTCACCATCGAGTCGGGGCTCTGTGCGGTGAGCCTCAGATAGCGGGCGCTGACGTCGAGCGTTCGCGTTTCCCGGATGCGCATGCCCGCCCCGCGAACCGCGGGGGCTTCCCAGATCTGCCGGTAGGTCTTTCCGTCGTCCGAGCCGGACACGAAGAACGTGTCGTTGTTGTCACCCTGCAGATACAGGGCGCGCACGTGCACCGGGCGCCCGAGATCCCACTCGACGGACGCTCTGCCCGTCTTGAGGACGCTCGTGAGATCCGTCTCCCAGTGATCGCCGTCCCGCGCGATGGTGCCGTCGGTCAGCCTGGCAGGGTCCGTCACGTCCGCAGAGCGCAGGGGCGACTTGCCGAACAGCACGTTGCCCGGGATCTCCGTGCCGGAGCGCACGCAGCCGACCAGGAAGCAGCACGCGGCGAGGATCGCCGCGAGCAAGGCGCTGGCCCCTCGTTTCGGAAGCCCCGGATCCACCATATCGCTCGGGTTCTCACCGACACGCGAGCCAGCGTCAAGCTCGGGCTACCGCGAATGCACTGGAATTGGCCGCTCAAGGAGTGGACGGATCGGTCAGGCTGGGGCTGGCGGAGTTTTCCGGACGGACGACCTGCGGGCGGGGCAAGTCCATCTTGACGGCGAGCAGCACCGTCTCGCCGGGTGACAGCGTCACCGTCCGCCGCTCCACGGGGGCCTTCGGATGCTCGAGCCGGACGTAGTGCACGCCGGGGGTCAGCGGGATGGAGTGCGCGAACGGCGTGGTCTCCACCTGGACGCCGTCGACGACGACGTTCGCCCAGGGATCCACCGCGACGCGCAGGTACCCGGCGTTCGAAGGAACGAGATCGAGCCGGCCTGCGCCGCTTCGCGTTCCGTCGCCGCGACGCGCGATCGACGTGCGCTCGATGGCGGCGCCTCCGGCCACGATGAGCAGCAGCGCGACGACATAGCCGCGCACGGCGGTGCCCACGGTGAGCGGCTTCTTCCGGATCAGGGACGGCCGCGCGACGTCCTTCTTCGCACCGTCCGTCGAGGGCACGAGCCCGAGGCGCACGAGCTCGGCGGAAATGACGTCGGCGGGGGCGCCGGCAACTTCGGCAAACTCGGTGGACAGATCTCGGCGGAGCTCCGCGGCCGTCGCGAAGCGGTCGCTCGGCAGCTTCGCCAGGCAGCGACGGACGGCGCGGTCGAGCGACGCGGGGATCTCGGGAACGGCGCGGCTCGGCGGCGCCATCGAGTCGTGACGACCGCGCGTCGGTCGGTCGTCGCCCGCGTCGAAGGGCCGCTTCCCCGTGAGCATCTCGTACAGGACGATGCCGAGCGAGTAGAGATCGCTGCGCGCGTCCTCCGGCTCGCCCAGGAGCTGCTCGGGTGACATGTACGCGGGTGTTCCGAACCCGCTCGAGCCCTCGAGCAGCTCGGGGGCCGTGGGCAGACGCTCGTCGGTGGCAGCCGCGAAGTTGACGAGCTTCACCGCCCCGGACTTCGCGACCAGGATGTTGTGGGGCTGCACGTCGCGATGGATGACGCCACGCCCGTGCGCGTGCTCGAGCGCCTCGGCGACGCTCTGGGCGATCGCGACGGCCGCTTGCGGCGCGAGCTTGCCCTTCCGCGCGACGACCTCGTCGAGGGGCCAGCCGTCGACGTGCTCGAGAACGAGCCACATGCTGCGGTCCCCCCGGACGAAGTCGAGGACGCGGATGACCCCCGGGTGGTCGAGCTCGGTGAGCAGCCGCGCCTCGCGCTCGAGGGCGGCAGCAAACGGCGATGACGGCAAGATACCGCGCCCGAGAGCCTTGATGAACACCAGCCGGCCGAGCTCCGTCTGCTCGGCCCGGTAGAGGTCGGTAATGGGGCCGGACCGGAGCTTGGCGATGACGCGGTAGCCGCCGAAGGACGGCTCTTCGCCTGGTGGCACTGTCGTGGACATCCGCTCGGCCTCGGCGCGCGACTATACTCCGGTCGTGCGCCTCCACCGCTACCGCTCGGCCGAACCTCCGCGATGCGGCCGTTACGACGCCCACGGCTCGCCATTCCGGCTCGCCGCCCACGCGCCGGCCCCTTCGCTTCGATGAGCCTCGGCGCCGTCATCTCGGAGAAAGCGCGCGCCCTGCCCTCCCGGGTCGCCGGGAGCGCATTGCAAGCCGCGGCCCGGATCTCGGCCTATTTCCAGCAACGCGATCCAACGGTCGGCGCCGCGTTCGGTCCTGCTCTCGCGCTCTCGACCTTGCTCTTCGTCCGGAGCCCGCTGTCGAATTACATCTTCGACGAGCAGGAGGCGCTCCTCGCCAATCCGTTCGTCAACGGCAAGGTCCCGTTCCACGACGTGCTGCGTCGCGACTTCTGGGGGTTGCCGCACGACCGGAGCATCGGGTCGTACCGGCCGCTGCCGGACATCGTGTGGCGCGGGCTCTGGCAGCTCGGCCAGGTGTTTCACCATCCCTGGGCGCTGCACTGGGTGAACATCGTCGTACACGCGCTGAACGCGGCGTGCATTTCGCGCATCACCCTGGGCATCACGCGCGATCGGACAACGGCGTGGTTCGCCGGCGGCGCGTTCGCGACCTGCGCGGTGCTCACGGAGGCGGTCACCGGGGTAGTCGGCATCGCCGACGTCCTCGGCGCGCTCGGGCTGCTGCTCGCGGTCCTCGCGCTGGAGCGTTCCCTGCCCGTCATGGGCCCGCTCGTCTTCCTCTGCGTCGCCATCGGGTTCTTCAGCAAGGAGAGCACGCTCGTCGCGCTGCCGATCCTGTTCTGGATCGCGCTCCTCGCCGCGCCCTTGCACCATCCGGCGCGGCCCTTGCGGGTCGTGCGCGCGCTAGTCGCGCTGGTCGCCGCAATCGCCGCGCTGGTCGTCTACACGGAGACGCGACGCAGATTCTTTCCGTCAGAGCTCCCTGCGGAGCTCGCGGCTCCCTTGCCCCCTTCGGCACCGCTCGTTCAGCGAGGGTTTCACGCGTTCCTGCGGTGGTTCTCCCAGCCGAGGCTGCCGCAGGATCCCATCAACAACCCGCTCGCCATCACCGACTACGCGCATCGCGTCGCGGGCGCCCTCGGCGTCTACGCGAGCGGGGTCGGCCAGGCGATCGTCCCCACCGTGCTCAGCGGCGACTACTCGTTCGCTGCCGAACCGATCCCTCCACGCCTCGTCAGCCTGCGTTCCGTCCTCGGCGGGATCTTCCTTTTCGCGCCGCCCCTCGCGGCGGTCGCGCTCTTCGTGAAGACGCTCACCGCGCGCGAGGCCGACTCCGCGCGCGCGAGAACCTGTACGCTGCTCGCAATCGGTCTCCTCTGGGTGCCGGTCGCATACTTCCCTCATTCGAATATTCCGATCGTCCTGCCCACCGTTCGGGCGGAGCGCTTCTGGTACCTCCCGGCGGCAGGGCTTTCCCTGCTGCTCGGTCCAGTGCTCGCGCGTCTCTCGCGAGCGCCACGTCTGCTCGGCGTCCGGCACCTGGGGCCAGCGTTGGCCGCGATGTTTCTCGTGTTCCAGGCGACGCGGGCGCGGGTGCACGCGCTCGACTACGCCGATGATCTCGTCTTCTGGCGGGCAACGGCCCGCGCAGTTCCAGCGAGCGCAAAAGCCCACCTGAACTATGGCGTCATGCTGGGCGCTCGCGGCCAGCTGGATGGCCGGCTCTTCGAGAATCGGCGCGCCATGGAGATTGCACCGACCTGGCCGATGGCGCACATCTACTTCGCAGACACGCTCTGCCGCCTCGGGCGAGCCGAAGAGGCCTGGCCCTACTACCGCGCCGGCATGATGATGGCCCCGAACGACCGCAATTTGATCGCGCTCGCGCTGCAGTGCCTCTGGGACCACGCAGCGGTGAAGCCGCGTGACGCCGACCTGCTCGCGATGGCCGATCAGAAGCCCGGCACGTGGCTGGCCTTCCTGAACCGCGACATCGTGTGGAACGGGCAGAAGAACGCGGGCGTGGACCGCAAATACCGTCCGCGCGGCTACGATGAAGGGCCGGCGGAATGACCGGGGCGGCGCGGAAGCGCCCCGGCCCTTTCGCGCGAACCGTCGCCTCGTCGCTCGGCGCCCTTGCACTGCTCACCGGTTGCGGTGGCGCCGTGCAACCGTCACACGATGCAGCCGGACCATGTGGTGCGGCGCGCGCGGAAGAAGCTCGCGTCTGGAACGACGCGGAGCGCGCGCGCGTGAGCGCCGCTCTCCGGAACGTGGGCCCCTCCTACGGCGGGCGGACGGCCGAGGATGTGACCAGGGGACTTGACGCTGCGTCGACTGCGTGGCTCGCCGGCCAGGCGTCGAGCTGCTCCGTACGCGTGGCCTCGTCCGCCGGATCGGCCGCTGCCGCCTGCTACGAAGACGCCCTCGCCTTCCTGCGCGCGGCCGTCGCTTCCGTCGCGGCGTCGGACCGCACGACGCTGCCCTACGCGACCGACGTCGTCGACGAAGCCGAGAGCGTCGTGGAACGCTGCCGGCACCCGGGAGCGCTCGCGTCGTTCGCGCCGCGCCTTGCGACGGACGCTGCTCGACGTGAGCAAGCACGGACGTTCCTCGCGCGGGCGGCGGTGCTGCTGTTGCAGGACGCGCCGGCGGACGCCAAGCGCGCGGCGTCGCGCGCCGAAGCCCTGGGCCTCGCGATGGACGACGCGGCCGTCACCGCGCAGGCTCGCGGGCTGCTGGTCAGCGCCGCCCTCGCCGAGAAGAGCTACGCCGAGGCCAGGGCGATCCTCGCGAGAATGGAGCCGCTCCCCGAGGCGTCCACGAAGCCCCTGCAGCAGGCCGTTGTTCTTCGTGCCAAGGCGGACGTCGCGGAAGACCCCGCCGAAGCGCTCGCCCTCGCGGAGCGCGCACTGTCGCTCGTGGAGCGGACGCTCGGAAGTGACAACGCCGGAACGCTTCGTTACGCCGAGCGCGTGGCCGAGGCGGAGAGCGCACGCGGTGACACCGATCGTGCCATCGCCGGGTTCGCGCGGATCATCGAGATCGTCGAGAGAACATCCGGCACGTCTTACAGAGAACTCGCGCGTGCCCACGCCGCCCTCGGTCGCATGTACGCCGCGCTCGGCGCGAGCCGCGAAGCGGAGCGCGAATGGCGGACGGGTCTCGCTCTGGCGGAACGCGCCTACGGCCCGGAGCATCCCGTCAGCGCGTCGGCGCACGTCGAGCTCGCGCTGCTGCTCGAAGCACGGGGCGAGCTCGAGTCCGCGTCCGTGGAGGCTGCGCGAGGGCTTCGCGATCGCGTAGCGGCGTTCGGGGAAGCGTCGCTTTCCGTGGCAGAAGCGCTGACGCTCGTCGGCAGGGTCAGCGGTGCACTCGGCCGGAACGAGATTGCGCTCGACGCCCACGTGCGAGCTCTCGCGATCCAGGTCCGGCTGCTCGGCGCGGCCAGCCCGGAGGTCGGCACGACTCATCAGGCCATCGGTCAGGCCCTCGAGGCGCTGGGGCGACTTGATCAAGCTCTTCCCGAGCTCCAGCGCGCCCTGAGTATCCAGGAGGATTCGAAGTATGCGAAGGGGGCCGACCTCGCGGCCACCCACCAGCATATCGGTGCCGTTCTGCAGGCCGAGAAGCGCTACGACGATGCGCTGTTCGAACGTCACCTCGCTGTCAAAATACTGAAGGAGTCGTCAGATTCAGGAGGGGGAGCCGTCGCCGCGGAGCAAGCGCGGATCGCGGGAATTCTCGAGCAGCAGGGAAAGCTCGACGATGCGACGGATACCTATCGCGAGGTGCTCCGGCTCGATGAGGGCGCCCTCGGCAAGGATCATCCCACCACCGGCACGGATCACCAGAGCCTCGGCCGGGTACTCGGTCTCGCAAAGCAGTTTCCGGAGGCCGTCAGCGAGCTTCGGGTGGCTCTGGCGATTCACGAACGGGCGCTCGGGAAGGAACATCGCGAAGTCGCCACGGATCGTCGTCACCTGGGTCTAGCTCTCGCGGCGATGGGCAAGCTCCGGGATGCATTGCCCGAACTGACGAGCGCCCTCGCGCTGTACGAGAAGGAAACACCCGTCGACGAAACCGCCGTTCGAGAGCTCCGCACGGCAATCGCGAGGGTCGAGAAGAAGCCCCCCTAGGGAAGCCGCGCCCGCTGAGCCGTCGCAAGCGCGAGGCGCTCGAGCGCGTTGCCGAGGCGAAATACCCCAAAGGAAATCGCCGGCGCCCTCCGGATCGCGGTGCCGACCGTCGAGACGCGCCGGCGCCAGATCATGGACAAAGCGGAAGCCTTTCATGGGTCCGTAGCTACTGGAGAGAGGCACTGGCACGCTCATCGGCGCCGACCCGCGACCCGCCCGATCCCTCATCAATCTCGGGGATGGGAGAAGCAATCGGGGAAGAGTGATACTCTTCGGTCCGCGGAAGTGCACGCGGGGAAGGAGAACAAGGGGGCCAGTGACGCAAGGTGTTCTGTTCGAATCGATTCACGTCCTCGAGGAGGACCATCCCTCGAGCGGCATGCAAACCGTCGCGCTCGAGGAGGGGTTCGTCTCCCTACGCCGGGTGTTCGATCGGCTGCCAGACGCCACGTTCGTGGTCGACCCGCGCGGGCGCGTGCTCGATCTGAACGCCGCCGCTGCAACGGCCCTTTCGAGTACCCGCGGCCGACTGCTCGGCTCGACGCTGCACGACATCGGTGCGGCTCCTGTGCTCATCTCGCGCTTCGAGCACGGCTTGCGGGAAGCGCTGCGCGACGGGATGCCGTACTACGGAATGCTGAAGCTCGAAGACAGCGATGGCGTTCGCCAGTGGGAGGTAGATTTGCACCCCGACCCGAAGGGCGGGGATGGGGTGCCCTGCGTGCTGATCGTCGCGCGCGACGTGACGCTCGCCAGGCGGCGGGAGGACGCGCTGCGCGGCCGCAACAGGGCGCTGTCCCAGCTCGGTGACTCACTCTGCCACGATCTGCGGAGCCCCCTCGCGACGATCCGCGCCTTCGTCGGGTTCCTGGCACTCGACCTGAAGGAACGGAACGAGCTGCAGATCGTCAAGGACGTCGAGTCGATTCACAACGCCGTGGATCGAATGACAGAGCTCATCGCAGCCATCGTGCGTCGCGCAGGCCCGAATGCGCGCGTCACCCCGGTGGACGTGCCGCTCGCCGACGTCGTCGGCGACGCGCTCGCCCTGCTCGCAGGTCCGGTCGCGTCGTGCAACGCTGAAATCCACGTCACCGAAGCACCGTGGATGCTGCGCGGAGAGCGCGAGAGCCTCGTCCAGATCTTCGAGAACCTCATCGAGAACGCGCTGAAGTACGCGCGTCTCGGCGAGCGCCCTTCGGTGACCATCGGCGTCGAGGAAAAGCAGGGCGCGATCATGATCTTCGTGCGTGACCAGGGAATCGGCGTCGACGCCGGGAATCTCCATCGCGTGTTCAATCGCTTCGAGCGCCTCGGCGCCGGGACGGAGGGCACCGGGATGGGGCTCAGCCTGGTGAAGCGCCTGGTGGAACGTCACGGGGGCAAGGTGTGGCTCGAGTCCGCTGGAGAGGGACGCGGCACCACGGTGCGACTGACGCTCGCGGGGACCCACCGGCAGGCGCTGAAGGTCGACTGAAGTCCGGGCGGCGCGCGGCTCACCGTGACGCGACTCGCTCAGTGTTTGTCGCGCGACAGCGCTTGCGAAAAGTCGCGATCGAGCACCGTCTTGCGATCATCCGTGCCGGCGTGACGGATTGCCTGGCGTGCGAGCCGCCGCACGTGCATCGAGAGCACGAGCGGAACGGAGTCCGAGGTGCTCATCCCGGCGCGTGCCTTCACGTAGCCCTTCAGCTTCGCGGTCACGATGAAGACGTCATCGACACGATCATCGGGATCGCCAGCGCCGGTCGCGAGCGACTCGAGCCCGCGGGTGACGAGCGGCGTGACATCGCGATCCATCACCGTCCGGCGGCCGTCCTTGCCGGCCGCCTCGATCGCGCGATCGCAGACCTTCCGCAGGTGGTCGGACAGGAGACCCAGACAGCGATCGGACGTGCTCATCCCCGCGCGCGCACGAATGTAGTCCTTCAATTTGGCGCCGATGACCAGGATATCGAGCGACGCAGCCCCCGTGACCCTATGCATCTGCACGGGACCCCCGGCGTCGCTCTTCGCCGCGGTCTTCTCCTTCTCCTGTGCGACCTCACGCGCCCACTCCGCGGCACTCGGCGACCGCGCCTCTTCGGCACCCGCGTCCCTGTGGCGAGCATCCGCCTGGTGCGCATCCCAGCAGGGCACCGAGCAGAACACGAGCGTCATCCGCTTCCGGTTGCAGGTCGAGACGCTGCACAGGTAGTAGCGAGTGTCGAATCCGATGGGGTCCTTGCAAGTGCTGCAGCGCTTGAAGGCATTCGTCGCCGAGATCACGCCCCATCTTCGCCACGAGTCGAGGGCGGAGGCAATGGGGCACCGACGGCGACCGTTGACGACGAACGCTCGCCCGAGCGAGATCCAGCGGCAGAATCGAGGTCGGGCTCGGGCTTTGTGCGCCGGCGAGCAGGCGGTCGACAGCGCTTCGACAGGAGCGGCCCGACGCCGCTAGCCTCGCGGCGCCGAGCACGGTGTCGCGGACGCGTCGACACATCGTCACGACCGGGAGATGTCAACATCGCCATCGAGCTCTTCGCGAGCTCGATGGCGAATCTCGTCGACCGAACTCACCGGACCTTCTAGGTGCGGTCGGCGCTCGTCACCCGGCACGCTTCATCGAACGCAAGTGGCTCTCCAGGCCAACTCGTTGATAGCGTGGAGCTCGTCCCGAAATCGTACGACGCATACGAAAAAGCTTTCGACGAGAGACGAGCGAGCGTGTGCGTTTCGCAGTGGAGATCGATTGACACACCGTGACGGATTTGGTGAGACTCCATATGAGCTCTCGGTGCTTGCGGCGAGCCGACTCCCGGGTCTAGTTGCCTCGCAGATCTGCGTTTCGCACGACGAACGCTTTCCAATGACTTCCGACCCACTTCGCTGACCAAACGGTGAGAGCGGTACGGATCGTGCGTAACGGGGCCCGACAACCCGGGGCGCGCCACGCATACCACACGGCGTAGCCGACCACATTTGTCTACCGAGGGAGCTCGGCCCGAGCCCGAGCAGAAAGAGGCTTCTGCCATGAAAAACGCAACCTTCTGGCTCTTGATCGCCGCGCTTCTTCAAACTGCGAGTTGTGGGACCTCTACTGAATCAGCGGAGGCGGAGACCGTCGCGGAACAGCTCGACACTACATTGCTCGGAGACACCGGAATCGAAGCAAATCCCGATAGCGCGGCGTCCGGCACTGCCGAGGCGTACCAATACACAGCAGTCGCGTCGGGCGCGTTGAACGCAATCAGGATCTATCTCGACTCGAGCAATTCGAGCAGCACAATCAAGGTCGGGCTCTATTCGAGCAGCTCCGGGAATCCTCAGACCCTGCTGACCTCGGGGCAGCTCACCACTCCCAAGGCCGGCGCGTGGAACGTGGTGAACCTGCCCGCCGTCACGGTGACCGCCGGCACCACGTACTGGATTGCAACGCTGAGCCCCGTGAACATGCCGCTCGCCATGTTGAGAGCGGCACCAACCGGCGCGAGCTCGTCGGTGATCACGAGCTCGACGAATCTCACGAGTCTGCCGAGCACCTGGTCGAGCGGCGCTCGATACGCGGGTTGGGCAATGTCCGCCTACGGTGTGAACACGAGCGGTGCGGGTGGCGGGTCTTCGGGCTCCGGTGGCTCTGCAGGAACGGGCGGCGCGGCATCCGGCGGCGCGGCAACGGGCGGCAAGTCCGGCGGCTCTGGCGGAGCAACCGGCGGCACTAGCGGCAGCTCTGGCGGCACTAGCGGCAGCTCTGGCGGCACTAGCGGCAGCTCTGGCGGAACCGGAGGCGGGACCGGAGGCGGGACCGGTGGCTCCCCCGCGGCTGGCGGCTCGGCAGGCAGCGGCGGCGGTACGGTTCTCTTCAACGAGGATTTCTCGACCGCACCACTCGGCTCGGCGTGGTGGGCGGAGAACCGCCACGGGGACTACTCCAACAACGAGCTTCAATGTTACTCGCCCGACGACGTGACCGTGAGCGGCGGCAATCTGTCGATCACATCGCTGGTGATGAGGCAAACCTGCGGTGATTCGACTCACAGTGCGAGCAGCTTTCAGTACGGATCCGGGATGGTGCAGTGGAAGACGTTCAACTTCACCTATGGCACGCTCGAGGTGCGCGCAAAGCTCGCCGGTGGGAAGGGAACCTGGCCCGCGATCTGGATGCTGGGTTACAAGTGCCAAGCCTCGAACATGCTCACGGCCGACAACGTCGGAGGGTGCAACTGGCCCAACGCCGGGTCGGACGAGATCGACGTGACGGAGATCCTGAACAGCGACCACACCCACGTGAATCAGCAGGTGCACAGCGGGAGCAACAACAGCGGCTGTTCGGCGACGACGACCGACGTCACCCAGAACTTCCACGTCTATCAGCTGGTCTGGAGCGCGAATTCGCTGGTCTGGAAGATTGACGGAGTTCAGACCTGTCGCGTATCGACGCAGGTACCCTCCACCGCCATGTTCCTGATGATCAATACGGCGCTCGGCGGAGCTGGCGGCGTGGTGTCGAACTCGACCCTCCCTCAGACCACGGTCGTGGACTACGTGCGGGTCACTCGCTGAACTTCGAGGAGCGCGCCACGACAATGCGTGGCGCGCTCGCATCAGCCCCCCGGCTCGCCCACCGCCGAGGCGTCCGAGGTGTCGAGCCACATCGCCGTCTGATCCCCTTCGTAGCAGGTGTCGCCTTCGTGCTCGAAGTGAAACTCGTAGCGCACGAGGTGTCGCGACTTCCCGGAGCGCACTTTCGTTGCCGTGCAGGTCGCGATGATGGGCGCCCCGGGTGGTACCAGCTTGCGAAACTTCGCGGAGTGGATGTTCGTGCCGTAGCCGACCCACCCCTGCGAGTGCCGCAGCCCGAGCACGTAGTAGGCGTGGATGAATCCGAGCATCCCCGTCGCGTGCACGAGCACCGCGCCGGCGACGTGACGAGGATGACGCACGGGGTGCACCCGCTGACTCCGCGTGAACGGCAACGACTCGAGGGTTGGCATTCGGCACTTCACGCGCCCCGGCTCGCGCGACACTTCGAGCAGCTGGTCGAAGAGCAGGACCTCGGGGTCGTAGGGCAAATCGGCGAGGAACGCCGCGTCGAACGTTGGCACATCCGCCATGGCGGGTTTATTGCACGAGACGCCCCGCAGGTGTCATCGTGACGCGCGCGGTCCGCAGCATCCGGATTCGAGGAAGTACACGCGGCGCTTCGGATCGCTCTGTCTCACGCAACAGCTGGCGGCGTGCTCGTCCGCTCGGTCCGGGGCGGTGATGGCGATTCCTCCGGCCGTCGCCCTTCCTCGGGCGGCGCGACGAGCTCCGCAGGGGCGCGGGCCGGGACGAGCGGCGCGGTGTCTTCCCTAGCGGGCGGCAGCGCAGGTGAAGCGCACGTCGGTAACGGCGGAAGCCGGACGGCCGGGCGCGACGCGGGCACCCCGGTGCCCCCCGGCGCGGGGGCGGACGGCACCGCGGGAAGCCGCCGGCGGCAATGGCGGCGCCGGACCCGCCATTGGCGGCAGCTCCGGCAGCTCCGGCGGCACCTGAAACGGCGGCAATGCCGGCGCGACGGCGACGACGCGCTACGGCTTCACGCTGGATGCCGTCGAAACAACCTGAGCGACATCGTGGCAAGCATCCAGGCGCTGCCGAAGCGCGCCCTCGTGCGCATCGTGTTCGACTACCCCGAGCAGCCGTCGGCTTACACGAGCGCGGTGCCCGCCATCGCCCAGGTCGCCGACATCGTCGGGCAGCCGTCGGATTCGACTGTTCTCCGACGCCATGAAATAGCCGCGCGAAGCTCGCGCGAGCGCCGGGCGCGGGTGGTAGTCTTTCCGATCATCCGATGTACCCGATCGAATGCACCAAGATCATCGCGACCATCGGGCCCGTCACGTCGACGGTCGAGCGCATCCGCGAGCTCATACGCGCTGGCGCTGACGCCTGCCGCGTCAATTTCTCCCACGGCAACGGCTCGACGCTGGGCCCGCTCATGGAGACGATCCGCGAGGCGGCTCGCCTCGAGAACCGTCCGATCGCCGTCCTCGCCGACATCCAGGGGCCGAAGCTGCGCATCGGGCGCATGCCAGCGGCCGGCGTGCTGCTGGTGGAGGGCGGCACGTTCACGCTGACGCCCCGGGACATCGAGGGCTCCGACACCGCGGCCCAGACGGCGCACGAACGCCTCGCGGACGACGTGGAACCCGGCGCGCGCATCCTGCTCGCGGACGGCGCCATCGAGCTCGCGGTCGAGCGCGTCACGGGGAGCGACGTGGTGTGCCGCGTCCTCACGGGCGGGCGGCTCTTCTCCCACAAGGGCCTCAATCTTCCGGGTCGCAAGATCAGCACCGAGACCCTGACCGAGAAGGACCGGAAGGATCTCGCGTTCCTCTCGGGCACGGACGTCGATCTCGTCGCCATCTCGTTCGTGCGCTCGGCGTCGGACATCGAGCTCGCGCGACGGCTCCTCGGGCCCGACCGGAAGACACCGGTGATCGCGAAGCTCGAGCGGCCCGAGGCGATCGGGTGCCTCGACCAGATCCTCGACGCCTCCGACGGTATCATGGTGGCCCGCGGCGATCTCGGCGTCGAGCTCCCCTTCGAGCAGGTGCCCATCATCCAGAAGCAGATCCTCAAGCGGGCAGCGCGACGCGGGAAATGGACCATCGTAGCGACGCAGATGCTCGCGTCGATGGTCGCGTCACGGCGACCGTCTCGCGCGGAGGCGTCCGACGTGCTGAACGCCGTGCTCGACGGCGCCGACGCCGTCATGCTGAGCGAGGAGACGGCCGTCGGAGAGAACCCGGTGCTCGCCGTCAAGGCGATGGATGCGCTCACGCGCTCGGCGGAAGAGTACGACCGTGGCGCCCGCGACGACGACGGCGATGTCGACACCGAGGCGCACTCCTTCGCGTCGAGCGCCGCAGGCGCCGCCGTGCTCGCGGCGAGCAAGCTCGGCGCGAAGGCGATCGTGACGCTGGCCGGCTCTGGCTTCACCCCCCTTCACGTGTCGAAGTGGCTCCCGAAACTCCCCATCGTCGCACTGAGCTCGAAGCCGGGGACGTTGCGGCGCACGAACCTGCTCCGAGGCGTGCGCCCCGTCGAGATCCCCGAGCGCGCCGAGATCGAGCAGCAGCTCGAGTTCGCGGACGCCTTCCTGATGCAATCAGGGTGGGCGAAGGAGGGCGACGTGGTCGTGATGGTCGCCGCCGTGCCGCTCGGCAGCGGCAAGGAGACGAACACGATCCGCTTCCACCGCGTGCGCAAGCC
>CAYUAW010000015.1:16717-21509 GCA_964442485.1 uncultured Polyangiaceae bacterium
TATCAGGCGAACTTATGAAGAACTCCACGTAGTTCTTGCGGAGCCGGACCTTGTAGGTCGGGATCTTGCTGCGGAAGACGAAGGTGACGCGGGCCCCGGTGGGACCGTTCTTCGTGCGTACCTCGGCGATGCGGTCGTCGCGCTTCGGGATTGAGGAGCCGCCTTCGAGCACGCGGCGGCCCGGGAGGTCGACGCTGAAGCCACCGGCTTCCTTCTTTCCTTCCAGGCCGATGCCCGGGCGATCGAGCTTGATGCGGTGAACGACCGGCAAGTGGAGCTTGCCCGTACCCCACGGCTTCACGGCCTCGGCCTTCGCTTCGGCGGACCTGTCCTCGTCGGACTTCTTCGAGGAGCCGTCGTCGAACACCTCGTCGTGCGCGCTCGAGCGGGGCTCGTCGTCATCCATGCGCTCCTCGGTCGCCCGCGGCGCGGGCGACACGGAAGCCGTGCCGATCTCGTCGGGTGAGGGACCGAGCGGAGCGGGCTCGAGCGTCGCCATCGTCGTCGGACCGAACAGTGGCACGTTGGCGACGACGCCCGGCCGCGGCGCGGGCGCGCCGTTCGGCGGCTGTCCCATCGGTGTGCCCTGATTCATCGCCACGGGTGCTCCAGGCTGCGTCGCGCCGGTGGCAGCGGTCATCGCGTTCGTGGCGCCCGTCTGCGGGGTCGCCGGCGAGGGTTCGGCCGCGATGTCGTGCGCGGCGACGGCGTCGGACGGAGTGGTGCTCTTCGCCGGACGGTGGTTGAGCGTCGTGGCGGCGACGGCGACACCGAGCACTGCGACGACGGCGACGGCGAGCACCTTGCGCCGTCGCGACTTGCCGTCGTTCGCCGTGCTGGGCTCGCCGTTCTGCGGGCGCAGGCGTCGCTGCCCGCTCGGCGCGGGTGCCTGCGGCGCGGGCGACGTCGAGCGTCGCTTGGGCGTCGCGCCCCGACGGGCGGCGACCTCGCCGAGGCGCGCTCCTCCGGCCTTCGCGAGCCGTCCGAGCAGCGCTGCAGCCGATCCGCTGGCCGTCGCGAGCCTCTCTCCCGTCGCTTGCGCGGCCCTGCCGATGGACACGGCGATCGCATCGACAGGTCCTCGCATCGCGGACGCGTCGTCGTCATCGTCTTCTTCGTCTTCGTCGCTGGCGTCGACCTCGGAGCTCGCCGCCTTGGACTCCATGCGCGGCGCGTTCCGCTCCGGCGTCACGGGCGCCGCGACCTCGGCGATCTCGTCGCCGATCACGCTGGGCTCCGGCGTCGCGTCGTCGCCTTCGTAGCGCAGGGCGACCACGAGCTGGGGCACCTGCGTCTGCGGATCGATCGCGATGGACACGGCGTCGATCTTCGCGCCGCGGCGCGCGCCTTGCTCGACGTCCTCGACCTGGAGTCCGCGGCCGACCTTCAAGAATTCCAGGTTCGAGCCCACCTGAAGACGGCGCGAGCCGCCCTTGCGCACGCGCGCTTTCATCGGCGCACCGAGCCCGTCGATGTGAAGCTTGACGGCCATGCCTGCGAGCGCGGGCTCGACGGACGGCTCGGGCGTGAGCGGCGCTTTCTTTTCGTCCGGCTCGTCGCCCCCGTCGGTGAGCCCGCAGAGGGCCTTCAGCGCTTCCACGCTGCCGCTGTCGAGCGCGGTGAACTGCACGCCGAACTCCCCGCCGCCGTCGCAGTTGCGCTGCCAGGCGACGGTTCCCTCGACGACGATCTCGCGGCCGCCGTCCTCCAGGCGGCACACCAGGGGGGCGCCCAGGGGTGGCAGGTACGGCGTCCGCACGTGCATCCCTCGTCCCGAGAGCTCGATGGACTCGGCCTCGAAGGCCGGGACGGTGGTGTCGCGCCCGCAGATGTCGACGAGACGTGCCACGGGGACCCGGTTCACTCCACGCGCGCGGCGCTCCTGCCTCTCGATCATGATTCCTCCGTCGGCAGCCGTTCGAGGGCGCCGCACGCTCGTCGAGTAGGGCGGGGAGCCCCTCGGGGCCAAGTTTCGGGGCGTTATGAGCCCCGGGGAGGCGTGACCCGGAAACCGTCCGGCAAACGAGGATTTGTCAGGGAAGCCCGGGCTGGCCATCCTAGGCGCGATGGCCCTCACCGTCGTCGTCCGTTCGTTCGACGGGAAGAGCGCGCCGCGCATCACCCTCGACGCACCGCGTATCGTCATCGGCCGGGGCGACGGGTGCGAGATCCGGTTGCCGGATCCGAGCGTCAGCCACCGGCATGCGTCCATCCGCCAGCGCGGCGCCGAGTACATCGTCCTCGACGAGGGGAGCACCAACGGCACCTTCGTCGGACCGGTACGGCTCGCGCCGCAGGCGCCCCGCGTATTACGGAGCGGCGATCTGGTGCGCGTCGGCCGGGTCTGGCTGGAGATCGTCATCGAGCAGATCCCGCCGACACCGAACGCGACCCTCGCGACGTGCGAGATGGCACTCGCCCTGGTCGCGGAGGCCCTGGCCGCCGAAGGCGCCCCGGCGGTGCCACGCGTCCACATCGCAGAAGGCCCCGGCATGGGCGCCGAGCTAACGCTGGACACGTCCGGCCGTACTTACGTGGTCGGCCGATTGAAGTCCGCGGATCTCAGCATCGACGATCCGGATCTGTCGCGCCGCCACGTCGAGCTCGTCCGTCGCGGTGAGAAGCTGGTCATCATCGACCTCGGTTCGAAGAACGGCAGCAAGCTCGCCGAGAGGAAGCTCGACTCCGGCGAGGAGATCGCGTGGCCGAAGGGTGCGTCGCTTCAGATAGGAGCCACACGACTCGTGTACGAAGACCCGGTGAGCGAGGCACTCGAACAGCTCGAGAAGGCCGCCGACGAGCGCATCCGGGACAACGAGCTCATCGATCCGCCCACCGGCACGACGCCGCGCGCCGAACCCACCCCGTCGGGCGCGAGTGCCAAGAGCTCCGGGCGTCGCGACGCCCCTGTGAGCAAGCGTCCGAACCGCGCCGTGCGCGCCGACCCCGGCGGCTGGACCCTGGCCGACGTCCTCGTCGCGTTCCTCGCCGTCGTGGTGCTCGGCATGAGCATCGCCGGGCTGGTCTGGCTGATGCGGAGCGGGTGACGCCGGGGGCGAATGCACTACGATCCATCGAGAAGGAGCCGGCTATCGCCGCACGATCTGCCGCGGTTCGCGGGTCAGACGCTGTTCGACCGGATCGCGCGGGTGCTCTGTCGTGCGGAATGCCTGCCGCGCAAGGAGCTCTACGAGGGCTGGGAGGTCGCGCGTCGAACGCGGCGACGATTTCGCGGCGGGCGCGTGGTCGACCTCGCGTGCGGGCATGGGCTCCTCGGCCACCTGATGCTGCTCCTCGACGCCTCGTCGGAGTCGGCGGTGTGCGTGGACGTCCGCCTGCCGAAGAGCGCCCGCGCGGTGTCCGAGGCGCTCGTCGCCGAGTGGCCACGGCTCGCGTCGCGAGTGACGCTACTCGAGCTCGACGTGGGCGCGGTCGAGCTCGGGGCGAGCGACGTCGTCGTCTCCGCGCACGCCTGCGGTGCCCTGACGGACTCGATCCTCGAGAAAGCAACGTCCGCGTCGGCGCGCGTCGCCGTCCTCCCTTGTTGCCACGCGACCTCCCGGTGCGACACGGGGCATCTCGAGGGGTGGCTCGACCCGGCGCTCGCCATCGACGTCACGCGCGCCGCGCGGCTCGCGGCGCAGGGCTACCGCGTCCATACACAGCGGATACCCGCCGCGATCACGCCGAAGAACCGGCTGCTCCTCGGCGAAAGAGCTCGATGATTTCGAATCTCAGTCACGGCGGCCGCGACCCTTGCGCGTGATGCGCGGCAAGGAGGTCGTGGGGCTCACCTCGATTCGCCCGCTGTCGTCCTCTCCCCTCCCGAGACGCGCGACGCCGGCGAGCGCGATCATCGCGGCGTTGTCCGTGCAGCTCGACACGGGCGGGATCACCACGCGGAGCTCCCGCAGGGCACCCGCCGCCTTCATGGCGGCGCGGAGCTCGCGGTTCGCGGCCACACCGCCGCCGAGGACGATGGTCGAGACGCGCTCGCGGCGCGCCGCCACGATGGTCTTCTTCACGAGCACGTCGACGACGCGGCGCTGGAAGGAAGCGCACAGGTCGGCGAGCGACGACTCGTCCCGGGGCGCGCCGTTCTTCTCGACCCAGCGGGCGACGCTGGTCTTCACACCGGAGAAGCTGAACTCCAGGGAGTCGCGCTCGGGCATGGGTGGCGCAATGGCGACGCGGGAGGGATCGCCGTTCTTCGCGAGCCGATCGATGATCGGGCCTCCGGGGTAGCCGAGACCGAGGAGCTTCGCGACCTTGTCGAAGGCCTCGCCGGCAGCGTCGTCGCGCGTCGCGCCGAGCTCCCTCACCGCGGACGCTTCCAGCCCGTCGACGCGGTAGAGAGCGGTGTGGCCGCCCGACGCGATCAGCGCGACGAAGGGCAGCTCCGGCCGGTCCGGCGCTTCCGGCCCGGGGCGCTCGAGAAACGCCGCGGCGATATGACCAACGAGATGGTCGACTCCGACGATGGGCTTGCCGGCGGCCCACGCGAGGCCCTGGGCGATCTGCACGCCGACCAGGAGCGCGCCGGTGAGCCCGGGACGGCACGTCACGGCGACGCCGGTGAGCTCTTCCACACCGACCCCCGCGTCCGCGAGCGCCTTCGCGATGACGGGCTCGGCGTTGCGCAGGTGGTCGCGCGAGGCGAGCTCCGGGACGACTCCGCCATACGGCGCGTGCACCGCGACCTGACTGTGGACGACGTCGGAGAGCACGCGACCATCCCCGTCGACGACCGCCGCCGCCGTCTCGTCACACGAGGTTTCGATGCCGAGAACGA
>CAYUAW010000015.1:21609-42970 GCA_964442485.1 uncultured Polyangiaceae bacterium
CTAGAACTCACAGCCGTGCTCGTAGCGGTCGAGGGGGAACAGGGCGAAGGCGTCGCGAGTGGAAGGGCTGGTCGAGTCGGCGCTCGGCTTGAGCAGCCGCACCTCCACGTGGTTCGTTTTGTAGAGGGACACGACCGCGAGCATCTTTCCGCGGCACGACGAATCCACCCACGCGACGATGTTGTGGACCTGGCCGTCTTCGAAGGTCATCGTCGAGAGAGGGTCGAACGGGATCTCCTGGGTGACGACGAGCTTCGAGTTGGCGAACGTCGCGGAGGGGTGGCAGGGGCCGTCGGCCGCGTCGTCGCTCGTGAGGCTCCCCGGGGTCGACGTCAGCGCGGCCATGTCGAGCTTCAGCTGAAGCCTGAGCTGACGATCGAAGCCTCCTACCTGGTCGGAAGTCAGCACGAACTTGGATGCGACGACCTGACCGCAATACGCAGCCTTGCCGTTCGTGTCGAAGCGTTCGAGACTCTGACATCCGAGCGCGTACAAGAGCGACGCGCCGGCGAGGCAGACCCGGGTGGTCCCACCGAAGGACATTCCGCCCTTATACCGCCTGCCTCAGCCCCCGTGTCCGAGGAGCGTCCGGGCGAGCGCCTGCACCCGCGGCTCCGGGTCCTTCGCCGCCACGCGGGTCAAGGCGGCGCGCGCCTCCGGCGACCGCGCCGCGCCCAGGCCTTTGACGGCCGTTTCACGCACGAACGCGATGGGATCCCGCTCCGCGACGCGAGCGAGGACCGTGACGGCCGCCGCGCCGCGCGGCCCCGCCGCGAGCGCCGCGAGCGCCTCCGTCGCCTTTCCGCGTGCTGCCCAGACGTCCGCCTTCTCCGCGAGCGCGGCCAGCGCCTCGAGGGCGCTCCCGTCGTCGTCCGTGGAGGCGAGCGCGACGAGCGCGACGCGCTGAACCAGGGGCTCCGGGTCCCGCAATGCCGCGACCACCGCTGCGCGGGCTTCCGGCTCCGGGCGCAGCGACAGGACGCGGATGGCGCGGGCGCGGACGTCTTCCGCCGGGTGCTTCGCGAGCGACAGGAACGGCTCGACGAGGGCGCGCTCCACTCGTTCGAGTGCGGCTTCGCACTGGGTGCGCTGCTCGGGCGACGCCGCGTCGAGGTGGTCCGTGAGCGGCGCGAACGCCGGCCGCCCACCGCGCGCGAGCAGGGCGTCCGCGACGGCGCGCGCCCCCTCCGGGCCCGAGCGACTCGCGGTGACGGCTGCGTCCACGAGCTCCGGCGCGAGCTCGGCCGTGGCGCGCGCGCTCTCGTCCGGCGAGAAGCCCGACGGGCGAAGCCCGGTCAGCACCGCGCGCACGTCCACACGCCCCTCGGGCACCGGGAGCGGATCCCCCTCCGGCATCGCACGCCCCGTGACGAGGACCAGGGCAGCGGACGCCGCGGCGTCGCGCAACGACGCGTCGGCGCTGACGAGACCATCGGCGATGACGCGCTTCGCGGAGCGGGCGTGGATGGCGGCGAGGCCGACCACCGCCGCGCCACGGAGAGCCGGATCCGGCGCCTCGACGAGACGTCCGAGCACGTCCTCGGCCGCATCACCGCCGAGCGCGCCGAGCGCGAACGCGGCGGCGGCGCGGGCGACCGGCTCCTGATCGGGCGCCGCGGCCAGCACCGACAGCGCGCGCGCGTCGGCACGATTGCCGACCAGACCGAGCCCGACGGCAGCGAGCGCGCGCACGCTCGGCGCGTCGCTCGCGAGCATCTCGACGAGGAGCGGCCGCGCGCGGGGGCTCCTGAGCCGCGCCACCGCCCACGCCGCGGCGATGGCGACCGTATCGCTCTCGTCGACGCGCACGTTGCCCTGCGGCGCGATGACGTCCTTCAGGCGCGGCAGGATCGAGGGATCGGCCAGGGCGCCGACGGCGATCATGGCGCGCGTGCGGAGCTCTCCGTCGGCCTTCCCCGTCGCGAAGGCGAGGAGCGCGGGGGCGGCGCTCGCGTTGGAGATGAACGAGAGCAGCTCCACAGCGGTGCGCTGCTGCGAATCGCGATCGTCGGACAATGCGTCCAGCAGCGGCTTGACCGCGCGCTCACCGATCCGTCGTAGAGCCTCCCTCGCCTTGGCGGCGCGCGCCGCATCCGCGCCCCGGGCCTCGTGCACCAGCGCGAAGGCCATGTTCCCGTACACCTCGACGAGGAGGCGTCGGTACATCGGTCGCCCCGGGTTCCCGAGCGCGACAGGCAGGAGCTCTCGCTCGAGCGACTCGAGAGTGCCGCGCCCGAGGTTCACCTGCATCGACAGGCGCGCGGCCCGCGCGACGAGATCGTCGTCGGGCGCGGCGCGCACCACTCGTCGTAGCAGGCGATCGGCCTCGTCGAGATCGCCGCGCGTCAGGAGCAGCTCGGCGAGGTCGAAGTAGACGGGGAAGAGGCGATCGTTCTTCGAGAGCGCGAGACGCAATTCGGCAACCGCGTGATCGACGTCCTGCCGTCTGCGGTACATCTCACCGAGCTTCTGGTGCCCGGCTGCGTCGTCCGGGCTGAGCTCCACGGCCTTCGAGGCGTAGCGGATCGCGTCGTCGTCGCGGTAGAGCTCCGCGGCGTACTGCGCCATGCGCTGGTAATATTCGCGCGCCCGCCGCGCATCGAGCTTCACCAGCCGCTCGAGCGTCTCGATGGCGAGGTCGAGCTTGTGCTCCGCGACCAGGGCTCGCTCGAGCCCGAGATACGCTTCCTCGTCACCGGGAGCGTGCTGGACGATGGTCTGCAAGGTCCGCTCCGCGTCGGCCGGCCGCCGCAGGCGTCCGTACACCTCGGCGAGGAGCCTCCCCGCCTCGAGATCCGGCGGATTCTGCCCGAGCCGTCGCTCGAGCGGCCTCACGTAGTCGAGCAGGCGCTTGTCCAGATCCCAGATGGTGACGATGTGCTGACGCGCCTCGCGCGCGGCAGCCTTGTCGGCGCCGGAGTCCCGGAGAAGCTTCTCCCAGATCTTGCGCGCCGCCTCGTGCTGCTCGGAGCGCAGCGAGCCGGACGCCGCCGTGCCCGTGCGCTCCAGAGCAAGCGCGAGCGCCTTCTGGTACTTCGAATCGCGCGGCGAGAGCTCCGCCGCCTGCTTCAGCAGCGCGAGCGCGTCGTCCGGCATGTCGTGCTCGAGGAAGACCTCGCCGAGGGCGTGCAGCGCGCGGGCGCGGTCCGGCACGACGACACGGATGCGCTCCCACACCTCGACGGCGCGTTTCGTGTCGCCCTGGCGGTAGTAATGATCTCCGAGATCGACCAGGTGTCGCGGGTCGCTGCCGCCGGACTTGGCGAGCCTGTCGAGGAGCCGCGTCGCGCGCTCCGTTTCGTCGATGCGCTCGTAGAAGTCGACGAGCGCCGTCAGTGTCTCGTCGTCACCGGCCGCGCGACCCTCGAGCCGCGTCAGCTCGGCCAGCGCTTGCTTGCGGTCGCCGCGCTGGATCAGCGTCTCCACCAGCCGGAACACGAGCTGCGGGTCGTGCGGCGAGAGCGTGATGAGCTTCTGGTACTCGTTGACCGCCTCGTCGAGCTTGCCTTCGACCTGCAGCAGCTGGACGACCTTCAACCGCGTGGCGATGTCGTCCTTGCGAGCGAGGGCACGCTGGTACGTGGTGAGCGCGTCCGCAACACGCCCCGTCTCCTCGTACAGGGAGGCGAGCAGCGAGAGCCGCTCGAAATCCTCGGGGTGGTCCTTCTCCAGGATGGCGACGAGCTCGCCGACGCCGCCGCGCGCGCGATACACCTCCACCATGACGTCGAGCACGTCACGCCGCAGACCGGATTGCCCACCCGCCACCGAGAGCGCGCGGCGCAGCACCTCGATGGCCTCCGTCGCTTTTCCTTCACGAGCCAGCGTCTGACCGAGATCACGCAAGGCCGGGCCGAGCGCCCGATTGTCGCCCGCGAGCGCCTTCACGAGCTCGCGATACTCGCCTTCCGCGCGCTCGAACTCGCCCCGCGTCAAGAGCTCGCGCCCGAGCTCGGCTCGAGCGAAAAACGATCCCTTCGCCCGCTGCACGATCTCGGCGTGGTAACGTTTCGCGCCCTCGTAGTCGCGCAGATCGAGGCAGAGCCCGACCAGCGTGTGCAGGAGCTGTTCGCGGTCCGCGTCGGCCGTGACGAGGGGGCGCGCTGCCTCGAGCCGTGCGCGAGCCCCGGCCTTGTCACCCTGCGCTTCGAGCAGACGGCCGAGCGCGAGGATCGCCACCGGATTCTTCGGCGCCTCGGCGATGGCTCTCTCGTACGCGGCGACCGCCGCGGGCGTCTGCGCGTCGTGGCGGAGCACTCCGGCGAGCGCGACCTCGGCCGAGTAGTGCTCCGCGCCCGGCTTCGCGGCTCGAGCCGTGAACTCGGCGACGAGCTTGTCGAGGTTGCCGTCCCTGCCGCGGTAGAGATCCACGAGGCGCTCGAGCGGGAACGGCTCGCCGGGCCGCGCGAGCACGAGCCCGGTGTAGCGAGCGATGAGCGCGTCCGGCTTCTCCGACTCGGGCGCGGGGCGTGCCGCTGGCGCCGCAGGGGCCACAGCCGACGTGGACTCCGCCAGAGGCCGGAGCTTGCCGGGTTGCGGCGCGCCGAGCGGCTTCGTGGCCGGCGCGGGCCGGGCGGGAGCGGGGTGCTTGCCCTTCCGCCCGAACGGATTGAAGTCCGCGGACGCCGGGGACGCGGTCGCCAGGAGCGCGAGGCCGAGAACGGCGGCGAGGCGACGGGAGGCCGGACTCACTCGAAGAAGACTACGACGTAGGCCGGCTCAGAGCCAGGAATGGCCAGGAACGGCCCTCGCGCCCGGTCAAACCAGCGAGACGATCCCGGCCGGGCCGTGCTCTTATCCTGGTCGGCTGAACATGAGCTTCGTCTACGAGATCCTACGCGAGCTGCAGGAAGATCGAACCGTACAGATCATCGCGGCGGCGCTCGTGCTGCTGGCGCTCGTTCGATGGCTCTCCGCCGGGCACCGCGAGCGGCTCCGCAGCGCGGTCGTCCTGCTCACGATCCACGTCGTGCTGGTGCTGGTGGCCGGGGCGCTGCGCGTCGGCGGCTCGACGCTCTACCGCGAGACCCGGCTCGCTGCCCTGGTGCTCGCGACGCTCGCGTTCATCGGCATCATCGCGACGCTCGTCTTCGGGACGCTCCTGCCGCGCGTCCGCGTGTCGGTGCCGAAGATCGTCCAGGACGTCATCGTCGCCGGCTCGTCGCTCGTCGCCATCTTCCTGCTCGCATCGCGGGCCGGGTTGAACCTCTCCGGTCTCATCGCGACGAGCGCCGTCCTCACCGCCGTCATCGGTCTCGCGTTCCAGGACACGCTCGGCAACATCGTGGGCGGTCTCGCCATCGAGCTCGACGACTCCGTGAGCCTGGGTGACTGGATCAAGGTCGGCGACTACGTCGGACGCGTGACGGAGATCCGATGGCGGTACACGGCGATCGAGACGCGGAACTGGGAGACGGTGATCTTGCCGAACAGCCTGCTCGTCAAGGGGCAGGTGACGATCCTCGGCCGCCGCGAAGGGCTGCCGACGCAGCTCCGGCGGTGGGTCTATTTCAACGTCGACTTCCGCTTCACGCCCGACGAGGTCATCGACATCGTCCACTCCGCGATCCGCGGCGTCCCCATCGAGAACGTCGCCGCCGAGCCCCAGCCGGAGTGCATCCTCATGGACCTCGCGGACAGCTACGGCCGCTACGCGCTCCGTTACTGGCTGACGAACATCCCGCGAGACGACCCCACCGACAGCGTCATGCGGACGCGCATCTACTACGCCCTCCGTCGAATGCGGATCCCGCTCTCCATGCCCGCGCAAGCGGTGTTTCTCACGCAGGAATCGACCGAGCGCAAGCGAGAGAAATCCCGGGAGGACGAGGAGCGGCGGCACGACGCGCTCCGTCACGTGAACATCTTCGCCGCGCTCTCCAACGAGGAGCGCGGGCTCCTCGCGGAACATCTGCACCGCGCGCCGTTCGCCCCCCAGGAGATCATGACGCGCCAGGGGGCGGAGGGGCACTGGCTCTACATCATCATGCAGGGCACGGCCTCGGTGCGCGTGCGCGTGGAAGGCGGCGGCGAGCAAGAGGTCGCGCGCCTCTCCCCCGGCGACTTCTTCGGCGAGATGAGCCTGCTCACCGGCGAGCGTCGCTCGGCGACGGTCGTCGCGCTCACCAGCGTCGAATGTTATCGCCTGGACAAGAGCGCCTTCGAGGAGCTCGTCGCGAAGCGACCCGAGGTGACGGCGAAGATCGCGGATCTCCTCGCGCGCCGCCGCATGGAGCTCGGCGCCGTACGCGAAGACCTCGGACAGAAGGCCGAGAACGAGCGGCTGCGCATCACGCAGACCGACCTGCTGCAGAAGATTCGCAGCTTCTTCGGGCTCGACGAAGGCTCCTGAGCTCGCTCGCGGGCCGCGAGCCTGCTCACATCGCGGGACAGCCGACGATGGCGGGTGGCGGCGAGAAGCCGGCGCATTGCGCGAACACGTCGACGAGGCAGTTTCCCATGGGAGTCGCGCCCATGGCGTCATGGGTGGTGCAGAGGCAGGTGATGCAGCTCGGGGAGTGCGGATCGGAGACGCAGTCGCCGAGGCAGTTCTTCGCGCCGCAGATCACGACGGCGTCCGAGCACGTCGCGCAGGCGTCGGAGACGTTCCCGCCGGCCTGCATCTTCATCTGCATCTGGAAGCAATCGAGGAAGCACTTCTTCGCGGCGTCTGTCTCCGGCTGGAGCGCGTATTGCGAGCAGGTCATCGTCGCGCATTTTCCGCCGAGGTCGTACGCGAGCGACGCGTGATCTTCGAAGAAGCACCGGTCGGCCGCGGTGTTGCAGTTTGCCATCGCGAGCTTCGGGTCCGTCGTGATGTTCATGCACATCGGGTCGCCGCCGGTGCCCGCGCCCGCCGCGCCACTCACGCCGCCGCCCGAAGCGCCACCGCCCCCCGAAGCCCCGACTCCTGCGGTTCCTCCTGCGGGCGTGCCCGCTGCGCCACCGGCAGCGCTGCCTCCAGCGCCGAGCGCTCCACCGACACCGGGCGCGCCCGCGACCATCGCCACACCGCCAGACCCGGGCACGCCGCCGGACCCCGGCATCACGGCGGGGCTCGCGCCGCCGCCACCCGGCACGCCGGCCAAGTTCATAGCGCCTCCCGCGGCCACTCCGCCACCCAGGCCCCCTGCTCCCGGCGTACTGCCGCCACCCTTGGAGTCGCTGCTGCACGCACAGAGGCCGAGCGCGAACAGGATCACGCCGTAACGAGTGCTCGTATCGATTCGCATCGGAAGTTCGTTCCTCGCTGCTGGAGAGCGCATCCGAGCACTCTCTCGAAACACACCGATGGCAAAGCCTCCGAGCGCGCTCGGGCGCTCGGAGGCTTGCCTGTCGTTCACTTCGACTCTTGGAAGTCGCCGATCACCGTGTTGCGCGTCTTGATCGCCGAGATCGTCGCGGCCATGTCCTGGCACTGAAGTGTTTCCTCGAACACCGCCGTCGACAGATCATCGACGGCCGTGATGCCCGTGACGCGATCGACCGTCCCACAGTCGAAGAGCGACGGCAGGAGCCCGATGCCGCACACGCCGGCAGCCTGCGAGACCTGGATCGGGTTCTTCCCGGCGTTGTTCACCTGGCAGAGATCGGTGACGGCGAGATGGCCACCGCCGGTGATCCCCATCAGACGCTTCTTCACCGGTGCGCCCGGCGAGCCCGTGTAGGCGCCGGTCTGGCTCCCCGGATACAGGGCTTGCCCGATTCCGGTGGCCGCGCTGTATCCGAGCACGGTGTCGGCCATGCCGCCGATGAAAGCGACCGACTTCAGCGACGAGGACGCGGCGACGGCGTGGGTGCCCGAGAGCGGAACGATGACCTGGACGCCCGGCTTGGCGGAGAACTGCGCCACGTTCCACGCGCCCGCGCTGTGCCCGGCGAGGCCGACGCGCTTCGTGTCGACGTGCCCGGCGAGGAACGCAAAATCTCCCGTCGCAGCCGTGATGGCGGCGAGCTCGGCGTCGACGTCGGCGCTCAGATCGAGTGCGGGAACAGTCATGCCGCACCCGAAGGCCAGGTAGTCCGTCAGGCAGAGGTTCGGATGATCCGCAGCGAGCACCACGAAGCCGTGGCTCGCCCAGGTAGCCTGGCTCGTCGCCGAGGCGATGCGGAAGGCGCCCGTGCCGTGCACGAGCACGATGACCGGATAAGGACCGTGCGTCGTGTCGAACGGGAGATCCGCGAAGGTACCGGCGGAGACGCTCTTGGCGTCGGCGTCCTTCACCTTGCTTCGCTCGCTCGCGGGGAGCCAGTCGCGAAGATCCCACTGGATGGCCTGCTTGCCGGCGTCGCTGCCGACCGTCGCAGGGTACATGACCTCGACCTTGAAGCTGACGCCGCCTACGCGGCTGACCGTGACGGTCTTGTCGCCGACGGGCCATGGGCCGTGGGCGGACGGATTGGCGGGACCGGCAAGCAGAGTGGTCGAATCGCAGCCCTTCGCCGGATCGCCGCTGCCACCGCCCGCGCCGCCGTTCGACGCTCCGCCGCCCGGAACCGTGCCACCACCGCCGGGAACCATTCCACCGCCACCTGGAACCAATCCGCCGACGCCCTGAGCGGTGCCGCCGCCACCGGGAACCGTCCCGCCGTTGCCGAAGGGGGTCGAACCGCCGCTCCCGGGCAGCGGCATGCTTCCACCGTTGCCGAGGGTCGCCATGCCGACGCCGCCTGGAACGCCGCCGGCTGCTCCGACGGGTTGCACGGGAACACCGCTCGCACCGGCAGCCGCCCCGCCGTAGCCGCCCGCACCTGGTGTTGCGCCCCCGTTGTCGCTCGAACACGCGGCTAGCAGCAAACACAAAAGACTAGCTCTCGATGCGCTCATGAAAGTCGGTTCTCCGTAGCGCCACGCGGGGCGCTCTCATGAGCGGAGTACTTACTGGAACGGAGATGTCGATACTGCCAGCCGCAGAGCTCGATTGTCTGACATTAGCGCTCGACGCCCATCCGTACCGCGCATCGCTCGACGAGCACAAATCGCCAGCCAATGCGCGTCGTCGATCAAGTCGTCTTGTCGAGCTTCACGACGCGAACGTGCGGCGCCGCCAGCAACGTCAAGGAGCGCCGCGAGCGACCAATCTCATCGAGCCGTGCTTGAAGTCCGCCACCAAACGAACTTTCGCTTCGTAGGCAATCCTTGCGAGCCCGAGGCCACCGGACGCGCTCGGTGCGGAGCCCGCACAACGACGCATTGCGGAAGCATACGCCTCCGCCGGATCCGATTGCTCGAGCTCGGCCAGCACCCCGAGGAGCGTCCCGACGTGCTCGTGCGCGCTTCGGTTCCACACTGACACTTCGAACTCGTGCGCGTTGCCCTGAACGTCGACTTCCACGCGATCTTCTTCGGGCGTGGCGTACTTGATGGCGTTCTCTACGAGCTCGTGCACGACGAGCTCCACCCGCTGCCCGACCACGACGTCGCGATAGGCAGCGCGCGCGAAGAAGCCGCACGACTCGCGCACGACATCGAGCTGATCCCACTCCTTCGGAAAGCGCAGATGAAGCTCGGTGGGACGGTTGCCATGCTCGGCTGGAATGCTGGGAGGCAGCCCCGCGGGGTCCTCGGGCACGACCAGAAGCAGGGAATTGATGGCGGAAAACAGCTCCTTCACGTCGAAGGGCTTCGAGACGTGCCGCCTGCCGCTCTTCTCCAGGAAGGCCGCCGCTTCCGGAGTGAACGCGCCCCCGGTCATGAACAGCATGCGCTCCGCCAGGGACGGCGAGCGCTTCAGGATCTCTTCGTAGAGATCCATGCCGCTCATGTCGGGCATCATGATGTCACAGAGGACGACGTCGGCTCGCATGCCGTGAGCGAGCATCGAAAGCGCCGAGCGCGCGTCGCCGAGCGCCTCCACCTCGTACGCCGTCTCCAGCACCCTGCGCGCGACCGTGAGCACTCCGGGGTCGTCGTCGACGAGGAGCACGCGTGGGCGGCGCCGCCGCTTCCTTTCCGGCTCGACGGCCGTGGCGGCGTCGCCTGGCGCGACCCCAGACGCGCGGCTCTTCGGCAGCCGTACCTGCACGGTCGTGCCGACGCCCTCGGTGCTGCTGATCTCGACGCGACCGCCGAGGGACTCTACGATGCTGCGGCTGATCGCGAGCCCGAGCCCGGTGCCCTCTCCGACGGGCTTCGTCGTGAAGAACGGCTCGAACACGCGCGCGAGCGCTCTCGGCGGGATTCCGCCACCGGTGTCGCTGATGTCCACGACCGCTTCGTCGCCTTCCTCGCGGAGGGAGATCGCGATCTCGTGACGGCGAGCCTCTCCCGGCGGGATCGCCTGTGCGGCGTTCAGGAGCAGGTTGACGAACACCTGACAGATCTGCGGGACGTCGGCATCGACGAGCGGCGCCGACGAGAAGTTCCGCGTGAGGCGCGCACGGTGCCGGATGTGGTTCGAGGTTTGACGGACGGCGAGCTCGAGAGCCGTCTCGACCTCCACCGGCTCGAGCTTGACTGGCCCCTGCCGGCCCAGGCTCCTCATGTCCTGCACGATGCGCGCGATGCGCTCCGCGCCGCCGAGCGCCTCGCGGATCGCGGCGAGCATGTCGGGATCGTCGAGCCTGTGCCGGCGCTCGGCCATGCCTTCCAGGACGTGGCTCAGGTTTCCGATCACGTAGGTGAGTGGATTGTTGAGCTCGTGACCGATCGCCGCGGACAGGGTGCCGAGCGTGGTGAGACGATCAGCGAGCTCGAGCCGGGCCTTGCGCTCGTCGTCGCTCACACGCCCCGTGGGCGCCAGCGAGAGAGGCGGGCCGGGTTGGCCGCTCGGAGGACGCTCGCCGGATTCCTTCCCCATTCGTACTCTTCGAGTATGAGTCAGGTCGATTCGACTAGCAATCGCCGGCTCACATGGGCTTTCGCCCGTCGTGGGCGCCCGGAGGGGTCGCCCGGGGGCTCGAATAGCGAGCGACCACGACGGTGACGTCGTCGTTCTGCTCGTGGACCCACTCGCCCACCTTGCGTACGATGTGGTCCCTGATCCAGGCGGGCGGCTCGGCGTGCGCCTCTTCGATGGCCGCGCACAGCCGATTGAGCTCGAATTGCTCGCCCGCCGCGTTCATCGCCTCCACGACGCCGTCGGTGAAGAGGACCATCAGATCGCGGTCATGCAGGCGAAACGAATCGTTGCCTGTCAGTCCCCGGACGTCCTTCACGATGCCCATCCAGGGTCCCTTGGTTCTTATGCGCTCGATGCGGCCGGTCGCCGCGCGATGGATGAGGATGTCCTGGTGAGCGCCGGCGAACACGACGTGTCCGTCGCGAGCGTAACGAAGAGCACACAGGGTGACGTAGTCGCTCCTCGAAAGCCGACGCGCGATGTTGTCGTACAGTACCTCGTTCAGCAGGGTCAAAAGCTCGCTCGGCGACGTGTTGGCGCGCGCGGCGAGGATGGCAGCGATCGCGCTCTGTACCATCAGCATGATGAGCCCCGCATCGAGACCGTGACCCGACACGTCGCCGATCGCGATGAAGCCGCCCCCGAAGACCGGGCGGATGTCGAAGTAGTCGCCGCCGACGTCGGTCGCCGGCAGCATGACGGGCGCGATGTCGAGCCCCGGAAGCGCGGGCTCCACCGGGAGCAGTGAGGTCTGCACGCGCCGCGCGATCGCGAGCTCTTCCTCCATGCGCGCGGTGGTGACCGCTGTCGCCAGCAAGAGCTCCTGAGCGCGCTTGCTCTCCGTGATGTCGAAGGCCACACCCTGGAGGAACTGCGGCCGTCCGCGCTCGTCTCTCACCAGGCGCGCTTCGCCGTGCACCCAGACGACGGCGCCGCCGCGCGAAAGGAACCGACACTCGGCCTTGAACGGTCCCCCCGTCTGGACGCCGCGCGTGAACTCCGCGTTCCAGAGCGCGCGGTCGTCCGGGTGAAGGCGCGTGTACCAGAGGAACGGATCCGACAGCCATTCCTCCTGCGAGTACCCGAGCATCTGCTCGATGTGCGAGCTCACGTACATCTCGTTCTCGCCCTCGCCGAGCACCGCCATGAAGGTGACCGCGGGGATCTGCTCCATCAGGGTGCGGAACCGCTTCTCGGCGGACCTGAGCCGCTCCTCGATGCCACGCGGATCGGCGCCGATGGACGTCACGGCCTCGTCGACCCAGGTGAGTAGCTCCGGGGTGGTGCCCGCGGGGAAGAGCCCCTCCGCCATTCGCGCCAGCAGCTCCGCGGCATCTCGCGCCTCCTCGGCGCTCGGGACGGCATCTGCATCGGAGGAAGGGCGTCCGTCCGGAGCGCGGCTCGGTCGCGGCGGAGGATTGCGGCCGTCGGGGCTCACGGTATCGCCTTCGCCGCCGCGTGGAGCTCACGGACGAGCTCCTCCACCAGCTCGACGGCGTGGTCCACCGCCGCCGTCACCTCGTCGCTCAGGCCGAAGACCGGCTCGTCGAGCGTACCGACGCGCGATGGTTCACAGCCGACGATCCGCACGACTCGCGGCAATGCTCCGAGTGCACGCGCTAGGACCAGTACCTTTGCCGGATCCAGGTCGTGAGAGTCGAGCAGCGCCCCCTCCGGGGTGACCTCGGGCAACGCCGGCTCGAGGACGTACAGCGTGCCCGGGGCGCGGCCGCGCGAAGAGGCGTCGACGAGGATGGCCGCGTCGTGGCCGTCCGTCAGGGCATAGGTGAGATCGATCCCGCGAATGCCGGCGTCCATCAGCACGACTCCCGGCCGCAGGGGGCGCGCCGCGAGACGCCCGGCGACCGCGACGCCGAAGCCGTCGTCGCCCATGAAGACGTTACCAATCCCGGCCACCAGGATGGTCATGGCACGCGCACGAGCTCCTCGGCGCGGAAGAAGAACCGATGTCCGGGGAGACCGCGCTCTCCGAGATCCCGCCCCGGATCGGCGTCGACCGTCACGGTGTAGAGCACGTGACCCTCGACGTCCTCCTCCATGCCGAGCACGGTCGCGGGCTGCCCGACCAGCGCAAGGTCGAAGACGTCCCCGCCGCGGGCGGGCCTGAGCACGACGCGGTCGCCGGGTGAGAACGCGGAGGCGTTCTGCGTCGGGCGCCGCGCGAAGAGCGATTCGTACGGATTCACGCCGTCCGGCACCGCGCCGCTCACGTCCGGGGGCGACGCGAGCGCGCAGATGCCGTGCAGCGCGAGGAGCTCCTTCTCGCCGAGCGCCTCCGTGCGCTCGAGCAGCGCGCGCGCGCGCGCGTCCGTCCGCATCACCTCACGACGTTCGTCGTCGCTCAGCGTCCGGATCCTGAGGCTAAGGATCTCGTCGATCTCCGTCGCGTCGAAGAGGTCGCCGGGGCTCTCCACGGAGACGCTCGGGAAATCCGGGAGGATGATGGGCGACGACAGCACGGTGTCGGCGCGCGCAGGGTCACCGACCAGGACGGGCCAGGCACCCTGGTTGCGACAGCTCGCGGCGAGGCCACCGAGCTCCTCCGGCGGCTCCGTCTGCGACACGAATCGCCCGCCCGCGCACCCGAGCAGCGTGTGCACCGACGACAGTGCGAAGAGCGCTGCGTGCTCGCGTTCGCGGATGGCCGCGGCGGGGTCGGTGGCGTTGTCGACCGAGACGGACAGCCTCCACACCGACGGCGCCAGCGGGGCGGCCGACACAACGACGACGGCGCGGAGCTCCTCGTGCACGCGCTCCACGTGGTCGTCGTCCACGGAGCGCGACGCCGCGAACGTCGACCCGAACCGGTGCGGCGCTTCCGCGAGGGACGGAAGGGCAAGCTCGCCCGTGACGATGCTTTGCTCCACCGCCTCGCTGAAGCGCGCAGCGCCGGGACCGACGACGACCCGGGAGACGAGCTGCAGAAACTTCACCACGACCCGGACGCGTGGCTCCTTCCCGGTGACGAGGCACTCGGTCGCCGTGCGACTCGAATCACCGGCGTCCGCTGCCTCACAGAAGCCTCGCGGATACAGCGTGCCGAACGCCCAGCGGCGCTGGTTCTTCAGGCCGGAAGCGCGGTAGGGATAGAGCAAGTAGCCCTCGAAGAGCAGCGCTCGCGCGACGCGTTCCGCAGCGTCGAAGCTCATCCGACGCGCTCCCTTGCGGCAGCGAGCAGCCGCTCCACGGCTTCGGTGACGGTCCGCACACCGAGCTCGCGCCGGTAGCCGTTCAGACGCTCGAAGACCTCGCGGCCGAGTCCGATCACGGCCTCGCCCGGGAAGTGCGCGTCGATGGCGCGCTCGAAGAACGCGATCGGCAGCGAGAACGCCGCCTCGCGATCCCACGGGATGGGAGACACCTCGAGACCCGCGGGTTTGCGCAAGAAGACGGTGCCGCTGAACTGAACGGCGAGCGGAACGTCGCCGCCCACGAGCCCGTGCAGATACCGAAATGCGGACGCCGCAAGATCGTAGCTGCAGGGCAAGATGACCTCGACGCGGGTATCGCCGCTGAAGCCGGGGACCAGCGTGGTCGTCTGCGCCCAGAGCAGGCTCTTCGGGGCGCGCGACCAGAGCTCCTCGCCGCCGAAGAGCTCGCCGAGCCGCTCGCGCTCGACGCCATCGTGGGAGCGCCGGCCGGCCTCGATGCGCACCGAGGAGCGGAGCAGGATGCTCTCGACGTGCATTCCAGGTGCCGAGATCGCAACGCCGAGCGCGACGGCCGGGCTCGCCGAGTGCTCGACCGGCGCCGCGCCCTCCACGAGGAACGCGAGCTCAGCCACCGCCGCCCCCGTCGAGGGCGTCGAGGAAGCGCATGGCATCCCCGAGCGCTCCGGCGCGTGTCCCGCCCGCGCGGAGGACACCGACGAACCGGTAGCAGAGATCCAGCGACGCCACGAAGGCCCGCTTCCGACCACCCAGATGGTCGATGATGAGGCCCTCGAGATCCGGCCGAACGGAGGCGACCGCGGGCTGTCCCGCCGAGAGAGCGTCCCACGCCGTGCGTGGAACCACCGCCTCCGTCGCGCCTCCCGCGTTCGGATACGTCGCGAACACGCATCCGTGAACCGCGCTCGGGGACAGGACCGCGAGCCGCACGGGGACGTCGAGCGCCCGGAAGTCGTCCTCCGCGAGCTCGACTCCTCGAGCTCGCACCGCGCGCGAGTGGAGCCGCCGGTAGCGACCAGTGTCCTCCTGGAAGACGAGCGCGCACGCCGTGCACGCACAGGCGACGCGCCGGGGCTCAGGCTCGAAGAGGTGCGCGTGCTCGTCGCGGATGGGCACGCCGCACAGATCGCAGGGCGTGACCTCGTCCGTGGGCGCCGCGAAGCGCCGGAGCGCGGCGACGGCTCGCAGGGCCCCGGGCCCCGTCACCTCACGCCTCCGAGCTTCGCGCGGAGGCGCTCCGCGGGGATCAATCGCTCGAACGCCGCTGGCCCGGCGCTCTCCGCTTTCTGCCTCTCCACGTGCAACGTTGCCTCGGGCGCGTGCTCGCACACCAGCCGCTCGAGCGCGCGCTCGAGGAGGCCCGCCCCGTCACCTTTGCCGGTGAGCGCGACGATCGCGTCCGCGCCGGAAAGCCCGACCAGCTCGACCTGTGCTCGCCCCCCCGCGGCGTCGTTCGCCTCCCGCACCGCGCGGCGCACCCGCGTCTCGAGAGACTCCGGGTGCAGCTCGTGCATCAGGAGCAAGCCGGCCAGAACCGGACGCGACCGGACCACCCCGACGAGGTCGACACCGCTTGCGCCCGCGGTCTCGAGCGCCGCAAACAGCTCGCGCAGCCCGTTCGCGTGCAACTCGAGGAGCGTCCGCACGAGCTCGCGCACGAGCGGCAGGGCTTCCGGCGAGCACACGGCCTCCACGCGAGCGACGAGCTCCTCGATCCGGCGCATGCCGTCGTCGAAATCCTCCGCGCTCATTTCGGCATGACTCCGAAGGTCGGCGAGTGCCGGACGGTGAGCTCCTTGCCCTCGCCGAGATACATGTGCACGCCGCACGGCAGGCACGGGTCGAAGCTTCTCACCGTGCGCATGATGTCGATGCCCTTGAAATCCTCCCGGCTGCTCTCCTCGAAGATCGGCGTCGAGATGATCGCGTCCTCGTAGGGGCCAGCCGTCCCGAAGGAATCACGTGGGCTCGCGTTCCAGGGAGTCGGCGGGTAAGGGTGGTAGTTTGCGATCTTCTTGCCGCGGATGACCAGGTGGTGCGACAGCGCGCCGCGCACCGCCTCGTGAAAGCCGCAGCCGATCGCCTCCTCCGGGACCTCGAAGGGCGTCGACGTCTGGGTCCGGCCGGCGTGGATCTCCGCCATCGCACGCTCCAGGAAGTAGAACGCCGCCGCAGCAGCATAGGCCTGGAAGTACGAGCGGGCGCGGTTTCGCTCGAGGGTATTGCTGTATTTCGGGATGCGCCACTCGAGCTCCACCTCCGGCTTACCCATGGCCCCGGGAAGCCGGATCTGCACGCTCCGACCAGTTGACTTGACGTATCCGATATCGACGCGCCCGGCGAGCGCGGTCGCCCAGAGGCGGGCGAGCGGGCCTCCCCCGGTGTCGAGCGCCAGGTGATCCCCCGTGCGGCGGTCGAGGTAGCGCGGAGACATCACCCAGGTGTACTTGCCGGATAGATCCCGCTTCTGCGGGCGTGGAAGCGTCGTCTGGTTCCAGGGGTGGCGCGCGTCGATGGGGTTGCCGAGCTGGTCCTCCTTGACGAACAGCTCGCCGCCCTCCCAGTCGTCGTAGAACGAGCTGCCGAGCAGGATGCGAATCGAGAGATTGATGTCGACCAGATCCGTGGTGATGAGCTCGCCGTCCACGATCACCCCGGGCGTGACGAACATGTCGCGGCCCCACGAGGACATCGTCTCGTAGCGGAAGTCGCAGGTCTCGGGGTTCTGGAAGGAACCCCAGCAGCCGAGCAGCACGCGCCGGTTGCCGACCATCTCGTAGCCGGGCAAGGCCTCGTAGAAGAAGTCGAAGAGGTCGTCGTGCAGCGGCACCACCCGCTTCATGAACTCGACGTACTTCACGAGCCGCGTCAGGTAATCCGTCAGGACCTGCACGGTGGGCACGGTGCCGACGCCGCCCGGGTAGAGGGTCGAGGGATGGACGTGCCGACCTTCCACCAGGCAGAACATCTCGCGCGTGAGCCGGCTCATCGAAAGAGCCTCGCGGTACATGTCGCCGCTGAAGGGGTTCAGCGCCTGCATGATCGCGGCGATGGTCGCGTACCCGTGCTCGCGCGCGTGCGGAGCGGGCGTCTTCTCGGCGAGCGCGTAGACGGAAGGGGTCGTCGCCCGCACCATCTTCTCGCAGAAGTCCACCCCTACCAGGTTGTCCTGGAAGAGGTTGTGGTCGAACATGTACTCGGCGGCCTCGCCCAGGTTCACCAGCCACTCGGCGATGTGCGGCGGCTTGACGCCGTAGGCCATGTTCTGCGCGTACACCGAGCACGTCGCGTGGTTGTCGCCGCAGATGCCGCAGATGCGGCTGGTGATGAAGTGCGAGTCGCGCGGGTCCTTGCCCTTCATGAACACGCTGTAGCCGCGGAAGATGGACGACGTGCTCCAGCAGTCGGCGACGACGCGCTTTCCGAAGTCGATCTTCGTGTGGATGCCGAGGCTCCCCACGATGCGCGTGATGGGATCCCACGAGACGTCGACGAGGTCCTTGCCCTCGGTCATGGCTTCTCCTCGGCCGCGTCTCCCGGCTCCTTCGCGTCGAGCCCCGCCGGCGTGGCCGCGGCGGGCCGGACGTAGCCGGTCGTGAGCGCGCCGCCGGGGCTGCGCCAGGCCGGTTCCTTTTCCAGCGACGACTTCGTGAAATTCCGTAGCGCGCGCACCGTGCGACCGTACATGAGGACGGCGGCGCTCGACATCTTCGCGCCCGGCGGCTCGTCCATGAACGGCATGAATTTGTCGGGGAAGCCCGGCATGGTGCAGCCGATACAGATGCCGCCCACGTTCGGGCACCCTCCGACGCCCGCGATCCAGCCGCGGCGCGCGACGTTGCACATCACGACGGGCCCCCAGCAGCCGAGCTTGACGATGCATTTCCGCGAGCCGTACTCGGCGGCGAAGTCGCCCTGCTCGTAGTAGCCGCCGCGGTCGCACCCCTCGTGGACGGTCTGCGAGAAGAGCCACCGCGGACGGAGCGCGTGATCCAGTGGGATCATCGGCGAGAGCCCCGCTGCCTGGTAGAGAAGATAGAGCAGCGTCTCCATGAAGTTGTCCGGCTGCACGGGACAGCCCGGCACGCAGACCACGGGGAGACCGGCCTGCGAGCGGAAGTCCCAGCCGAGATAGTCGACGAGCCCCATCGCACCGGTGGGGTTTCCGCTCATCGCGTGCACGCCGCCGTACGTCGCGCAGGTGCCGGCCGCGACCACGCCCCAGGCGTGTGGAGCGAGCTCGTCGAGCCACTCGCACGTCGTCTTCGGCTGCCCGTCGTCGCGCGTGCCGAGCGCCGCCCAGTAGCCTTCGCGGTTCAGCTTCTCGTTCGGGATCGAGCCCTCGACGACGAGCAGGAACGGTCGGGGATGCTCGCCGCGCGCGGCCGCTCGAAACGGTTTGAGAAACTCCTCCCCGTTCTCGACGGCGAGGACGGGATGATGGAGCCTCATCTTCGGGATCCCGGGCAGCGCGCCGAGGAGCAAGTCTTCGAGGCTCGGCTGCGTCGCTGCGGTGATCGAGATGGAATCGCCGTCGCAGCTCAGCCCCGCCGTGATCCAGAGGACGTCGAGCTCGGCGATCCGTGGCGCGGCCGTCAGCGAAGGAGCGGGTGCGGTCGTCATTGCTCCGCTCTCTGCCGTTCAGCAGATCCTCGGGAGCTGCTCGCCGGATAGCAGGGCCACGATCCGCGAGCCGCCGATGGAGGACTCGAGCGTGACGACGCCGGGTCGCGCCCCCGTGACCCGGCCGACGACCGCCGCTTCGCGCCCCTGGGGATGGCCGCGCATCGCGCCGAGCACCCGCTGGGCGTCTTCCTCCGCGACGATGGCGACGAGCCTTCCCTCGCACGCGACGTAGAGCGGATCGAGCCCGAGCAGCTCGCAGGCGCCGCGCACCTCGGGGCGGAGCGGGAGCGACGTCTCCAGCAAGCTGATGCCGACGTCCGACGACGCGGCGATCTCGTTCAGCGCGCTGGACAGGCCGCCACGCGTCGGATCGCGCATGCAGCGAATGCGGCGCGAGACGGCCAGCATGTCGAGCACGAGGCCGTTCAGCGGTGCGCTGTCGCTCTCGAGCGCCGTCTCGAGCTCGATGCCCTGCCGGGCGGCGAGGATCGCGATCCCGTGATCGCCCAGGGGACCCGAGACGAGCACGCGATCGCCGGGGCGGGCGTTCGCGGCGGACAGCTCCACGCCGTCGGGCACGAGGCCGACGCCGGTCGTCGTGATGAACACGCCGTCGGCCTTGCCGCGATCGACGACCTTCGTGTCGCCGGCGACGAGACGCACCGGGACCGCCTCGCACGCGCGGCGCATGGACTCCACGATCCGGCGGAGCAGCGAGGTGGAGAGCCCCTCCTCCAGGATGAACGACGCGGTGATGTAGAGCGGACGCGCGCCGCCGACGGCGAGATCGTTCACCGTGCCGTGCACCGAGAGGCTCCCGATGTCGCCGCCCGGAAAGACCAGCGGATGCACGACGAACGAATCGGTCGTCACCGCGAGGCGGCCCTCGCCCGGCATCGGCAGCACGGCCTGGTCTTCGCGGGCGAGCTCGCTCCCCTGACCGAGTGCCGGCAGGAACAGCGACGTGAGAAGCTCGTGGCTCAGGCGACCTCCGCTGCCGTGCCCGAGCACGATGGCGTCATAGCCGGACATCGGCACTGGACAGCTCCCGGCGAAGCGCGGTTGCCCGCTTGCGCCGCTGCCGTCGCTCACGGAGCGAGCCCCCCTTCGACCAGCGGAAGGCGCCTGCCGCGCGGGCTCTTGCCGTAGGCGTGGTAGGCGGCGCACGCGCCCTCCGACGAGACCATGGTCGCGCCGAGCGGCGTCTCCGGCGTGCAGCGCTTCCCGAACTCCGGGCAATCATGGGGCTTCTTCACACCGCGAAGGACGAGGCCGCTGATGCACTCGGGCGGCTCCGAGGGCGCGATGAGACCGACGTCGAAGCGCTCCTCGGCGTCGAGGGCGCGGTATTCGCTTCGAAGGCGGTAGCCGCTCGCGGGGATGCTTCCCACGCCGCGCCACTTGCGGTCGGTGACCTCGAACACGCTTTCGACGAGCCGGCGCGCCGCAGGGTTGCCCTCCTTCCGGACGGAGCGACCATACTGGTTGTCGACTTCAGCGCGCTCCTCCGCGAGCGCTGTGACGACGCGCAGGATGCCCTCCAGCATGTCGACCGGCTCGAAGCCAGTCACGACGATGGGCACGCGGTGCTGCGCGGAGACGCGCTCGTACTCCGATAGCCCCATCACCGCGCAGACGTGGCCGGGCCCGAGAAACCCGCGGACGCGGTTGTCGGCGGCGCCGAGGATGGCGTTCATCGCCGGGGGTACCAGGACGTGGGACACCAGCAAGCTGAAGTTACGGACGCCGCGCTTCGCCGCCAGCGCGGCGCACATCGCGTTCGCCGGCGCCGTCGTCTCGAAGCCGATGGCGAGGAACACCACCTCGCGCTCCGGGTTCTGCTCGGCGATGTTCAGCGCATCGAGCGGCGAATAGACCACGCGCACGTCGGCGCCCCGTGACTTGCGGCGCAGCAGATCGCCGTCGGTGCCGGGCACGCGGAGCATGTCGCCGAACGAGCAGAAGATCACCTCTGGCCGCGACGCGATCGCGTGCGCGCGGTCGATCGTCTCGAGCGGCGTCACGCAGACCGGGCACCCGGGGCCGTGAACGAGCTCGACGTGCTCCGGCAGGAGCTCGTCGATGCCATAGCGCACGATGCCGTGCGTCTGCCCGCCGCAGACCTCCATGATGACCGACGGCGACGTCGCCGCGCGCCGGATCGCGTGGAGGAGCTTCTCTGCGGCGGCCTTGTCGCGGTACTCGTCGAGGTACTTCATGCGCCAAGCTCCTCTCCCTCGGGCCCCATCGCCTCGAGCATCTCGAACACCCGCTGCGCTTCCTCCTCGTCGATCCGGCTGAGGGCAAAGCCCACGTGTACGAGGACGTAGTCTCCCGGGACGGCTTCCTCGAGGCACTCGAGGCACACGCGACGCGTCACGCCCCCGAAGCTCACCTTCCCCATCCGGACGTCATTGTCGACGAACACCTCCAGCAAGCGCCCCGGAATGGCGAGGCACATGTCAGCAAGTCTCCAACTTCATGGAGCAAGAGGCCTCGTCTTTCCCCCGAGCGCTCATGTGACCGCCTCAGGCTAAACCGTTTGAGGCGGGGAGGTGAACGGCTTTTCGGGCGTCACGTCGCTGGCCAGAAAGGTCGCCCTGACGGCCGGAAATGGACCTCTCCGCAATGCCGGAAGTACCGCTCGCGCGCGCATGTGGGCAGATCTCTCACGCGAGCCGCAAACCGGCCCTTCAGAAGCTC
>CAYUAW010000015.1:43070-44989 GCA_964442485.1 uncultured Polyangiaceae bacterium
TGCCCGGACGGGGGGAATCCGTGAATCAGAAGCTGCGCGCGATCGACCCGCTGGTTCTGGAAGGAGTGGAGATCTCCCTCCAGGACCATGCCATCCATTTCGACGGCGTCATCTCGATGCGAAGTCCTGGGGAGACGGTCACGCCGTTCCTGCGGCGAGTCCACGACGCCGTCGTGGAAGCCGGGGTGAAGGCCCTGACGGTGGACATCACCAAGCTCAGGTTCATGAACTCGTCGTCGATCCGTTCCCTGGTCGACTGGGTGGAATGGATCCGTGGTGAGCCCGAGACGAAGCGCTACGTACTGCACTTCGTCACGAAGCCCGACGTGCTCTGGCAGGCGACCACACTGACTGCGATTCAATCCTTCGGCGGGAAGCACGTGATGGTTCATCCGTGGGCGTGATGACCGAGGGGGGTACCAGGGCTATCGGCGACAGGTCGCAGAAGCGGCGCTGACCGCACACGTCCGATAGCGCGAGCGATTCAGCAGATTTGCACTCAAGGTTCGGCGCGCGCCGCCGTTCGCAGGGATAGCATTGGCTCAGCTCGTCCCGACTCCTCCACAGTCTCCCGTCATCCGCTCGATGCCCCCGCTCCAGACGTCGCTGGGGCCGACGGCGCTCACCGCCCGACCTCAGCACACGTCGGTCGAGTTCGAACCCCCTGTCCGCGGCCCCGTCGAGCCACGCAGGCGTCGCACTCCCGGGAAGGCATGGCTCTCCCTCAGTCTCTCCGCAGTCACTGCGCTCGGAGTCGTGGCCGGCATGCACCAATCCACGGCGCCCAAGCCCCAGATCGTCAGCGGACGCGCCGGGCCGAAGCTCACGGTCGGCGGCGTGCCCGAGCGCTGGTGGACAGGCGACCTCACGGTGACCGTGGATGAATCGATGAGCGGCGTGTGGCCCGACGCCACCGCGGGCATCGAGACGGCATTCGACCGCTGGCGCACGGCGGACGACAGGCTCCCGAGGATCACCTTCGACGCTCGCAAGGCGTCGGCGGTGCTGCTCGAGCCGGACGGGGAGAACCGGATCTACTACGCCCCCATCACCCTGCCCGGCCACGAGAACGACCTCGCCATCACGCTCCAGTACACGAACCAGGATTCCGGCGAGATCGTCGAGTCCGACATCGTCGTCAATTCGCATCACCCGTTCGCCGTACTCGTGTCGAATGAGGAGAGCGACGCCATGGACGACTCGAAGGGCAACGGCTCGGTGGGGAGCTGCAACGCGAAGTACGACGTGACCAGCATCGTCACCCACGAGATCGGCCATTTCTGGGGCCTCGGCGAGGACATGGTCGACACCAAGGCGACGATGTACTTCAGCACGCCGCCCTGCAACGTCATGAAGCGCAAGCTGAAGACGGACGACGTCACGGCCGTTTCCTCGCTCTACTCCGTCGCGGCGCCCGCCAGCAGCGCGTCGCAGACCGGGCATTGCGCGGTGACGACGCTCGGCAGCCGCAGCACGAGCGGCGGCCTCGTCGTGAGCGCCGCGCTGATCGTCGGCGCGGGCGCGCTGCGACGGCGTCGACGGATCGCGTAGCGTCACGTCTCGGCGCGGGCGATCTCGTAGCCGATGCGCGGGAAGTGCACGTACACGGTGCCGGCGCGCGGATCTTCCCGGCGGATTGCGATCTCGCCGAGGAGCGATTGCACGAGGACGCCCTTCACTGGATCGCGCCCGTAGTCCGTCGCGCGGACGGTCACGACCTCTCCCTTCGCGAAGCCCGGGTCCTCGTCGAACGGTTCCTCCGGCTCCCATGGCTCGCTCTCGCGACAGACGGTGAGTGCTTCCTCGCTCGTCATCGGAGTCGGCTCCTCGCCCTCGATGGCCGCGACGCGCTCCATCCACGCCTTCAGCTGGGTGTGCTTCGCGAGCGGCTCCGGCGCGATCTTATCGAGCAGCCACAC
>CAYUAW010000015.1:45089-50817 GCA_964442485.1 uncultured Polyangiaceae bacterium
TCAGCTGGGTGTGCTTCGCGAGCGGCTCCGGCGCGATCTTATCGAGCAGCCACACGACGTGGTACGCGGAAAAATCCGCGATGCTCGGCAGCTCGCCCAGAAGGAAGGGGCTCAGCGCCGCGGCGCGATCGAGCCGCGTCAAGTAGATGGAGAGCGCGGCCTTCGCCGCCCGGAAGCCGCGAGGCCTGCGCTGATCCGCTTCCTGCATCGCAATCCGATCGGCGACCAGGCCGGCCAGCTCTTCCGGCTGCATCAGACGCATCGCCTCGTCGAGCCGCGTGGGGCGCGCGACGAAGGGCGTCGCAGCCTGGAACACGGGGCCGTCGAACCACTCCGCCACCGCCTGCGAGAGCGGCGTCGGGTAGAGCGTCGGCTCGGGGTCGAGCGCCTCCAGCACGCGCGCGATGAGCGCGGTGTCGCAGTACACGTGATTGTGCACCTGCAGCACGGGGATCCGTCGGTAACCGCCGGTCAGCGCGACCAGCTCCGGCTTCGGCATGATGGCCGGCGCGCGCACCGCGTGCCACGGCAGATCCTTGTAAGCGAGGATCCGCCGAATTTTTTCCGAGAAAGGCGAGAGCTCGTACTGGTGAAGGATGAGTTCCGGCACGGGTTGTTGCCGTAACCCGAAACCGCGCTCGCTGCGAGCGTAATAGCGGCTCCGTCTCGCGGTGCTGACGCCCGATCCGGCTCCCGATGGGCGAGAGCCGAATCGGGCTAGCCTCTGCTCGAGATCTGGTCGCCGCAGTTGTTGTCCAGGATCAGCTCAACTTCGTTTCGCTAAAGCGGCTTGCTCAGCGACGGCGCATCCGGAGCGCACCCATCAAGCCGAGCAGGCCTGCGATCGCGAAGGCCGTCGACGTTGACCCGCCGCGTCGCGCAGGCGTCGAGCAATGACAGTTCACGGCGGCCTTGCCCTCGGCCGAGCAGACGCCGTTGTTGTCGCAACCGGACGTGCCGGACGCGCTCGCCATCACGTGCGCCTTCAAATAGGCGTTGAGCGCGTCGATGCAAGCCTTCGCGTTCCCTCCGTTGTCGACGAACTGCCCATCGCAGAAGATAGCGCCCTCCGGTTTCTGACATTGCACGTTGCAGCTCCCTTCCTGGAGGTCAGCCTGGCATTTCACGAACCCCTGCCCCTGACACGTCGTCTGGCAGTCGAAGTTCGTGTCCACCTTGCACGACCCCTGGCAGCTCGCCTGGCATTTGCCGGTGCAATCCGCCTCGGCGGGCGTTGCCGTGCAGCTTCCATGACACTCGCCGGAGCAGCTCGCCTTGCACTCCGCCTCGCAGTGCGCACTCGCACCGGCGTCACCCCCGGACGCCGAGGCCATGCCACTGCACTTGCTCGAGCAATCGCCTTCGCACGTCGCGGTACAGTTCCCCTCGCAGTCGAACTCCGCCGGCTTCACGTTGCACTCCGCCATGCAGTCGCCCTGACAGCTGCCAGTGCAGCTCGCCGAAGGCAGCTTGTTGCACGTCGTCTCGCACCCGGCTTCGAGCTTCGCGGCGCACGCGGCCTCGAGCTTTGGCGGCGTGCACTCCGCCTTGCACGCCACGGGATCGACGATCGCCTGACATTGCGCGTCGGCCGTCACGTCGATGTTTCCACAGGCGTCGATGCCCGCGTGGGCCGGGACGGCGGCGAGGGTTGCGGCAACGGCGAGCGCGGCGGCTGAAAAGCGAAGTGAAAGCATGGGGAGCCTCCCGGGGCTTTGGTGATGAGTCGTGGGACGGCCATGAGCCGTCGCGTATTCGAAGGGCGACGGTGCGAACAGAAGCCCCCGAGGGTAGCAAAGAACGAGCCACGCCAGACAATTCCGGAGAGCCGCCTCCTTCTTGCCCCGCGCGTCTGCTACCTAATGCGCCGTGGCAACGACCAGGAAGAACCCCGTCGTCGGTCTCGTACAGTCGAGCACCGGCCGAGACACCCAGGCGAACGTCGAAAAGGCCGTTCGCGGCATCCGCGAGGCCGCGTCGAAGGGCGCGACGCTCGTCTGCCTTCAGGAGCTCTTCGCGGCCCCCTACTTCTGCCAGGTGGAGGACGCGGGGCTGTTCGACCTCGCGGAGCCGATCCCTGGGCCGACCACGGATGTGGTCGCTCGGGCCGCCCGCGACTCCGCTGTCACGGTCGTCGCGAGCGTGTTCGAGAAACGCGCCCCCGGCGTGTACCACAACAGCATCGTCATCTACGGCCCCGAGGGCCGAGAGCTCATGCGGTACCGGAAGATGCACATCCCGGACGACCCGCAGTACTACGAGAAGTTCTACTTCACGCCGGGCGACCTCGGCTTCGTCGCGTGCCCCACACCGAGCGCGGTCGTGGGGCCGCTCATCTGCTGGGATCAGTGGTATCCGGAAGCGGCGCGGCTCACCGCACTGCGCGGCGCAGAGCTGCTCTGCTATCCGACCGCCATCGGGTGGCTCCCGCGCGACAAAGCTGAGTTCGGCGCAGCACAGCTCAGCGCGTGGCAGACGATCCAGCGCAGCCACGCCATTGCGAACGGCGTGTTCGTCGTCGCCGTCAACCGCGTGGGCATCGAGCGGTCCGGCAACGACGAGATCGAGTTCTGGGGGCGCTCGTTCGTGTGCGATCCGAGCGGCGTGGTCATCGCGGAGGCCGGGGCCGACGAGCAGGTGCTCGTCGTCGAGTGCGACCTCGGAAAGATCGAAGCGACGCGGCGCGGCTGGCCGTTCCTGCGCGATCGCAGGGTCGACGCCTTCGGGGATCTCACGAAGCGCTGGATAGGGTCCGGCGACTGACATCGCCACGAGCGGCCGCCCGGCGGGGCGCCCGCGGACACGCGGGCTCTTTGAATCGGCGTTCCATCCGCCAGCGTGCGCGAGATGCTCGCCCCGCGCGCGCTCCGGCGCTACCTTCGAACTCGAGCGTCGGCGACTCATGGCAGAAACATTGAAGCTGGACGAAGCGAACGGGGTGCAGGACCAGCTCCGGCGGGCCGTTCGCGCGAAGTTCCGCCCCGCGCTCATCGTGATGTCGGGCGAGCGAGTCGGCGTTCGCGCCACCGTGCAGGGCAACGTGTCGGTCGGTCGCGACGTGGACTCCGTCCTCGTACTGCCGGATCAGGGCGTATCGTCGAGGCACGCCATCGTCCAGGATCGGGGCGACAGCTTCGTGCTGGTGGATCTCGAGAGCACGAACGGCACCTTCGTCAACGGGCAGAAAGTCAGCGAAGCCGAGCTACGCAACGGGGACAAGCTGACGTTCGGCACGACCATCGTGCGGTTCGAGGTGCAGGACGAGGCCGACCGCGCCTACTCGGAGATGATCGAGGAGCTCGTCCACATCGACGACCTCACGGGGCTCTACCTGCGGCGTCGCTTCGACGCCGAGCTCACCGCGCGCGTCTCGGGGGCTCTGGCCACGTCGGAGCCGCTCGCGCTGCTCGCCATGGATCTCGACGGCGTGAAGGTGATCAACGACACGCACGGTCATCTGTTCGGCGCGCGCACCATCGCCGAGTGCGGCAAGCTGATTGGTCGCATGATCGCCGGGAAAGGGTTTGCCACTCGCTTCGGCGGCGACGAGTTCGTCGCCGCGCTCCCGGGCTACGGCCCTGCGGAGGGCTACGGCTTCGCGCAGGACATCTGCTCGGCCATCTGCAGTCAGCCCATCCGTCACGAGGGGGTCCTGCTGAACCCCGGCATCTCCATCGGCGTCGCAACGCTTCCGGACGACGCCGCAGACGCCGTCGATCTCTTCCGTCGCGCCGACGAGGCGCTGTACCTCGCCAAGCGAACCGGAAAGCGACGGGTCTGCCGGTATCCGGATCTCGGCCGCGCCTGAGGCTATTTCTCGGGAAGGGTCTCGATCGCTTTCGCCCGGCGGGCGGCCGGAATCACGGCGACGAACAGCGCGTACGCCAGGGACCCGACCAGGAAAGGCACGAACGGTACCGCGGACACGGAGTCGCGGCTCATGTGCCCAATGAGGAACACCTGCGCGAAGAGCCACACGACCGGCATCAAGATCGAGAAGAAGAGGATGCGAGGGGCAACACGATTCACGCGCCAGGTGGAGCGTCCGAGGATGGCGCCGAGGAAGGCGCCGGCGGCCACGGCGAGCGCGAGCCCCACGACCTCCGGGGGAGCGCCGCCGAGGTGGAGCCGCTCGCCGAGGGCAACGGCCGGGTCGGCGAAGGAGCCCCGGCGCATCATCAGCGCCCGCGCCACGAGCAACATGGCCGCCCCGCCGAACGCGCCAGCGCCGCCGCCGAGGAGCGTCGCGTAGAGCCGCTCGCGAGCCAGCAGCGCGCGATGCTCGGCGCTCTCGTACTCGTCGGCGTTCTCGAAGATGGCTTCGTCGTGCATCGGGGCCGGCTCGAAGCGGGCATGGGAGGCGCCACTCGCCGCGTGCTGCGACCGGGACACCCCAACCCAGGAAGGGTCGATGGGCCTGTGGTGTAACCTACGTGCGACGGGCATGCGCGAAATGTGGGCATCTTGCGGCCGAGATGCCAGCTCTTCCTCGATTGCGAAATTCGAACGGGGGGTCGAGGCTGGATGCCTCGTATTTGTCTTTTCTTTTCGGGTCCGCGGGGCAATGGAGCCCGCATGAGTATGGAGTCAGGGCATCCGCGGCAGCTCGGGTTTCGCATGCCGGCGGAGTGGGAACCGCATGCGGCAACCTGGCTTGCCTGGCCGCACAACCGCGACGACTGGCCCGGCAAGTTCGAGCTGATCCCGAAGGTCTTCGTGGAAATCGCATGTGCGCTGTCCGTGTCGGAAACGGTCCGGATAATCGCGGAGGGGCCTCTCGCGGAGCAAGAAATCCGTCACCTGCTCGCCTCGGGCGGCGTGGAGCTCGCCCGGACGGAGTTCTTCCACGCAGCTACGGACCGTTCGTGGACGCGTGATTTCGTTCCGCTCTTCGTGCGCCGGGACGGCGAGATCGGCGCCGTCAAGTTCCGCTTCGACGGGTGGGCGCGCTACGAGAATCACTCAGCCGACGACCGGGCGGGCCGAGCCGTGGCGGGCTTTCGTAACCTGCGCTCCTGGGACGCGGCAGTGGTCGAGCGTGGCGCGGCGCGGACCGTCGTGCTGGAGGGCGGCGCCATCGACGTCGACGGCGAGGGGACCTTGCTGGCCTCCGAGGAGTGCTTGCTCACCGGGCCCCACGCGCGCAACGCCTGGCTGGGCAAGGCCGGCACCGAGCGCGTCCTTTCCGACTACCTCGGCATCGACAAGGTCGTCTGGGTGGGCAGCGGCGTCGCAGGTGACGACACGTCGGGCCACGTCGACGACTTCGTGCGCTTCATCGGCCCCGGCAAGGTGCTGCTCGCCGAGGAGACGCGGCACGACGATCCGAACTACGCGCCGCTCGCCGAGGCCCGCGAGCGGCTCGAGGGCGAGCGCGACGCGAAGGGTCGGAAGCTCGAGGTGCTGCGCCTTCCCATGCCCGCCCCGGTGATGTGGGGAGACGAGCGATTGCCGGCAAGCTACTCGAACTACTACGTCGCGAACGGCGTGGTGCTCGTCCCGGTCTTCGACGACCCGAACGACGCGCGCGCGCTCGGCATCATCGGAGAGTGCTTCCCCGAACGACGCATCGTGCCGATCCGGGCGGTGGATCTGGTGCTCGGCCTGGGGACCGTGCACTGCAGCACGCACGAAGAGCCGCTCGGCTCGGCAGGTTGAACCACTCTCGGCCTACGGTTTGGGGGACAAGGCGCGTGGCGCGTGGTATCCACCGCTCGAAGTCGGTAAT
>CAYUAW010000016.1:0-9815 GCA_964442485.1 uncultured Polyangiaceae bacterium
GAGGGAAGCACCCTGTGCGACACGTACCGGATCGTCGCGCGTCTCGGTACCGGCGCGATGGGTACGGTGTACGAAGCGGAGCATCTTCGACTGAAGCGAAGCGTCGCCGTCAAGATCCTGGCGGATCGGTTTCGCGATCACCTGCCGGCGCTGAAGCGCTTTCACAACGAGGCGCGCGCTCTGGTGATGCTCGACAACGCACACGTGGTGCGAGTCCTCGATTTTGCAGTGTCGAGTGACGGACGACCGTTCCTCGTCATGGAGCGGCTGTACGGTCACACTGTCGGGAAGTATCTGGAAACGGGGCGAAACTTCTCCGTGGCGAGCACCATCGCTGTCGCGCGCGACGTCTGCGAGGCCCTCGTCGAGGCGCACAGCAAGGGCGTCTTTCACCGCGATCTGAAGCCGGACAACCTCTTCCTGGTGGACACGCCGGGGGGAAGGGAGTTCGTCAAAGTCTTGGATTTCGGCGTCAGCAGGGTGCCGGACCCCGACGGGACCCGCGTCACCGCGGAGCGAGAGGTCCTCGGCACCCCCGAGTACATGTCGCCCGAACAGGCCCTCGGTCTTAGCGACCGGGTGAACGGCCGCGCGGATCAGCATGGCCTCGCGCTGGTGATGTACGAGATGCTTTCGGGGATCTCGCCCTTCGCCGCGGAGGGCGTGGAGGAAGCGCTCGAGCGAGTGTCGTTCGAGATGCCCCCGCTCCTCGACCAGGTCGCACACAACGTCCCGCACAATCTGGCGCTGGTGCTCCATCGCGCGCTCTCGAAGGACCCGCAGGAACGCTACCCCGGGATCGACGTGTTCTTCGATGCCGCGCGAGCCGCCGCCGAGGCGTCTCCACGCAGCACGGTCCACAGCACGATCCCAATTGCCAACGACACGACTCGCGCCTCCGTTCCGGCGCGAGGACATGCGATGAACGACCCGGTTCGCACGATCGCGTTGCTCATTGCGCGCGCCCGCACCGCGCTCCTCGGCGGTGACATCGAGGCCGCCTCGAAGCTCGCGACGGTCGTGATGGACAGCGCGGCGCTCACCAGGGACGAGGCCGTGAACGCTGTCATCGAGATGGGGAAATCGTTCCTCGAGGACGTCTTTCACAGCCGCCTCGAGCCGCTCGATCGGCGCGTCTCCCTCACTGACGAGGGCAAAGGCTCCCTCACGCAGTCACAGACAGCGCTTTTGCAGCTGCAGAAGCCGCACGCAACCATCACCGAGTTGCTCCACTCGGCGTCCCTCCCACGGCTCGAGGCGCTGAGATCGCTCGTCGAGCTCGAGGCGCAGGGTTTCGTCGAGTTCATCGGCATCCCGCGGCCGCGGTCACTCGGGCCGCAGCTCCGCGCGGGAGCTCCCGCGGTCTCGCAGCGGGTCCCGGTTACGCTGAAGCGCGCCTGAGCAGGGCATTTCCCCCATCGGCGTCCGGTCCCGTCCGGGATGGCAGCGGCGTGAGTCGACTTGTCGATGTCGTCGTGTAAATCTGTCAACATGACGTCGGCAACGCGCCCGAGCCTGCGGAACGCCACCGTCGGTCACCGGCTGCGCGAGCTCCGACTCGATCGGACGCTGACCCAGGCGGACTTCGCGCGCCGGCTCGGCATCTCGCCGTCGTACCTGAACCTGATCGAGAAGGGACGGCGCGCCGTCCAGCTGCCGCTTCTCTGGAAGGCGCTCGAGCTGCTCAACGTCGAGCCGGAACCCTTCCTCGACAGCCTCGGAGAGCAGCCCGTCGAGCAGAATCTCGCGCTTCTGCTCGACGAGCCTTTGCTCCGCACTCTGAACCTCGACCGCGAAGATCTCGCGACGCTCGGTGCCGAGCCAATGGCGGTCACGACGATCACGACCCTCTTCAATCTCTACAAGAACACCCGGAGCCAGGCCGAGAAGCTGCAGCAGCTCCTCTCGCGGCACGAAGCGGGTGAGAAGGCGCGCGCGTCCCTCGAGCGCCATGGGCACGGCACGGACTCCGCGCTCCACCTCGACTATTCGCCCCTCGACGAGGTGGTCGACTTCCTGCAGGCGCACAGGAACTACTTTCCGAGCATCGAGGAGGCCGCGGCGGCTGCCGGACGCGACTTCGGACTCGTGCGAAGGGTCCTGAGCGACACGCTCGCCGCCGTGCTCGGCGAGAAGCTTGGCATCGAGGTGAGCGTGCTGCCGAAGGGGCAGCCGACGAGCGTCGTGCGTTACTACGACCCGGCTCGCGGGAAGCTCGAGCTCTCGGCAGAGCTCTCGGAGGCGCGACGCAAGTTCGACCTCGCGCACGTGCTCGGCCTGCGCCGGATCGAGGAGCTCGGGCTGGATCGCGACATCGGCAAGACGCTGGTCGCGCGCCACCCGGAGACGCCGCGCCTCATCAAGATCCACTTCGCGAACTATTTCGCCGGCGCGTTGCTCATGCCGTACGCGGACCTGTTCGCCGAGGCGCAGCGGACACGCTACGACGTCGAGGGCCTCGCCGGCTCTTTCGAGATGAGCTACGAGGCCGTCGCGCACCGACTGACGACGCTATCCGAGCCGAAGCGTCGTGGTGTACCGATGCATTTTCTACGCGTCGACGTCGGCGGCAACATCTCGAAGCGCTACTCGGCGACGGGGCTCGGCTTTCCTGTGGGGCTCGGCTCCTGCCCGAAGTGGGTCGTGCACACTGCGTTCCTCACCCCGAGCACGATCTCGCGGCAGTTCAGCGTCATGTCCGACGGCTCCGCATACTTCTGCTTCGCGAAGGTCAACGCCGCGCCCGTCCACGGCTCCCTCGTGAAGGGGACCGTCTACTCGATCGGCCTCGGCACGCACGCCGAGGACGCGCATCACCTGGCCTACGCCGATGACCTGCCGAGGTGGACTTCGGAGCGCGCGCCCCGCGTCGGCGTGCCCGTCGGCATCACGTGCCGCTTCTGCGAGCGCACCGACTGCTCACAGCGGGCCGCGCCGAGCTACAAGTTCGCGTTTTCGCCCGACGAAAACGTGAAGAAGGACAACTTCTTCTCGCCCATCATGGAGAGCGATTTCCCCCGCTCGCGTCGAGCCAGCGAGCCCCCCGACTCCCGCGACAAGCGCAAACTACGGCTCCTGTAGTGAGGCGCGCAGGCGTCGCTGGTACGCCGAGCACCCGAGAGCGGTGGACGTTCGACAATCAACGGGAGCGTTTGGGTCCGATTGCGAAGACCGCGTGCTCGAAGCAAGCGGACCCAAACGCGGCTAGACCGTCCAGGTCTCGCCGGAGTGCAGGAGCTTTTCCAGACTGCCCACGCCGAGCTTGTCCCGGGCGCGCTTCTCCTGCACGACCAGCGTCCCCTCGTAGGTGGGGCGCTCGACGGCGTAGAGCACGCCCATCGCCACCGGAAATTCCGTCGAGGGCATGCGCGCGAGCATGGTCGCGATGGTCGCGTTCGTCTCGTCGTGGATCAGGATGTCCTTCTCCGTTACGCCGTTCTCTCCGAGCGTGACGACCTGGAGCGTGAGCGTGCGCGCGTCGATGCTGAGGCCCTTCGTCTTGCCGGCACCGAACAGCAACGGCTTGCCGTGCTCGACGAAGATCTGCCGGTCCTCCTTCACGCTCTTGTCGGTGAAGGACAGGAAGGCGTCGTCGTTGAAGACGTTGCAGTTCTGGTAGATCTCCGTGAAGGTCCCGCCCTTGTGCTCGGCCGCTCGGCGGAGCACGACGGCGAACTCTTTCGCCTGCACGTCGACGGTGCGGCCGACGAAGCTCGCGCCGGCGCCGAGGGCGAACACGCAAGGGTCGAGCGGATAGTCGGCGGAGCCGAAGGGCGTGCTTTTCGTCACCTTGCCCATCTCGCTCGTCGGCGAGTACTGCCCCTTCGTGAGCCCGTAGATGCGGTTGTTGAAGAGCAGGATCTTCACGCCGACGTTACGGCGCAGGCAGTGCATCAGCTGGTTGCCACCGATGCTGAGGCCGTCGCCGTCGCCGGTGACGAGCCAGACGCTGAGGCTCGGATTCGCAACCTTGATGCCGGTCGCGAAGGCAGGCGCGCGACCGTGGATGGTGTGAAACCCGTAGGTGTTCATGTAGTACGGGAAGCGGCTCGAGCAGCCGATCCCGCTCACCCACACCATGTTCTCGCGCGCAATGCCGAGCTCGGGCATCAGACGCTGGACGTTGGCCAGGATCGAGTAGTCCCCGCAACCGGGGCACCACCGGACGTCCTGGTCCGTTTCGAAGTCCTTCTTCGTCAGCTTCGGCGTTTCGATGGCATCCGACATGTTCAGCTCTCCATGATCTGTCGGATCTTCTCTTCGACTTCGTCGATCCGAAACGGCTGGCCCTGGATCTTCGGCATGGACTCTGCCGGCACGAGATAGCGGCTCCTGATGAGCTGCACGAGCTGCCCGAGGTTCATCTCCGGGATGAGCACGCGCTGGAAGCGCGCGAGCAGGTCCCCGAGATTCCGGGGCATCGGGTTCAGGTACTTGAGTTGGGCATGCGACACGTCGAGGCCGCGCGCTCGACAGCGCCGGACCGCCTCGTGGATGGCGCCGTAGGTGGAACCCCAGCCGAGGACGAGCAGCTTGCCGCTGTCGTTGCCGACGGCGATCTTCTGCTCGGGCACGTCGTGCGCGATCCCGGCGATCTTCGCCGCGCGCACCCGACTCATCTTCTCGTGGTTCTTCGGGTCGTACGAGATGTGACCAGAGTCATGGTCCTTCTCGATGCCGCCGATGCGATGCGTGAGGCCGGGCGTGCCCGGGATGGCCCAGTTGCGAGCCAGCGTCACGGCGTCCCTCAGGAACGGGTGGAAGCCGTCGGGCTCGGTGCGGAACTTCACCGGGAAGTGCGGTAGCTCCGACACCTTCGGGATCTTCCAGGGCTCGGCGCCGTTCGCAAGATATCCGTCGGTGAGAAGGATGACGGGCGTCATGAACTTCGTCGCGATCCGGCACGCCTCCACGGCCATGTAGAAGCAATCACCGGGTGTCGACGCCGCGAGCACGCACACGGGCGACTCGCTGTTGCGTCCGTACACCGCCTGGAGGAGATCGGCCTGCTCCGTCTTGGTCGGCATGCCCGTGCTCGGGCCGGCGCGCTGCACGTCGAGGACGACCAGCGGGAGTTCCACCGAGACGGCCAGGCCGATGGCCTCCATCTTCAGCGCGAGGCCAGGCCCGCTGGTGGAGGTGACGCCGAGGTTGCCGGCGTACGAGGCGCCGATGGCCGCGCACACCGCGGCGATCTCGTCCTCTGCCTGCACGGTCGTCACGCCGAACTGCTTGAAGCGAGAGAGCTCGTGGAGCACGTCGCTCGCCGGCGTGATCGGATAAGAGCCGAGCACTATGTCGATACCGCTGAGCTCCGTCGCCGCGATGAGGCCCCACGCCGTCGCCGTGTTGCCGGAGATGTTGCAGTACTCGCCCTTCTCCACAGGCGCGGCGGGGATGTCGTATCGATCGTAGGAGATCTCGAGCGTCTCGCCGTAGGCGTGACCCGCCTTCAACGCCTGTGCGTTCGCCTTGGCGACGTCGGGGCGCTTCTTGAACTTGTCGTCGACCCAGCGCAGCGTCGGCTCGAGCGGACGCCCGTAGATCCAGTACATGAGACCTAGCGTCCAGAAGTTCTTGCAGCGGCCCGCTTCCTTCGTGGAGAGGCCCGAGCCTTCCACCGATGCGAGCGTGTTCTTCGTGATGTCGATGGACATCACGCGGTAAGAGCCGAGCGAACCGTCGTCGAGCGGGCTCATTTCGTAGCCGGCCTTCTTCAGGTTCTGCGCATTGAAGGCGCCGCTGTTGACGATGAGCAAGCCGCCGGTGCGAAGATCCTTCAGGTTCGTCTTCAGTGCGGCGGGGTTCATCGCGACGAGCACGTCGGGTGCGTCGCCGGGTGTGAACACGTCCTGCGAGGAGAAATTGATCTGGAAGCCGGACACGCCGTAGAGCGTGCCGGCAGGCGCTCGAATCTCCGCGGGGAAGTCGGGGAACGTGGCGAGGTCGTTGCCGACGATCGCTGCGGTTGCGGTGAACTGCGAGCCCGTCACCTGCATGCCGTCGCCCGAGTCGCCGCAGAACCGGACGACTGCGCCCGCAATGTGTTTCAGGCTGCCATGCGGCAGAGTCGAGCCCGATGCCCCGGGCTCCTGCTGTGTCGCCATCTCTAAGATTGGCCTTTCTTTAACCAACAGGAAACGTGAGGTGTGCTCACTTGCTCCGGCCTTCGACCATTGTCAAGGCAGCGGGCTCGGGAGTGCGGGTGCGCAAAAGCATGCGCGGAGTCTGACGCGGCGCAGCGATTTTCCCGCTGGCCGCGCGAGCGCGCTTTTTGAGCCCTCCGCGGGGCGACCGCTTACGAGATGTGGCGATCGAGCATCGCGCCGAGCCTCGGGACCGCTGCCTCAACTTGCTTCTTCGCGCTGGGGCGGAGCTTGTCGTACGTCGACTTCACCACAGCCCGCTGGGCGCGCGCGGCCTTTGCGTCCGTGACGCCGAGCAGCGCGTCGGCGACCCGCCCAGGGTTCGCCTGGAGGTGGGCACCGGGCCGGACGCCCTTCGTTACCGCTTCCTGATAGAGCGGGTCGAGGACGGTCAGGAAGTCGTCCAGCAATCCATCCACGACGTCACGAATGAAGCCCGGCTTGATCCCTTTAATGACCCCGTAGGCACCCTTGATGGCCAGACCGCTCAGGCCGCCCTTATCGGCCACCTCGTCGTCGAGGACCTGACAAGCGTCCGTGATGACTTGCTCGCGTTTTGGGGGAGTTCCGAGCAACTGGCAAAGCGAAGATGAAGGTGACGTACCCATATCGACTTCGATACCACTGCTTCCGGGAGCTTTCACCCGAATGATGCTATAACTGCTGAACTTCGAGCGCCCTGCACGCGCGCCGGCCGGGACAGCCCCCCGCGCGCCCGCCGGAAGAGTCGTTCAGGGGCCAGAGCCGAGAATGTTCGACGAAGCTTTCGACCGCGCCCCGGTACCTCAAGTCATCCTCGATCGATACGGGCGCGTCGCGCACGCCAACGCGCAGTTTCGCCGCCTGTTCGGCGCGAGCGCCGGCGTAGTCATCGACGATCTCCTCGGGAGCGCCAGCCCGGGGCTGCTCCGACTCGTCACCACGCTCCTCACGGACCGACACGCCTTCAACGTGAAGGACATCGTGATCCGCCTCGCGGGCGGCCAGCAGATGAGCGTCGAGGCCTATGGAACGCCGCTCGAGGGCGACCGAAGCTTCCTGGTCGGCCTGGTCGACTTCACGGAGCGCGTCACCCAGGCGACGTCACGCGCACAGCGGGAGCGCAGCGAGACCATCGCCAGGTTCGCCGGTGGTCTCGCTCACGACCTCAACAACCTGCTCGCCGCGATCGTCGCGACCGCGCAGGCCGGCTACGCCGACGCGCAAGAGCACACGGGCGATCCGTCCGCGGATTTCACGGCCATCATCGAGGAAGCCGAGCGGGGCGCCGCGCTCGCGCGTTCGCTGCGGGCGATCGCCTTCGACGAGACAGGAAGCTGGCGTCCGGTGCAGCTCGCCGCCGAGGTGAAGGCTGCGGCTGCCGTGCTCGCGCGCGGCTCGAACGCCGTTCCCATCGTGCTGGACATCGCCCACGACACGCCCGACGTGGTCGGCGATCGCGCTCGGCTGCACCAGCTGGTGCTGAATCTCCTCGTGAACGCACGCGATGCAACGCGCGTGCACGCGGGTGGCATCGAGGTGAGCCTCGGTCCGATCGCGGCAGGGGGCGTGGAGCTCGTCGTCGCCGACCACGGCCCCGGCGTTCCCGTCGAGCTGCGCGAACGCATCTTTCAGCCGTATTTCACGACCAAGCGCCGCCCTGCGGACGGCGAGAGCGGTGCGGGGTGGGGCACCGGCCTCGGTCTGGCCATCGTCGACGCCGTCGCGCGCGCCACGGGGGCGGACGTCATCGTTGGCGATCGCACCGGGGGGGGTGCGGAGTTCCGCGTCCGCTGGCCAGCGACCGCCGTTGTTCGCGAGCAGGCGCCGTTGCCGCGCGAGACCTCCGGAGACGTGTCTCCTGCCCTCGTCCTTCTCGCGGACAACGAGGTCGCGCTCGTCGGCGCCGTGGCCCGCCAGCTCCGGCGACTGGGCCACTCGGTGTACGCGGCCATGAGCGCTGCCGAGTGCCGGCGGCTCTTCGAGCAGTACCGCGACAGCATCGATGTGGCCGTGCTCGACGTGAAGCTCGGCGACGGCGACGGCCGCGAGCTCGCCGAGCAGTTCCGCGGCGAACGACCGGACCTCGGGATCGTGCTGATGTCGGCGAGCCGCACCGTGCTCGGCTCGACCGACCCGAGCACGCGCTCCCTCGTCAAGCCCTTCGACGTGCGCGATCTGACGCTCGCCATCGAGCGGGCGCGCGCCGACGCGAAGGAACCGCGTCCGACTCCGTGACATGCGGCCCCGCGCCTGTACGTTCGGAGGGCCGAGCCCCACATTCGATACGAGCGCAAAAGGCCGCGCCGGACTACCCTGCAGGGGGCGGAAGAAATGGGAAAGATCCTCGTCGTAGACGATCAGCGCAACATGCGCACCACGCTGGCAATGATGCTGCGCGGGTCGGGCTACGAAGTCGACGAAGCAGCTGACGGGACGGAGGGGCGCGAGCTCGGTACCACCGGCGCCTTCGACGTGGTGCTCACCGACCTCCGGATGGGCGGCTCCGACGGCATCGAGGTCCTGAGCTCTCTGAAGCAAGCGCAGCCGATGACGGAGGTCATCGTGATGACGGCTTACGGCACCATAGAGAGCGCAGTGGAGGCGATGCGCCTCGGTGCCTTCGACTACATCCAGAAGCCGTTCACGGAGGAGGAGCTCCTCGTGAAGGTGTCGAAGGCCGTCGAGTCGCGAAAGCTCCACGGGCAGGTGCAGCTCTTCGCCCAGGAGTTCAAGGAGAAGTACCACTTCGAGAATATCGTCGGGCGGTCGCAAGCGATCCGCGACATCCTGGGGCGGGTCGTGAAGATCGCGCCGACGGACGCGGTCGTGCTCATCACCGGCGAGAGCGGTACGGGCAAGGAGCTCATCGCACGGGCCGTCCACGCGAACAGCAAGCGTAGCGAACGCCCCTTCGTCACCGTCAACTGTGCCGCCATCACGGAGACGCTGCTCGAGAGCGAGCTGTTCGGCCACGCGCGCGGGGCCTTCACCGGCGCCGTGAACGCGCGCAAGGGGCTCTTCGAGGAGGCGGATGGGGGCACCTTCTTCTTCGACGAGGTTGCCGAGACGACCATGTCCTTCCAGGCGAAGCTCCTGCGCGCCATCCAGGACGGAGAGGTGCGAAGGGTAGGGGAGAACAAGTCCCTGAAGGTCGACATTCGCGTCATTGCGGCGACGAACGTCGATCTCTCGACGGCGGTCGAGGAGCGGCGTTTTCGCCAGGACCTCTACTACCGGCTGAACGTCGCACGCTTCCACTTGCCACCGCTGCGCGACCGGCCCGAGGACATTCCCACGCTCTTTCAGTTCTTCCTCGACAAGTACAACCGCAAGATGAACGCGAGCGCGCGCCTGGCCGATGGGGTGATGGACCGGCTCATGGCGTACGAGTTCCCCGGCAACGTTCGCGAGCTCGAGAACATGGTCGAGCAAGCGGTGGCCCTCTGCACGTCGAGCGTCATCACCCAGGACGACATCTTGCCGCAGGCGCCCGCCAAGCGCTGGCGGCCGACGGGGCGGACCCTGGCCGACATCGTCGACGAGGCGGAGCGCGACGCCGTCGAATCGGCGCTTCGCGAGCACGATGGCAGCCGGGAGCGCGCCGCGGAGGCCCTGGACATCAGCCCGACGACACTCTGGCGCAAGATGACCCGGCTCGGCATCACCTTCGAGAGCCGCTGAGCCGGC
>CAYUAW010000016.1:9915-48473 GCA_964442485.1 uncultured Polyangiaceae bacterium
CGAGCTTGCGGCGTCCGAAATGTGAAATATCCCGGCGCGACGCCCGCCCTCGGCGCTCGCGCCGGCTCGTAGCTCGCGCGCCTTTGAGCTACGTAGCCGTCGTGAAGACGAGCTTGCTCGACTATGCGCTGCCCGAAGCGGCCATCGCGCAGCATCCTCTTGCCGACAGGGAGGCCGCGCGGCTGCTCGTCGTCGGGCGCGATGGTGTCCGGCACGCGCTGTTCCGCGACTGGGCGGACCTCGTTCCGGAGGGGAGTCTCGTCGTGTTCAACGACACGAAGGTGCTGCGCGCGCGGGTGCTCGGGTCACGGCCAGGTACGGGAGGGCGCGTCGAGCTCCTGCTCACGAACCGGGTCGAGAGCGTCTCCCCCGATGAGGAGCTCTGGCTCGCGCTCGGGCGGGCGAACCGCCCGCTGCGAGAGGGGGCTCGCGTGGAGTCCGGCGCGCTCACCTGCGAGGTCGTCGGCTCGGACGACCAAGGCACGCTCCGGGTACGCGTGACCGCGAGGGGCGGCGTGGCCGCCGCGCTGGAGACGCACGGCCACGTACCCCTGCCGCCGTACGTCCGGCGGCCGGACGAACCCGCGGACGTCGAGCGCTACCAGACGGTCTTCGCACGGCACCCCGGTTCGATCGCGGCACCGACAGCGGGCCTCCACGCGACGGAGGCGACGCTCGGCCGGCTTCGGGCGCGCGGCGTCGCGACGGCCTTCGTGACCCTCCACGTCGGGGTCGGTACCTTTCGCCCCGTCAGCGCCGAGGATCTCGACGAGCACCCCATGCACGAGGAACTCGTTTCCGTCAGTCCAGAGCTCGAAGAAGCCGTGCTGGAGGCCCGGAAGCGGAACGCGCGTGTCGTCGCCGTCGGCACGACCGTCGTTCGGGCGCTCGAGAGCGCGCGGGATCCCCGGGACCCTCGCGTCGTTCGAGCCATGACGGGTTCCACGCGCTTGCTCATACAGCCGGGCTACCCCTTCGGCCCAGTCGATGCGTTACTGACGAACTTCCATATGCCGCGGAGCACGCTGCTCGCCCTCGTCGCGGCCTTCACGGGGCGAGAGCGCATGCTCGCGGCCTACGCGGCCGCCCTCGAAGACGGCTACCGGTTTCTCTCGTACGGTGACGCGATGTGGATCCCGGAGCCGCTGTCGTGATCCGCTTTCATCTCGAGGCGACCTCGGGCGAGGCGCGCGCGGGGCGAATCGAGACGCCTCACGGGCCCGTCCCCACGCCCGGCTTCATGCCGGTCGCCACGCAGGGCACCGTGAAGGCGCTCGACCCCTTCGAGGTGTCCGGCACCGGGGCCCGGATGCTCATCTCGAACACGTATCACTTGTGGCTCCGGCCCGGCCCCGAGATCGTGAGCGACCACGGGGGCCTGCATCGCTTCATGCACTGGCCGCACGCCATTGCCACCGATTCGGGCGGTTATCAGGCGTTCTCGCTCTCGCCGCTGCGGAAGGTGACGGCGGACGGCTTCGAGTTCTCGTCGCATCTCGACGGTTCGCGTCGCTTCCTCAGCCCGGAGGAGGCGATGCGCATCCAGGGGCTGCTCGACTCGGACATCGCGCTGTCGCTCGACATCTGCCCTCCGGGTGGGGCGCTGCTCCCGGAGCTGGTGCGAGCGGTCGAGACGACCACGCGGTGGGCCATCCGCTGTCTCGAGAGCAAGAAGCCCGAGCAAGCGCTCTTCGGGATCGTGCAGGGCGGCACCGATGTCGCGCTCCGTTTGCGCCACGCCCGCGAGCTCTCGGCGCTGCCCCTTGACGGCCTCGCGCTCGGCGGCTTCAGTGTCGGAGAGCCGCCCGCTTCGATGCACGCCGCTCTGACCGAGATCGTCCCGCACCTCGACGCGGGCCGCCCCCGGTACCTGATGGGCGTGGGCACTCCGGCCGATCTGATCCATGCCATCGGCCAGGGCGTCGACCTCTTCGACTGCGTGCTGCCGACTCGCAACGCGAGGAACGGGCAGGCCTTCGTCAGCAGCGGCAAGCTCGTCGTCAAGAACGCGCGCTACCGGAACGACATCTTGCCGCTCGACCCTACCTGCACATGCCCGGTCTGCGCCGCAGGGTACACAAGGAGCTACATCCGCCACCTCTACGTGGCAGGGGAGATCCTCGCCCTGCGGCTCCTCAGCCTGCACAACATCCATTTTTACCAGGCGCTGGTGGGGTCGGCGCGGCGCGCGATCCTCGCTGGGTCCTTTGCAGAGTGGGCCGAGCAGCGCCGTGCCACACTCGAGCCGGACGGTATTCCGGCACGCCCACCGGAAGCAGAAAAGCAGCACGAAGGGCCGGGCGAGGCGCCAGCGCAAGAGCGGGAAGTGGTCAAGCACGTAGACTCGAGCAAAAGCGCGGAGGAGCACGATTGACTTTGGCCACCCGCCTGAGAGAGTTGCTAGCCGTGGGCCCGGCTGTTTGGTCGGCGCGCCCGGCGAGTCATGGCTCAAGGTGACAAGAAGAACATCGGGCGCATCTCGCTGCAGCAGCGACCGCAGAGCTCCGACGATCCGGGCTCGAGGCCGAGCAACGACAAGCAAGACATCGAGGAGCTGAAGTCGCTCAGCGAGCAGTTCGGCGTCCCCGCGATAGATCTTCGCCAGGTATGTATCCGTCTGTCGGATCTGGAGCTTTTTCCGCTGGAGATTGCGCGCCGTCACGTCATCCTGCCGATCCTCGTCCGGGACGATCGCCTCTTCGTCGCGATGGCGAACCCTCTCGAAAAGAAGGTCATCGACGAGCTCGAGTTCGTGACCGACAAGAAAGTGTTCCCTTACGTGGCGCTGCCGCCTCCGCTGCGCGACGCGATAGAGAAGGCGTACGCCGCGCAGTCGCGAGGGGAGGAGTACTACATCGGCCCTGATTGCCCCCCCGATGTGGTCAAGAAGGCTGCGGTCGCCTCTCGACCCCCCGGGCCCCTCGTGGTCGACACGCCGTCGGCGAAAGAGGCGCCGTCGCCGGTGGAGGAGCCAACCGTCGTCGTGGACGAGAAGATGGGGCGCGCACGTGACAGCGACTTCCCAGACTCCGGATTCGGCGATCTGTCGAAGGAGCAGAGCGTCGTCACGGACCTGCCCGACAGCGCCATCCCAGCGAAGGCGCCCGGGGTCAAGACCGTGCTTGTGGTGGACGACGAGCTCGAGATTCGCACGATGCTCGAGCGTCTCCTGAAGAGCCGGGGCTATCGCGTCGTATCTACAGACAACGGCCGGGCCGCCCTCGGTATGGTCAAGGAGCACGCCCCGGACCTGATCTTGCTCGACGCCATGCTACCGGAGGTTCACGGGTTCGATATTGCCCGCCGCATCAAGGCGAGTAAGCGCTATGCCCACATTCCCATCGTCATGATCAGCGCCGTCTACCGGGGATGGCGCTTCGCCGAGGATCTCCGTGAGAGCTGCGGAGTCGAGCACTACGTCGAGAAACCGTTCAAGATCGCGGATGTACTGCGCGCTGTTGAAGCAGCACTCGAAGCCGAGGAAGAGCCCACCAGCTCGAAAGTACGTGAGATGTCGGCCGAGGCCGAGCGTGAGCTGACTGCGGGGGTATCCGCCTACCAGGAGGGAAGGCTCGATGACGCAGTGGTTCACCTCCGGCGCGGGATCGCCATCGACCCGCTCGCGTTCCGCCTTCATTTCCATCTGGGCCTCCTCTACGGCAAGAAGGGCCAGACCTACGAAGCAATCAGTGAGCTGGAGCGCGCCGTTGAGATAAACTCCAGGCATTTCCCGGCCGTGAGAAACCTAGCAATCCTGTACCAGAAGGCCGGCTTTCGAAACAAGGCGACCGAAATGTGGGAGCGTGCGTTAAATGTTGCGCCCGACGATGTGACACGGCAGTCGATCAAGCAACACTTGCTCAGTCTGCTGTGAAGAGTCCTTCGCCCGTCCCCATCGATTGCTCGCCCTGTATCCGCTGCCCGACCGCCGCATGAAGTTTCTGTGCCCCCAGTGCAAGGCGAAGTATCGCATCGCCGACGAGAAGCTCGCGGAGCGACACTCGTCGCGCATGAAGTGCCGCAAGTGCGGGCACGTCATCGACATTCACAGCGCGACTGTCCCGGATGATTCCATCCCCCCGCCTGGCGTGGCCGCCGACGAACTGGAGCCAGCTATCGCTGCGCCTCAGGCTCAGAAGAAGACCGGTCCCGCGGTCCCACGCGCGACCGCTGGGCAGCCCGTCGGCGCGCAGGCACGTCGCCCCGCGGGCCCGACCGGCGTCGGCGCTGGGCCCGGATTGCGACGTCCGACCACGAGCACGGCAGCGACCGTGAAGCGGCCTGTCCCGCCGCCCCGCCGCGGTGGGGCGGCCGTCGCTGCCGTCGCCGAGAAGGCGACACCCATCGCCGAAGAGCAGGCGCTCGCGACGGCGCCCGCAGCAACGAAGCCGGCGATGACGAGGCCGACCGCGGAGCCCATCCCGAAGCCACCAGAGGACGCGCCCGCCCTTGCGGAGCCGGCAAAGGGCGACTTCGACGAAGAGCCGCCGACGCGTATCCACGACGGCAGCTCGCTCGCTGCTGCGTTCTCGAGCGTCGCCGTCCAGAGCGTGGCGGCCGCCAGCGCGCCCGCCGCGGCCGACGAATGGTACATTGGAATCGACGGAACGCCGCTCGGCCCGGTCGGGCTGTCGGTGCTGCGCGAGAAGGCGGCGGAGCGCAAGGCGACCTTCGAGTCCCTGGTCTGGCGCGAGGGCTTCGAGGAGTGGAAGCCCCTGAAGCAGTTCCCCGAGCTCGTGGCGCTCGTCGAAGAAGCGCGTCGCGACGGCCCGGCGGAAAACGAGATGCACACCATACCGGCGCCGTCTCCCCTGGAGGCGCAGCTGCAGAGGCAGCGTGCGGCCGCATCCGACGTGCCGAGCGATCTGCTCGATCAGATCGCTGCGCGCCCCAAGGGCGTCTCGCATCCCGTGGCCTGGACGGCGCTCATCGTCGCCCTCGCGTTCGGCGTCACCATCGGCGCCGTGCTGCTCGGCAAGACGGAGAAGCAAGAGGTCGTCAAATACGTGGAGGTTCCCGCGAGCGCGACGCCTGCGAGCACGCCCTCTGCCGATCCCATGGTCCTCGAGGAGTCGACCGTGTCGGGCGGCAACACGAAGAAGGCCGTTACGACCGCCCAGAAGACGGAAGCACCACCGACGCCCTCGGCGAAGACGGGCCTCTCCTCCCTGAACGGCCTGAATGGCATCAGCGGGCTCGGCCCGGCCACGCAAGGCCCAGATGTTGCGGCGAACAACAGCCTGCCCGGCGGGCAGCTCGACGGGAACGCCATCCAGCGGGTCGTCGCAAACTTCAGCCCCAGCGTGCGGCGTGGCTGCTGGGACGGCGCGCTCCAGGCGCGGACTCCCGACGCGCCGAGCACGGCCCGTGTGGGCGTCACCATCACCATCAACGGCACCGGTTCGGTGGACAACGTGACTACTTCGGGTGATCCGAAGGGCTACCCGAACCTCGCGCACTGCATCGAGTCGAAGGTGCGCGGCTGGCATTTCCCTCGCTCGAGCGGCACCACCACGGCACAGGTGCCGTTCGTCTTCGCCGCGCAGTAGCCCGCACGCCGGACGCCCGCCGGACACTCGTTGCTTTCATTGCAAAGCGAGCCGGCGAGGCTTGCGCCCCGCCGGCTCTGCTGCAGCCGCCCGTAAGCCGGGTCCTGTTCCGCCTTTCGGCGGTGGCGGTCATTCCTCTGCGGCGCGCGTCGCCGCGCGCCTCTTGCGGCCTACCCTGGGGCTCGGGCGAGCAGCCCTCGGACGCCCCTTTACGTGGCCTTGCTCCGGGCGGGGTTTGCCGTGCCGCGACCGTTACCGGTCGCGCGGTGGGCTCTTACCCCACCTTTTCACCCTTACCGCGCCAACGGCGCGGCGGTCTGTTTTCTGTGGCACTTTCCTCGAGGTCGCCCTCACCGGGCGTTACCCGGCACCCTGCTCTGTGGAGCCCGGACTTTCCTCTCCGGCGCCTTGCGGAACCGAAGCGATCGCCTGTGCAACTGCAGCGCGCGCGAGACTACCCTTGGAGATCCTCCAGGTCGACCCCGCGTTTCACGCCGTCCGATGAACGACGCGGCGTGAAGCGCGGTCAGCTCTGGCGGGCGCTCAGCTCGACGCCATTGGATGGCTCTGCAGCATCGGTTCGGGCTGCCACGCGGGCATCCTTGACGCGGCGCCCGGTGCGGCGTCGACGACATCATCCCGCGACAGGGCTTCCAGACGACCCTTGAGCTTCTTCTTGGCCCGTGCCTCGAGCTGGCGGGCGCGCTCACGCGATACTCCGAGCTGGCGACCGAGCTCGGCAAGGCTGAGCTCGTCCTCCGGATCGGCCATCAGGCGCTTTTCGACGATGAAGCGCTCGCGCGTGTCGAGCTCCTCGATGGCGTCCTTCACCGCGTCGCGCAGCCGATCCCGAAGACCGTTTGCTGCAAGCGACTGCTCCTGATCCTGGCCGGGAGCTATCAGGGTGTCGAGGACCGCCGTGCCCGAGTCGTCGAAGACCTTCGCGTCGAGTGACACGTCGCGCGCCTCGAGCCGGCGCAGCATCCCTTGAACCTGATCACGCGATAGCCCGAGCCGGGTCGCCAGCAGGTCGTCGGCGGCTTCGCCGTCACCCACCAGATTCAGGACCCGGACCTTCTCGCGGCGAAGACGGAAGAACATCTTCGACCGGAGCGCGCCCGACCCCGCACCGACCAGGCTCCACGATCGGATGACGTAGTTCAACACGTACGCGCGGATCCAGTATGCCGCGTAGGTGACGAACCGGTTGCCACGCTCGGGCTGGAACTTCTTCAGCGCGTGGACCACCCCGAAGTTGCCCTCTGCGATGAGCTCCGCCAGCGGAACCCCGTAACGGCGGTACTTGAGCGCGATGGCCACGACGTACCGCAGATGGGCGCGCACGAGCTTGTCGGCAGCATCCTGGTCCCCCTTCTCGGCCCACCGCTTGGCCAGCTCGAGCTCGTCTTCGCGGCTCAGCTGCGGGTAGCCCTGCACCTGCGTGATGTAGCGAGAAATCGTAGGGTCCGCGTCGTATGCCATTGAGTGCCTCTCGGGGGCCTGTCGAAAACAGGCCGAGCGCGGCGGTCATTCCGGTTGCGGGGACCGTTTCGGTCCCCTTCGGAAGAGGTACGCACGCCGGAGGCGAATGGTTGCGCGAGGCGTGGACCGCCCGCGCTCTTTTAGACGTTGAACGAGGAGCCGCAGCCGCAGGTGCTCGTCACGTTCGGATTTCCGAACTTGAAGCCCGAACCATGGGCGCCCTCGACGTAGTCGATCTCGGTCCCATCCAGGTACTGGTAGCTCAATGGATCCACGAACAGCGGAATGCCGTTGGACTCGAACTGCTCATCCATGTCCGCCGGGGTCTCCTCGAAGTAGAGGTCGTACTGGAAGCCGGCGCAGCCACCCCCGATGACCCGGAGGCGGAGCCCCTGGCCCAGAAGGCCCTCTGCGGAGGCGATTTCCTTGACTTTTTCGGCGGCGAGCTTGGTGATGGAGATCATGGCTTGATGAGCAGGCGTCAATGAGGACCTGAACGGTCCGGGTTGCAGTATAGTCAGTCGATCCCGTAGCGCTAGGGGAAGCGCAGCGAAGACGAAGGGGTAGCAGTGGGCGGGGAAGCCGAAGGAACAGACGGCGCCTGGCCCACGACCGCGATGAACCCAGACCGGCAGAAGACGGCGAGCCGCTGTCGGCCCGCTGGGACGAAAGCACCAGGAGGGCCACACTCCGACACAATCGTGGTCCGCGTTTCGCCGGAGGGAAGAACGATGCCGAACGCGGCAGAGGGACTGACGAACGCAACTGCTCCGGTCACGTCGACAAGGGGTGGAAGGGTCGCGTCCGCATGTACGAACGCAGGCAGGGTCGTGGGAGGCGTCGTGGCGTGGCGTAGGGTCTCGCGCGAGCCCGCGTATCCGAGCAGCCACCCGCCACGCGTGGTGAGCCGGAGCTCGCCCGCCGGTGTGACTGCCGGCGTGTCGATGACGAGGTCCGGAGCGAGCGACACGAGCGTCGCTCGCGCGCCGTCCCGCACGACGAGCTCGACAAGCGCCGTTCCACGCACCGCGGCGACGACACGCGAGGCGTCGAGCACGACGAGCTCGCTCGTCGGTTTGCCGCCCAGGCTCCCGAGTGAGCGCGGCACTTCGGGCGGTACCCATTCGAAGATCCGGCCCGTCTCGGTTCCGACGTAGAGCGCGCGAGACGTCTCCGTGATCGCGACGACGGCCTCGTCGAGCTCGGCCGAAGCGCGCACGTCGCCGTCGGACCCCACCTTCATGAGTCGAGAGCCGAGAGCCACCACGGCCGCACCGTCACGAGTCGCAAGCGGTTCGGCGAGGACCGACCCCCTCGATACGCCGAGCGGCGTCGTGAACGCCACCGCGCCGTCCGCGGACACGCCGACCGCCACACCCTCCCGCGTGACGACGAACCGCGTTCCGTCGCTCTCGAGCACGGGTCCGAGGACGACCGGTGCGTCGAGGGTCAACGTCGAGGCGACCTGCCCCGAGGGCATGATCTCCACCAGCTTGCTGTCCTTCGTCGCCACGACGAGGTGCTCCCTGTCGTCGACGACGGGCCCGGTCGCGAGATCGGCGAACAGCGGGATTCTCTTGACGACCATCGGAGTGGTCGGAAATGCGACGCTGGTGCGGCCCGTTCGCGCCGCGTCACCGCGCTGCATCGGCCACACCCCCGCCGGCGGCCCCACGGCGATGCGATGCGGAACCGTGGGATCGCGCAGCCCTGACCGTGCGTGGAGCACCGACGAGCCGAGCAGTGCGGCGGTGAGCGGCCCGACCCAGCGGGCGCACGGTGGGCGAGCACTCTTCGGAGGCGGTGCCTCGGGGGCGCGCACTCGGCGCTTCGTCACGGCTTCGACTTCTGGAGGAATTCGGCGAAGAGCTCGGGGATCTGGGCTCCGCTGCGCGGCCCGTCGACGTTTCCGTGAGCGTACCCGTAGGCGGAGAGCGTCGCGCCCTTCTTCGTCTCGAAGCGACCGCCGTAGACGACTCGTGCGAGACACGGCTGCTGCGCACAGCCCTTCTTCACGTCGAGAAGGAGGACCGTCTCCTCGCCGTCGAGTCGCGCCTCCATCACCTCGCCGTCGAAGACGACGGCTTCGCCCTTCTTCGGATCCGCCGCGATGGTTGCGTAGTCGGACACCGCGCTCTGGCGGAAGCTGGTGGCCTCGTCGCGAAGGCTCGCGACGCGCTTCACCCGCGCTCGCACGAGGCGCGGGGCGTGATCCTTCGATTCGGCACGCACCACGACCGTCGTCTCTCCGACCGAGGAAACGTTCATCAGCTGCGCGAAGCGCCCCTCGGCGTCCACGGTGATGGGACGTCCCGCCACCGTGATGCGGCCGTCCTTCAACGTGCGACCGCTGAGCATGAAGGTCTCGCTCTCGAGCACGATGGAATCGCCGGGTGCGTACACTCGGAGCGGCACGATGCCGAAGCGCAGGGTGACGTCGCCCTTCTTGGGCTCGGAGCCAGGCTCCGTGATGACGTACGGCAGCTTCTTCTCGAACGGCAGGATCGTGTCGGCAGGGCCTTCCAGCTCCTTCGAGACGTCGAGCGAATATTCTCCCTTGCCGGTGGCGTCGAGCGTGACTGAGCGCCCGTCGACGACTGCCGCGGCACCCGGCGTCGCCTGCACCGCCACCTTGAGCTTCGGCGGATCCTCCGTGAGACTCGTCAGGACCCCACGCACGCGGTAGCCGAGTGCGACGGTCAGCGTCACCTCCTCGTCACGCCCGATGCCGGGCCGATGAACGGAGACGACCTGCTTGTTGCTGCCTATCTCCAGGGGCTTCGCGAGCGCGAGCTCGGCCTTCTTCGTCTTGAACGTCGCCTTGCTCGCGCCCAGGGAAACGACGGTACCGTCGACGCAATCGTCGCAGGTCAGCGCGAGCGCCTCGTTCCCGCGCTCGTCGAGCATCACCTCCGCACGCATCGGTCGAGGGGCCTCCCAGAGGAACGCGACGACTCCGGCGGTGACTGCCAGCGCGGCGGCCACGCCGATCAGCACGAGGGCGCCGCGAGGGCGACCGCGCTTCGCGGGCCTCGCATTGGAGACGAGCCCGCTCTGAGGTGCCGGGGGAGGTGCAGGACGCGGCGCCTCCGGGGGCTGTGCGCCAGGCACGAATGGCTTGACGGCCTTGCCCGGCTGCAAGGGAGCAATGCCCGGTCGCGCGACGCCGAGCATCGTCTGGTGATGGCTCACGACGGGAGGAGCCGGTGGTGGCGGCGGGTCTGCCGCCGTCGGCGCGACTGGAGGAGCGGGCGCGAACTGATTTGCGGGTGCGCGTTGATCGTCGTAGACGAGCGTGCCTCCCAGATTGGCGGTCGGCCGCGTCTGCGCGGGTGGCGTCATTGCCGGAGGTGTGAGGGGAATCGAATCCGGCGCACGGCCAGCGGGGCTCGGCCCTGCGAAGCCGAGCATCGTTCGCTTGAGGCTTCCCCCCTGCGGTGAAGCCGGGGCCGGAGCTTGCGGTTCGGGGGCGCGCTCAGGTGCTGGCTTCGCGGCGAAGGGGCTCTGCATCCCGAGCATCGTGCCGGCATGAGTGAGCGGGACCGTTCCCGGGGTCTGTGTGGGCTGAGCCGCCGGTGCCGGTCGCTGCGCAGGAGCCGAGCCGGGAGCCATCCCGAGCATCGTCTGCTTCAGGCTGGCTGCCGCCGCCGGTCGGGCGGCGGCAGGCTCCAGGAGCGCGCCGCAGGCACCGCAAGCAGCGGCTCCATCGGGGTTTTTGTTGCCGCACCGCGGACAGGCCCGCATCGTCCGCCACTATAGCAAGGGGCGCGACAGCGCGGCGAGCACCCGGCCTGCAAATCGGGGCGCAGGCGGCGGTCCGGTGCGTTCCATCAGCAAGCTCTTTGCCCAGAATCGGCCGCCATCGATAAGGGAGAGGGGCGGGCCGTGTCGCCGAGTGGGCGAGACGTTCCCGAGCCAGGACGAACCATCGATGTCCGTCACCGTTTCGGAAGTGTTGATTGCGGCGCGGGGCGCCCTTGCCGCGGTTTCCCCGGAAACAGCGGGATATCTGGTACTCGGCACGGCCGACTGCCTCGGCGACGGGCCGCTCGGCATCGCGAACGTCTACCTGGATGAGGACGGCGCGCTTCGCGTCGATAAGCGCCAGGCCTCGCAGCCCGGCGATACGGAAGCCTGTCTCCGCGCGGTATTGAAGCGGCTCCTCGAGACGGGCAGGTCACCGGCCCCGGCGCTGCTTCGCGTTGCAACCACCCAGGAAAAGCGCGGCATCCGGCGGTTGATCACCGAGATCGAGGCCGCGCTCATTCCCGTGAATCGAGCGGCCGCTCGGCGTGCCCTGGCTCGATTGCACCGTGATGTCGCTCGGGTCCGCTCCACGAGCGCGCTGTTCGACGAGCCGGCCCCCGAGCTCCTTGCTGCGGAAGCGGCAGCCGTCGAAACGGCCGCTCCGTCCACCCCTCGTGCCGAACCGAGGGCGCCTTCGGCTCCATCCGAACCTTCTTCGACCGAGGGTCCGACCCCCGTCGTTCCCGTCGTTGCTCCGTTCCTTGTGGTGCCGGACTCACCGCAATTCGGGATCCCGGAAGCCGGCCTGGTTGCAGACGCCTCGATGTGGGCGCTCGACGGGTTCTCTTCGGTCGAGACCGAGAGCGAGAGCGCCTCGCTCCTCACCATCGAACCGGAGAGGACGCCCTTTCTCGGCTCGTTCGTCACGAGCATCGAGCCGACCTCGGCGGGCGCGCCGGAATCACCGAACCTCCAAACGGACGAGGACGTCGAAGAAGAGCCGTTCGTCTTCGTCGAGGAACCGATCCTGCTCGTCGACGAACCGACGACATCGTTCGAAGGCGTCGTGCTCGGCCGTCGTATGATGGACGGTTCCGACGTCACTGTCTCGTCGCCCGACGTTGTGGGTTCACTGGCAGAGGACGCGCTGGCTGGCGCAGGAGATGCGCCGCTCGTCGACGATATGCCGCGCGAACGAGACGCTGCCCATGCTGAGGAAGCCGCTTCGCCCGACGACGCCGCGGAGCCCGACACTGACCGCACGCCCCCCGTGGACTTCGACGCAGACGTCGGCGAGCACGAGGGGACGGTGCTGATCGGAAGCTACGGCACGTCGATCACAGACGCTTCCCTCGCGGCCGGGTGGCTCGCGCCGGAAGCGCCGCCCGCGGAGCCGGCAGCCCCCGAGCCGGACGTCGACGCGGGCTCTCTGGCGTCGGCTCCCGGCGACGAGCACCTCGACTCGGACATCGCGGCTCCGGATACGACAATCTCCGTGGTCGAGCGCGTGCCGGCCGTCTCAACTCGCATTCCAGACGAGCAAGACGCGCTGCAGCTGGCGCTGTTCGGCGCTCCGGTGCCGGACGAGGCCCGAGCCGCGGAGGAGCCGCTGTTTCGAGAGCTCGAGGTGGCGGCTCCGACGTCGACATCGCAGGAAGCGCGCAGTTTTGCGCCGATGTTCGATCTGCACGCCGAACCCACCGTCGAGCCGCCAGAGGCGGTCAGCGATAGCGACCCCTTCTCGGGCCTGCCGCCGCTGCTCGTGTCCACGAGCGTCGCTGCGTCGCCGCGCGTTTCGGGCATCAGCGAAGCCCCTGAACTGCAGAATCAGCAAGTCGCGGCGACGGAGGGTCACGCTGTCGTTTTGGACGTTGTGGAGTCGAACGTGGACTCACTCTCCGACGTTGCCCCGATGCTCGCTGAGGACGTGGACGCCTCGGAGATCGCTGCGCGCGTGCCTCTCGTCGCGACGGCCACAGCCGTAGAATTCGCAGACGACGCGCACGACACAGACGACGCAAACGACGCAGACGACGCAGACGACGCAGACGACGCAGACGCGTACGACGTGGGCGTCACAATGTCGGCGCCCGCGGACGAGCTCGTTGTTCGGACGGAAGAGGAGCCCCATGACAGGGGCGAGGCAACCGGCGAGCTCGAAGAGCAAGCGTGGGACGTGCCCGCGGCATTCTGCGAGTTCGACGACGATCGGCCTTCCGCGCCCGAGGCGCTGCCCGAGGAGTCCGCTGGCGCGAGCGGCGCTGGGCCCGCGGCAGCCATCGTGGAGGAGCTCGGCCTCCACTCGTCGCTGGCCTCCGACCCGCCTCTTCTGCAACACGAGGTCGATGAGTGGTCGTTCTCCCACGTGGCCGAGGCCCTCATCGACGAGGCGCTCGCGGTCCTGCCGAACTTGCCGGGCGTTTCCGCACGAAAGCCCCCTCCGGGCGCCGACGTCGAGCTGCGGGCCGCGCCTCCCCGTCACACCGAGACCGTCCCCGGACTCGGCTTTCGCAGCATTGCAACCGTCACGGACGAAGCGAAGCGTGAGGGTGCCCCCTCGATGGTCGTCCCGGCGGGGCAGGCTGAGGCCTCCGACGCCGTCGCGCAGCAGAGCGCCGAAGTTGGCTTTCACGCCGAGATCGACGCCGAAGAGGGCCACGGCGCGGATGCGGATGCCGAATCCGTCGCCTATCCGGTTGACGCCCCGCTGGCCGACGAAGCCGAAGCGGGGACCGCCGACGACTACGCCGAGCTCTTCGACGAGGACTACGCCGATCCCCCGGAGGAAGAGCCGGCGGCCGCGCCGAGCGTCGCTTCGACGTACCGGCCCCGACGAAGCCATGTCGCCGACCTCGTGGCGGCGTTCGTCGTGGCCGAGTCCCGGAGCCTCTCCGAGCTGACGCGCGAGCTCAAGCGCATCGCCGGTATCGGGGCGACGCCGGCCCCTCCTGCGGTCGAGGTTCCGCCTGCGCGTCGCAAAGTGTCATCGGCACGTTGACGCCGGGTCCCAGTATGGGACTTTGGAGCCCATGCACGAGCAGGATCTGGCGATCGTGAAGGGTCTCGTCAGTGTGGCCTGGGCAGACGGGCACGTGACGAGCGAGGAGAGCGAGGTCATCACCGCTCTCCTGGAAGCGTTCAAGGCGACGCCCAGCGAGCGGCGCGAGCTCGAGCTCTACGCCAGATCGCCTCGCACCATCGACGACGTTCCGATCACCGACCTTAGCTACGACGACCGGCGCGTTCTGTTGCAGCACGCGGTACTCGTCACGTACGCGGACGGGGAGCACGGCCCTGCTGAAGCAGAGATGCTGAAATCCCTCTGCGACAAGCTCCGGATCCCGGACGTCGAAGCGAAGGGCATCATCGACGTCGCGTCGCGTCGCGCCCGTGAGATGCTCGCGCGCTGACTGACTTCAGCCCACGGCCTTCGCGCTCGACCGATGCCGGTCGATCTCCTTGAGGAGCGCCATGGGGCTGAATGGCTTGGTGTAGTACGCCGTGGCGCCGGCGGCGGCCGCGTTGGCGCGCGACTCGGCGTCGTCGAGGGCGCTGATGATGAGAATGGGGAGGTTCTTCGTGCGCGGATCGCTCCGGAGCCGCCGGCATACCTCGAAGCCGTCGTAACCGGGGATCATGAGATCGAGCAGTACCATGTCGGGGGGGTCGGTGGCCGCGACGTCGATGGCCTTCGTGCCCGTGCTCACGGCAGTGACTTCGTAGCCACGCGCCCCGACGAGCGCCTCGATCATCCTCCGGATCGAGTCTTGATCCTCGACGACCAAAATCCGCATCTACCTCAGACTAGCACTGCTCGCCCGGAAAGGGCTCGCGATCCGGTCAGTGGGCAGGTGGGATGAACGCCTCGATCAGAGCCCCGGCGCCCTGGGATTCGCCCACCCTGAGCGACCCGCCCAGGTAACTCGCGACGACCTGCGCAACCACCAGCGCGGGACCGGGAGGCCGCCCGAGCGACGCGGGATCCACCTTGTGTTCCAGCAGATCTGCGCGAGCCGCGGCCGGGACCACCGGGCCACCATCGCTCACCATGATGCGGGCCCCTCCGCCGTCGTCCACGGCGGAGATTGCTACCTTCGTGCCGCGCGGAGACGCGGAGATCGCATGATCCAGCAGCGTCCGGGCGAGCAGAGTGAGCGCTCGCGAGCGGGTCGAAAGCAGCAGCTCTCCGGGCACCTCCAGCATGAGACGAACCCCGTGCCGCGCAGCTCGCGCTTCGGTTTCCGCCACCGAGTCTCGCAACAACTTTGCCGCGTCCACGACATGCGGTGGCTCCGATGTCGGGCAAGTGGCTACACGCCCGAGCTCCGCGAGAAGCGAGTAGCCCGAGGAGACTTGCTGCGCCATCGCCGCCCGTCCGTCACTCGTCGAAAGCTTCTCGACCTCCTCTTCCAGCCCATGAAGAACGGGGGAAAGCGTCCGGTGCACGGCCGAAGACAAGGCCACGAGCAGCCCGAAGCGGCGGACCGTCACATCCCCACGATCCATCTGCACGTCGGGCTCGGGCATCTGGCCCGCCGCGAACACCGTGGCCAGCTCCCTGGCGTAGGCTTCGCCGAGCTGCTGCGCCTGGACCAGCTCCTTCCGGAGATCCGCGACCTCGCTCTGGTCGTTCGAAGCGTCGGCCGGCAGGAGGAGCACCATCGTGCCGCCCTCAAGGTCGAGACGGCCCCCCATTCGCGTGGCCATCCGACTCATCCATCGCCGTTCGAGCTCGGTGCTCGCCGAGACGTCGGGGCCGAGATTCACCGTGATCCGGATCCACTCCGCCTCGCGTCGGATCCGCACGGCGGCGGCTCCCTCGTGCTGCGTCCCAATTGAAAAGTTCGTCTGACTGAGCAACACGTTGAGCATCCGCCGGAGCTCGGTCTCCTCGCCAAACACCTCGGTTCCGGCCCCCGGCTCGATGGAGATGCTTGCCGTCGGCGCGAACTCCCAGAGGAGCGCGGCCAGATCGATCCGACCGCGCCGCGACGCGGGCTTGGACCCCTGGGGGCCTGCCTCGAGCTCAGACAGCATGTCGATCGCGTCATCCAGCGCATTCAGCGTCGAGTGAACGCGGACGTCGGGGATGACGATGTTGACGGAGGCGTCGGGGGGCGGCGGCTGCGAAAGGAGCGTGACGTCCTGCCGGAGAATCTTTGCCGCGCCCCGCGCCTCTTGTGCAAGGAGCCAGCCGAGCTCTTGTCGAGTGAGGCGTCCCGTCGTCACCACCGCCAAATATGCCATCCTCTAGCCGCGCCTTGCACATTTCTTTTCGAGAACGACGAGTACCTCCCAGAAGGCAGCGACGCGGTCGCTGCCTTCTGGGAGGATGCCCTTTGGGTCCCGTCGCCACGGCCACCGGCTTGCTCCGCCGCCGGGTCGGCGACGATGGGTCGGCGTGGCCACTCAGGGCGTGGCGCATCGTTTGCGCCGTCGTAATGTCACTTGCCTTCGTCTCCGGAGTAGGCGCCTGCGGGAGCTCCGAGACGCGTAGCCCGTTCGTGCTCGCGCGGGACGACGGTGGCGACGCGGCGGCCGCGCTCGAGGGGGGCGCGCCGCCTGCGCCGCTCCTCGACGCCGGCGGCCGGGAGGCCGCGACCCCGGGCGAGTGGGGAGGCCCTTGCCTCGACGACGGCCAGTGCTCGGACGGCATCGACTGCACGGACGACACCTGTGATGCCGACCAGCGCCGTTGCCACTTCTCGCCGCTGGCGGAGCGCTGTGACGACGGCACCTACTGTAACGGCGAGGAGCAGTGCGCGCCCGGGCTGGGCTGCCGCCCCGGTGTGCCCATCGCCTGCTCGGACGGAACGGCCTGCACGATAGACGCCTGCGACGAACGAACCCACGACTGCACTCACGAGCCGCGCGACGGCGACGGCGACGGCGACCCCGACGGCAACTGCCCCGGAGGTCACGACTGCAACGACTCGGATCCCGCCGTGTCCAGCCTCGCCACGGAGATCTGCGGCAACGGTATCGACGACAACTGCGATGGCCGGGTGGACGAGCCCGGCTGCAAGGCCCCGAAGTACGACACCTGCGCGCACCCGCTGGTCGTGAACGCTTCCGGGAGCTACTCGCTCGCCGTCGAAGCGGCGGCTCTGGACTACGCCGCGAGCTGCGTCAATACGAGTGGTCGCTTTCGTGATCTCGTCGCCGACGTGTTGGTGCCGAAGGGCGGCCCGGCGGACGTGGATGTCGTTCTCACCTCGGCGTCGAGCGGCGCGACCCTCGGGCTCGCTGCGGCGTCGAAGTGCGGTAGCGCCGCCGCGGAGCTCGCGTGCGCCGCAGGCGCGGTCGGGACCGACGGCAACGCGGTGGCGCGGCTCGCGTTGCATTCGCTCGCGCCGGGCACCTATCCGATCCTGCTCTTCACGGATGCGACGGACCCGATGACGCTCTCGGTCGAATTCCTGCCGCCTGCGGCGCCGCCTCGAAACGAGACGTGCGGGGAGGCCACCCGTCTCACGGAGGGCAACCACGTCGTCGCGCCGCTCGCCTCGACGAAGGCGGACGTGAAGACGGCGTGCCAGGGCGCGCTCGGGGACCTGGTCTACGACTTCGCCATTGCGGAGCCCCGCGACGTGCACGTGCACGCCATTGCGGAGGACTCCTACGGGACGCCCATCGTGTCGCTGCGCAACGCCTCCTGCAACGAGCTCGCGTGTCGCGAGGAGCCGAACGACGATCTGTTCCGGCGCGCGCTTCCGGCCGGGCACTACTTCGTCGCCATCTCCGCGACGGGGCCGAGCGACGTCGACGTCGTGCTCGAGACGGCCGCGCCGAGCACCCCGCCCGACGACGAGAGCTGCGCCGGCGCGCCCGCGCTGAACCCCGACGAGACGCGCGTCGTCGAGCTCGCCGCGCACGTCGACGACATCGACGTCGGGTGCTCCGTCGGGTTCGTGGATGCCGCGTACTCGCTCGAGCTCGCAGGGCGTTCCGACGTGCTGCTCGTGGAGTCGACGTCGGATCCGGACCAGGGAGCGATCGCGCTGGCCGCGCCGTCCTGCCCCGCGGGGAAGTCGCTCGCGTGCACCGAATCTTCGGCGTCGCCGGTGCGAGCGGCGGCGCGTGACGTGGACGCGGGTGACTACCGGGTCGTCGTCGAGTCGGAGCTCGGGCTTCCGGCCAGCGTCACCGCTTTCGTACGCCCCGCCGGCCAGGCCGTGCTCGTCCCGTTCTCCGATTCCTGCGACTCCCCTCCGACCGAGATCCCCGCGGGGGGCGCGCGTCTCCAGGGCAACACCGCGAACGCGACGGACGACTATTCGGCGAGCTGCGACGTCGGCGGGGCAGGCGGCTCGCGCGACCAGCTCTTGCATCTTCGCCTCGACCGGCAGAGCCGCGTGGTGCTCGACGCCCGCGGCAGCGCGTTCGCGGTGATCGTCGACGTGAGGACCGGTGATACCTGTCCGGGCGAGGAAATGACCTCGGCGTGCTCCGCGGGCTACGTCCGTGACAGGAGCTTCCTCGATCTGTCGCTCGCGCCGGGCGACTACTGGGTGCAGATCGACGGGTACAACGGCGGCTCCGGCGCGTGGGTGCTCGACGTTTACGTATCCGGGGCGTAAAGTCCGGGGCTTCTCGCTCCGAAGTTCCGGGTCCCTCCTTCATGCTCACGCGCATCGGCGTCATTGCGCTGAACACCTACCGAGAAGCCGTCCGCGCCCGCATCCTCTACGGCCTGTTCGCCCTGGCGATGGCGACGGCAGGCTACTGCATGATCGTCGGCGCGTACTCCCTGCGCAGCACGATGCGCGTCGTGAGCGATCTCGGCGCGGCGAGCATCTCCATCTACGGCATCGTCGTCGCGGTCGTGCTCGGCGCGAGCTCGCTCTATCGTGAGCTCGAGCTCAAGACCGTCTTTCCGATCCTCGCGCGTCCCGTCCGTCGGACGGAGTATCTCGTCGGAAAGTTCCTCGGCACACTGTGCACCCTCCTGGTCTTCATCGCCGCGAACACCGGCGTTCTCCTGATGTCGCTCACTGCCATGGGGGACGGCTCCATCACTCTGGTGGTGGTCGCTTTCTTCGGAAGCATCACAGCGGCAGGCGTCGCGGCCTGGCGCCTCCCTCGCCTGCGAACGTACGTTCCCATCCCCTGGGCGCTGCTGCTGGCCGCCGTGGGGGCGCTCCTTGCGAGCGTCGCGCCCGACGAGCGGCGAGTCGTCCTCGCCGCCGCGGCGCTCACACTCTGCGAGGTCGGCATCGTCGTTGCTCTGGCGACGTTCTTCTCGTCGTTCACCTCGCCGTTTCTCACGGCGATATTCACGTTCGGCGTGTTCATCATCGGGCGCTCGGCGGACACGCTCGGACACTTGCCGCTGAAGTTCTTCGGGTCGTTCTTGCACTATGCGGGGCTCGGCCTTTCCAGGGTCGTTCCCAATCTGATGCTCTACGTGCCGCCGCGGCCGCTCTTGACGGGCGAAGCGAGCGGCGTGGACCTCGGTCCTTACCTCGTCCTCTGCTTCTCGCACGCCGTGGCGTGGAGCGCCGGACTGCTGGCGCTCTCGAGCGTGCTGTTCCGTCGTCGCGACTTCCTATGACGGAGGGGACCTCATGGCTCCGCCGGGTTGCCCTCGGCATGCTCCTTTGTGTGCTGCTCTTTGCGGCGTTGACGGTCAGGGTCGTCGCCGATGGCGAGGCCGCTCTCGCGAGGAGCGACGCGGCGTTCGACAAGGGAGATCTCCGCGACGCCATCCTCTACGCGCGCCGCGCCGCCGCGCTGTACGCGCCCGGCGCGCCGCACGTCTCCGCTGCATACGCTCGCCTGCGCGCGATCGCGCTCGGCGCAGAGGCGACGAAGGACTTCGAGATCGCCCGTCAGGCGTGGGGCGCGACGCGCGGCGCGGCGCTCGAGACGAAGCACTTCGTGACGCCCCGGGAGCTCGATCTTGCGCGCGCCAACGAGAGCCTCGCGCGTCTGGCGGCGGTCGGTGACGGGAACCGGGAGCCGGCGCGCGAGAAGATGGCCGCGGTGCTCGCTCGTGACGACGCCCCGCAGGCCCCCTGGGTGATCGTCCTCGGCACGGGCTTCGTCCTGTTCGCTGCGGGGCTCCTCTCGCTCGTCACGGCGGGAGTCTCGGCCGAGGGCGGCGTTTCTCGCCGCGGTGTCGCGATCTCGGCGGCGCTCGCGGCTCTGGGCGTCGTGCTGTGGACGCTCGCGGTGTACCAGGCCTGAGGCGCGTCTCGGCCGTAATGGCTCGAAAATTCGCGACGATGACCCCCGAGAGCGGGCCGGCTCGTGGCGCGCGGCGGGCCGGTTGTTGGACCCGGGCGCCGCGCTCGGCGTAAACCAGCGGAGCGATGGAGCCCGCAAGCCCTCTAACCGCCGACGCGCTCGGCCGGGCCGTGGCCGACTACGTCGAGCACCTCTCGTTCGTGCGACGCGCGTCGGCCCACACCGTGGACGCCTACCGCCGCGACCTCGTGCAGTTCGTGGAGCATGCGCGCAGCGCCTGCGGGGGACCAGCGTCACCCGCAGGCGTGACCCGTCTCTTGCTGCGCGATTTCCTGGGCAGTGTCTCGAAGGGATGCACGTCGTCGACCGTCGCCCGTAAGCTCGCCGCAGTGCGCTCGATGTTCCGCCATCTCGTGCGCATGGGCAAGCTGCGCGAGAGCCCCGCCGAGCAGCTCGGGACACCGAAGGCGCGCAGGCGGCTCCCCGCGATGCTGAACGTCGAGAGCGCGTCGGAGGTGATGGCTGCGCCGTCAGCCGCTCTGCAGGGGACCGACGCGACGCGTGCTCGCGACGCCGCGTTGCTCGAGGTGCTCTACGGGTCGGGGCTTCGCGTGAGCGAGCTCATCGCTCTCGACCTGGAGGCGGTCTCGCTCGGCGAGCTCACGCTGCGCGTATTCGGCAAGGGCAAAAAGGAGCGAGTCGTTCCCCTCGGCACGAAGAGCGCCGCGGCGCTTAGCGCATACCTCGCACTACGAGGCGAGCTCCGTCATCCGAGGACCGGAGAGCAGGATCCCGCGGCGCTCTTCCTCGGGTCGACCGGCCGACGTCTCGGTGTGCGCTGGGTGCAGAAGCTCGTGCACCGGTACGGTGCGCTCGGGACGGGTCGGCCGGACCTGCATCCGCACGCGCTCCGGCATTCGTGCGCGACCCACATGCTGGAAGGGGGCGCCGACCTGCGCGCCATCCAGGAGATGCTCGGCCACTCGAGCCTCTCCACGACGCAGCGCTACACGCACCTCTCGCTCGACCGTCTGCTCGAGGTCTACGACAAGAGCCATCCGCTCGCGCGCGCGACTCATGACGATTGAGTACGGCGACGCGCGCGTCCCGCGTGGCGTCCGTGCGGCGGAGAAGCCGCGCCGCGCCTCGTTCGCTGCGCGGCTCTCGTCTGCGGCCGCGGGCGGCGCCCTGGGCGCACTTGGCGCGGCGCTCGCCGACGCGCATTTCGCACATCGCACGGCGGAGAGCGCGGGACGCCTCGGATTGCTCGCTTCCGACGCCGGGCTGCTCGTGCCGCTCGGCCTCGTCGTTGGGGTTGCGACGGCACTCGCCGAGGCGGTGCTCGTACCCGAAGGGTTTGCCGCGGCGCTCGCGAAGGGCCGTCGCTCCCTCGCAATGGAGCCGGCCCTGCGGGCCGAAGCGGCGGGCGTCGTCGCTGCGGCTGCGCCCGCGTCCGTCGTCGCGCTGTCGGCGCTCGCGCAGGTCGCGCGCCGCTGTTTCGCGTCTGGCGCGGCGCCGCTCACGGCCGGCGCGATGATTGCCATCGCGGCTTTCGTGTTCACGGCCTCGGTGGCGCTCGCGGCTCGCGCGGCGGGCAACGTGGCGGAGCGCCTGGCGATGAGCGGCGCCGCGCTGTCTCTCCGCTCGGCGGTCGCCGTTGCTCTCGGCAGCGCCGCGCTGCTCGTCACGTGGGGCCTTGTCACGGGAAGCACGAACGGCGATGGCGGTTTCCTCGGTATCCTCGGCGTGCTCAAGCGGGAGGAGCTCGATCTGCGGGGCGTCGCGCTGCTCGTCGTGATCCAGCTCGGTGCGCTGGGGGGCGCTTTCCGGTCGCCCAGCGTGCGGCTCGGCTGGGCGGTACCCGTCGCGATCGTGCCGCTCGCGCTGACGGCATATGCCGCGACGTCGGGGCTCGACGCGCGCGCCGTCTCGCTCGCCGTCGAGCGCGGCGCGCCCCTCGGTTCGCGGCCGCTCGCGGTGCTCCGGCGCCTCACCGATCGCGATCACGACGGCGAGAGCGCGCTGTTCGGTGGCGGTGACTGCAACGACCACGACGCTCGCATCCACCCCGGCGCCGATGACATCCCCGGCAACGGTGTCGACGAGGACTGCTCGGGCGCGGATGACGTGGCGGCGGCAAGCGCATCTCCCTCGGCCTCCACGGCGACGGCGAGTTCCGCGCCGACGGCGTGGCTGCACGAGCACTTCCCCGATGGGCTCGACGTGGTGCTCGTCTCCATCGACACGCTCCGTGCGGATCTCGGGTACGCGGGCAATCCGCGGAAGGTCTCGCCGAACATCGATGCGCTCGCGGCCAGGAGCACCGTCTTCGAGCACGCCTACTCGCTCGCGTCCTACACCGGCAAGAGCGTCGGCCCCATGCTGCTCGGCAAGTATCCGAGCGAGACGCACCGCAACTTCGACCATTTCGACAAGTTCGGAGCCGAGGAGACGTTCGTACAGGCGCGGCTCTCGCGGGCCGGCCTGCGCACGCTCACGGCGCAGGGTCACTGGTATTTCCGGCCCGACACCGGTATCGGCAGGGGCTTCGACGACGCGGACTACTCGGCCGAGCCCGCGGTGCCGCAGGCCGAGGGCGACCGCACCGTCAACGGCGACCGCCTCACGGACCGCGCACTCGCGCTGCTCGCGAAGCAGGGCGACGTCGCGAAGCGGTTCTATCTCTGGATCCACTACGTCGACGTGCACGCCGCGTACGTGCCGCACCCCGACTTCGACTTCGGCTCGAAGAGCCGCGATCTCTACGACGGCGAGATCGCCTTCGTCGATCACCAGCTCGGGCGCCTCTTCGCCGCCATCGAGGCGAGCCCCGTGGCTCGGCGTACGGCCATCGTCCTCACCAGCGATCACGGCGAGGCCTTCGGCGAGCACGGCATGCTGCGCCACGGGCGCGAGGTCTGGGAGGAGCTCGTCCACGTGCCGCTTCTCGTGTACGTACCCGGCGTCGCCCCGCATCACGTCGCGCTCCGCCGCAGCGCCATCGATCTGGTGCCGACGCTACTCGAGCTATCGGGGGCCCCGCGTCCGTCGGGCGAGGGTTCCGACTTCGTTTCGGGGAGCTCGCTCCTCCCGGACATCGTGACGCCGAGCTCTGCCACGCCCCGTCCGGTGCTGGTCGACATGAGCGCAGGGCCCTACAACGACGAACGTCAGGCGTTCATCGACGGGGACCTCAAGCTGATCGCCACGAACGGTCGCCCACTCGGGCTGTACGACCTGGGACACGACCCCGGCGAGACGCACGATCTCCTTGGGGACGGCGCGACTGCACAGGGGATACTCGCCCACTTCAAGGCCTTCCGTCACACACTCCGTACCGTTCCGGCGCGTCATTGAGGCAGCGCTCGCGACGAAAACGAGCAGCGTCGGCGTCCGGTCGGGGGCCGCGCATGCTATACGGTCGAGCCGCCCATCTGCGTCAGACATGACCGACGTTCAGCCGAAGAGCGTGAAAGCGCCCGCGGGCGAGGAGGAGCCGCCCGAGACGGCCGGAGACACCGCCGAGCACGAAGAAGGCGCCCCGAGCCCCACCGCTCCGCGCGCCGACGCGCCGCTCTGGGGTGGCCGCTTCCGCGTCGGCGACGAGATCGGGCGCGGGGCGATGGGTTACGTGCTCCGCGCCACCGACACGACCCTCAAGCGCGACCTGGCGTTCAAGGTCTCGCCGCTGCCGAAAGACCAGCTCTCGCGCGCCGAGCTCGCTCGCTTCATAGAGGAAGCGCAGATCACCGCCCAGCTCGAGCACCCGAACGTGGTGCCGGTGCATGACATCGGCCTCGACCCCGAGGGGCGCGCCTACTTCTCGATGAAGCTCATACGGGGCCAGTCCCTCGAGAGCATCTTCGACAAGGTCCGCGCGGAAGATCCGGACACCCTCGCCGAGTTCGGCCTTCGCCGCTTGCTCGATGTATTTTTGCAGGCGTGCCAGGCGGTGGAGTACGCGCACGCTCGCGGCGTCATCCACCGTGATCTGAAGCCTGCGAACATCATGGTGGGCGACTTCGGCGAGGTGCTCGTCATGGACTGGGGGGTCGCGAAGGCCATCGGGGACGTCGGACCGGGGAAGGACGACGCCGTCGATCGCATCTCCGCGAGCGACATGGATGCCATGGCGCGTCGCCGCTCGAGCTTTCCGGCAGCCGGCTCGGTGACTTCCATCCGCGCGGGGAGGCGCGGGCTCGCCACCCAGCGCGGCACCGTCATCGGCACGCCCGCGTACATGTCGCCGGAGCAGGCCGCAGGCCTTCCGCTCGACGAGAAGACGGACGTCTACGCCCTCGGCGTCATCCTCTACCAGATCCTGTGCGGCGAGGTGCCGTTCGACCACGACGACCCGCAGGTGATCCTCTCGCTCCTCGCGAGCGAGCCGCCGCTCCCACCTTCCGACGTGAGCCCGTCGGCGCCGCTCGCGCTGGAGAGCCTCGCTCTGCGCATGCTGGCGAAGAAGCCCGAGGACCGCACGCTCACGATCCCGCAGATCCGCGCGCACATCCAGGACTACATCGAGGGCTTCGGGCGCGGCCACGGGCGCGAGTCGCTCTGGACGACCATCCTCTGGACGGCGGGCGCGCTCGGCCTCTTCGCGTTCCTCGTCTGGTACCTGACGGGTCAGCCCATCGCCACCGTGCTCGCGCTCGGGCCCCCCTCGGTGTTCAACGCGGTCGGCTGGTTTCTGCTCGTGCTCTCGATCCGCTATCCGCTCTGGGCGGCCGTCGTGGCGTTCTCCCATGCGCGCGCCCATCACGATCGCTTCCGCCCGCCCACCAGCGAGGAGGTCTTCGTCTCGGGATACATGGAATACCGGAGCTTCGCGGCGGCCCTGGCGCCTGCGTTCCAGCTCATCTTCGTGGTCGAGCTACTCAGCGTCGCGGCGGCGCAGGCGTTTCACGCCGTTGGCTCGGGCATCTTCGTCGAGCAGATGGTCCTGGCGCTGAAGGCGGGATGGACCAACGCGCTCATCATCATCATGGTGTTCCTGTTCGCGTACCTCCTCTTCCTCTCGGCAGAGGTGAGGTTCGCGCGGCGCATCGATCGTCACGTCCTCTTCGTCTATCGATCGGCGTGGGAATCGACGTGGCCCGTGTTCCTGATGCTGGTGCTGTTGCTCAGTATCAGCGTGAAGGGGCTCCTCGACTGGCGGCTCGCACGGCAGACGTTCGATCCGATCGGGTTCCTCTGGGAGCGCGTCATCACCGAGCCTCTGAACCCCTTCGAGATCGTGAAGACACTGGTCTTCCAGGGCACCTTCCTGATGGGGCTGGTCGCGGGGAGCATGCTGCTCTCCTTTCCCTTCGCGGAGATCCTCGCATCGCTCCGGCTCCCGCATCAGGCGGCCGACCTCGCGTCGGTCGCGAGCCGCCCGCAGTACTTCCTGCGCACGATGGCCTTCTTTCGCATCGCGCGCGCGAGCTGGCTGTACGGCGGCGCCATGATCGGCTGTCTCACGGGCATTACCATCCTGTCGTCGAAGGGGCGCCAGCCGCTCGTCGAGCAGGTCCTCTACATCTCCGGGCCGTCGCTCATCGGCTTCATGGGATTCTGGCTGACGCGCAGCTACGTGCTTGGCTACCTCGAGAACGCCCCCGCTGTTCGACGGCTGCTCGACGAGTCCATCACCGAGGCGCGCCGCGTCCAGAAGCGTACGGATGCGCAATACGTGAAGGTCGTTTCGCTCCAGCGCCGGCTGGGGGAGCTCTCGGTGCCGGTCGCGTGCGTGCTCGCGTATCTGCTCTGGACGGGCAGCGGGGTCGACGAGCAGGCGGTGCGCACGCTCGTCCTGCCCGTCACCACGAAGGGCTGGCTCCTGATTCTGCCGTACGCGCTCCTCGTGGTCGTGCTGCTCGTGCGGGACAGCCTCTCGACCTGGCTCGGACGGCGCGCCGGCACACAGGCGTCGTGATCAGTTGCATTTCTTCGGGTCAAGGCTCCCGATCCATTCGCTGATGAGCGCCGTGCCTCGTGCGTCGGAGGTCAGGGTCGGGATCTGCGGCATCTTCAGCTCGGGGTCCACCGACGACATTCGAAAGACGAGGATCGAGTCGTCCGGTGAACCCGGCACGATATCGTAATCGCGCCCGCCGCTGCCCGGGCCCGCCGCGACCGGCGTCCGGCAGAAGCCGAGCCCGTACGTGTCGGTGTTCTCGAAGCGGAGATCGAGCGCGGTCGCGCCTGCCTCGCCGCCCGGCCGGTGACAATGGCTGCAGTTCGCGTCCAGGTACGAGCGCGCGCGTCGTTCGAGCGGGTCCGAGCCGTACGGATCGGAGAGCGCGACGCGCTCGGCGCGGGGCTGTATGTCCCCGCCGAGGAGCCCGAGCGCGGCGAGCCGGTCGACCTCCGTCACCGCGCCGCCGTCGTCGGCGCCGCCGCCCTCGACGTGGTCGAGCTCCCGGGTGCGGGGCCCGAGCGGCTCGAACACGTGATCCTTCGAGTGGCACGTCTTGCACTCATTGTCGTTCGGGATGCGATAGTCGAGGGTTCTGTCGTCGCCGTTCTCGTCGGTGAAGCTGATGGATTCCATGCGCCCCACCTTCAGGCGCAGGGCCTCCTTCTGCACGTCGTCCCAGGCGTAAGTGCGGCCCGTCCACGTGTCCCCCGTCCGCTCGATGATGCGCGTCTCGATGAGGCGCCGCCCGAGAGACGGATCGCGCGCGTCGCGGTAGAAGAAGAACGTCTTCACGAACCGTGTGCCGTCGGGGTAGTCCCACATCGCGCTCGCGTCGTAGACGGCCTGCTTGCCCTTCGGCAGCGCCATGAAGCGGAGCTTCTGTGCCTCGTCGGCGTACAGCGTCGCGATCACGTCGTAAGGGACGACGCCGGCCTTCGGCGTCTGCACGACGGTGTCGTCGAAGAGCCCCAGCGCCCGCAGCGAGTCGGCCGGAGGCGCCGCATCCGCGGAGGCCGCGTCCGGCGTTCCCTCGGGAACGGCGCGAGCCGATTCGCCGCACGACGGCAGACCGCCCAGGGCGGCGACGATGGCGAGAAACTTCGCTGGGAGATGACCCATCGGCGGGTTCAAAGGTCGATCGCGGGCAGCGACGGCTGCGTGCAATTGAAGACGCTGCGGTCCTGGGTCTTCTGCTTTCCGTTGTTGGCGAGGTCCAGATAGAGGAAGCCGGTGCCGTCGTCGGCGAAGCAGTTCTTCAGGTTGTCGGGGATGTCGCTCACCGGGCCTCCGCCGTCCGGGCCGCCGGCGTCCCCGTAGATCTTCTGCGAATCGACGATGCCGTCCCAGACGACATCCGTGAGTTCGGTGACCCCGACGATCCCAGCGATCAGGGCGGCGCGGGCGCCCGGCATCTTGCCGTTGTCTTGCATCTTGTTGTCGTGGACGTAGTTCCCCTCCGGGTACCAGTCGAAAGCCTTGTCCGCGTTGCCCTCGTCGTCGCGAAGGGCGACGTACCAGCTCAGGATCGCGATACCGACGGAGATGTTGCCGCTGACGGTGTTGTCGTGGATCTCGTTACGATCCGCGGCGAGCACGAACATGCCCGTGCCCGACGGGACGTCGTGCACGATGTTCCCGGTGGGCGCGAAATTCATCCCCGTGTTGTTCTCGACGACGTTGTCGTGCACGTTGGCTCGCTTGCCGTCCTTCACGTCGAGGCCGGGCAGGTTGAAGATGAGGATGCCGCCTGCGTTGTCGTGAGAGTGGTTGCCGTAGAGCTCAGCGTCCGTGGAGTTCTCGATCTCGAAGCCCGCGACGTTTCCGGTGGCCTCGCTGTTGCGCACCACGATCTTGCTCGACTGGAAGCGCAGGCTCGGACAAGGATGGGGGCGGAAAGGGTGGCGCAGGCGGCTCCAGCGGAGCAGTCGGCTCCCACGCCGGCGGCGCTGCGAACACGGGCGGTACGCAGGATGGCGGACCGGATGCGCACACGGCCGATTCCGGAGCCACAGGCGGCACCGCCGGCGGCGGTGGCGACAGCGGTGCGGCGGGAACGGGCACCGACGCCGGCAAGGGAGACCCGTGCGGCAGCGACGAGGCAACGCCCAACGATGATCGCAACCACGCGACGGCGTACGCGCTCGGCACGGACTTCCACGGCTGCCTGCAGACGAAGGACGACGTCGACTTCTACTCGTTCGACGCGCCGGCGATGCCCGCTCAGGGCGGCTACTTCATCGTATCGGCGACGGAGGTCGGCACGGGCGGCAGCGTGCGGCTCACGGTGCAGGCCGTCGCCGACAACGGCGACGTCGTCGACTCGTACGGGGGCCGCGGAGAGAGCGTCTTCGTCTGGTACGACGCAAAAGCCGGCGCCTCCTTCCACGTGAAGGCGGACTACTTCACGTCTGACGGCACGCCGACGCCCTACACGCTGAAGGTCACTTACAAGGGCGTGAACGACGTGAACGAGCCGAACGACACTCGCGCCACCGCGACCGCCATGACGGCCGGAACGCCCATTCATGGTTACGAGTTCGCGGGCTTCGAGAACTCTGCGCCCCCCGTGACGGCGGCCTGGGAAGACTGGTTCAAGGTCACGCTGCCGGCGGGGACGGCGACGGTCACGCTCGCCGATCTAGCGAGCGACGTGAACGGAGACGTGACCCTCTACGATTCGCTCGGAGTCATGCTCAAGCGCACCTACGAGTCGGACCAGGGTGCGACGGTCGTCGTGACACAGACCGTGACCGCCGGGGACTACTACGTGAAGGTGTCGCCCTTCACCGGCCCCGACGTGAAGGGCCAGACTTCCACGGTGCCGGCGTATCTGTCACAACCGTACACGCTCACCGCGAGCGTCAAGTGACACACGCCGCGTGGTGAGGCAATCGGAGTGTGCCTGAGTCCGACTGAGGGAGCTTCGCTATCCGATCAACACGAGGCGGGCGCCGCCTTCGACGGCGTCGCCCGGCTGCACGAAGACCTTCTGCACCGTCCCCGTGATCTCGGCGACGAGTTCGTTTTCCATCTTCATCGCCTCGACCACGACCAGGGGGCGGCCGGGTTCCACCTCGTCGCCCTCCTTCACGAGCATCTTCACGACTTTGCCCGGCATCGGAGAAGTGACCAGGCCTACGCTGCTCGCCTTCGTCCCGCCGCGAACGCTGGCAGCCGCGCGGGCGTGCGCGCTCTCGACCGTCACCTGCGCGCGGCGCCCGCTCGCGAAGACGGTGAGCTCTGGCGCCTTGCCATCGACCACCAGGTCGAGCACGCGGCCGTTCACGCGCACCGTCAGCGGCCCGCCGGGCGAGCTCACCTCCACCGCGAGGGGGGTTCCCACCGCCGAGGCATCCGCTCCGTCGGGTATGCTGCGAACATCGAACCCGCCTCCGGGTAGCTCGGCGACATCGATGACGTGCTCGGTTCCGTCGATCTTCACGAAGTAGCGCATTTTTCGCGGGCGGACCCTAGCGCAACGCGCGCCTCGAGGCGATGGGGACTTGCGTAACACCGTGGGTGGTGCCGGCGCGGGCCGCGCAAAGAGCGGGCCGGGGGGATGCGACGCCCGAGCGCCGTGGCTACCCTGCGAGAATGGCGCCCAATCTGGAGGACGTCGGCCCCAAGCTGCCCGGCATCGCGCGCCGTGCCATCACGGGCTTCCTGAGTGGAGACGGCATCACCGCCTTCGAGCCCGGGGGCCCGCCGTCGCCGGTGTTCGTCACCCTCCGCGGCCCCGGGGGTGCGCTCCGGGGCTGCATCGGGTCCGTCGCACCGTCGCGTGGAGACGTGGTGAGCGAGACGGCGCGCAGCGCGGTGCTGGCGGCCACACGTGACCCGCGCTTCGAGCCGGTTTCCGTTTCGGAGCTCTCGCAGCTGTCGATCGAGGTGAGCGTGCTCGAGCCCGAAGAGCCCGTCGCGACCCTCGCCGAGCTCGACCCTAGCCGGTACGGCGTCGTCGTGCGCGACGACAGGGGTCACCAGGGGCTGCTGCTTCCGGGAATCGACGGCGTGAGCGAGGCCGGTACGCAGGTGGACGTCGCGCGCCGCAAGGCGGGCATTCCGACGGGCACGCCGGTGCGGCTGAGCCGGTTCCTGGTTCACAAGTGGATGGACGCGTCCCCCTGACGGCGGAGGCCGCTCAGGCCCTCGACGTGTACGCGACGATGTCGAGACATCGTGTCTCGTGGGTGCTCCGGTTTTCGTACGAATGACTCACGTCGGCGTGGAAGAACATCGAATCGCCAGGTGCAAGATCATGCGCTTCTTCCCCGACCGAGACGCGCAGGGAGCCCGTCAGGACGATGAGCGTCTCCGTCGTCCCGTCAGCATGAGGCTCGCTCTGCAGGATCCCCTTCGGTGCGAACTTGAGCTCATAGATGTCCACGCTCTGCGACGCGCCCGCGGGTGACAGCAGCCGGGACTCCATCCGTCCGTCCGCGGAGCGCAGGACCTGAGAGTCCCCCGCTCGCAGTACCCGCGTCGGCGTCCCCTCGCCGGTCCCGAGTAGCGACTGGAACGGCACACCGAGTCCGACCGCGATCTTCCACAGGACCGACAGCGTCGGGTTCGTTCGCGCGCCTTCGATCTGCGACAGGGCGGCGCGGCTCACGCCGCTCGTCGCGGCGAGCTGATCGAGCGACATCTGCCGGCTCTTGCGCAGCTTCTTCAAGCTATCGGCGACCGTCCGCCCGAGAGCCGCCGCTCCGACCTCGTCGCCGGGCGAAGCAGTGACACGATTGCGAGCCGGAGCCGGCTCACGGGAGGTCGACGCAGCAGAACGGGCGCGAGGCATGGCCCGGCACGATATCGTGGACGGCAGGGAGAAGGAACCGGCGCCGCAGCGAAAAGACTCGACGCACTGATCGCTCGACGTCCCTCGGGTCAATACCGGTGGATGACCGGTTCCGGCGGTGTAAGCTCCGTGGCGGGCGGCTCTTCGCGCGCAGGTTCGATCGGTTCTGGCGGTCGTGGAGCACGGAGAGCCCGCGCTCCAAGGGCGAGAAGCTCGCGTACGTGATCGCGAACGGAATGAAGGATTTCATGTTCTGGACCACCGCGGAACTGACGACGGACGTAGTCACCGGTGCTCGATGCGCGGTAGGCGGCAGGGCTGCGCGGAGGCCGTCTCAAGAAGACGCCGAAGACGTCGTTGCCTGGGTAGCAACTATCATCATCGGGGCTTTTCACCGCCACGTCGAAAAAATGAGACGTCGGCTGAGGCTGAGTTAGCCGAGAAAGGGACCTGGTCGGCAGTCGGCCGGCGTGCGCCTTGACCCCCGGACCAGCGCAGGATAATTCCGGAGCTGGACGGGGCAATGCACGCGAGCAATGCCGACGATGAGCTCCGGGTCGAGGCGGAGCAGAGCATTGGCCGCGTGCTGCGCGACAAGTGGCGTCTCGATCGCTTGCTCGGCGTCGGCGGTATGGGCGCGGTGTACGCCGCCACTCACCGGAACGGCAGCCGCGGCGCGGTCAAGGTCCTACACGCGGCGCTGACACTCAGCCGCGACATTCGTACTCGTTTCATGCGCGAGGGCTACGCGGCGAACCAGGTGAACCACCCGGGAGTCGTCCAGGTCATCGACGACGATGAAGATCAGGGCGTCGTGTTCCTGGTGATGGAGCTCCTCGAAGGCGAGACTCTCGAGGAGCGCTGGCTGCGCAACGGCTCGCGCCTCCCCGCAGGTGAGGTGCTGTCGATGGCCGACCAGGTCCTGGATGTCCTCGCCGCGGCGCACGACAAGGGCATCGTCCACCGAGATCTGAAGCCAGAAAATCTATTTCTGACGAAGGAAGGGCGCATCAAGGTCCTCGATTTCGGTATCGCACGGCTACGGCACGCAACCACCAGCCCTCGCACTCGTACCGGCGGAACCTTCGGAACGCCGGCATTCATGCCGCCCGAGCAGGCGCTCGGGCACACCGACCTGGTCGATGCGAAGAGCGACCTCTGGGCCCTCGGCGCGACGCTGTTCACATTGATCTCGGGTCGCCTCGTGCACGAGGGGACGACGATCAACGAGCAGCTTCTCTCGGCCATGACGCGGCCGGCGCCTCCTCTCGAGATGGTCGCGCCGTGCGTTTCTTCCGAGGTTGCCGAGCTGGTCGACCGCGCCCTTTCGCGCGAGAAGAGCGGCCGCTTCGAGGATGCTCTCTCGATGCAGCAAGCCGTGCGCCAGGCGTACGACGCGCTTCCCGAAGCCTTCGACGATCTGCCGACCATCGTCGTGCGCGATGTTGCTCTGCTGGCGCCGGGTCCCCCCCCGCGGGCAGAAGCCGTTCGCCCGTCCTTCGAGGCGGTTGTGCAGTCCATCCGCGCGGCGCTGCCGACCCTGGCGATCCCCTGGCTCGCGAAACACCGCGCGATCCTGGCGAGCGCCAGCGCCGGGGTCGTCGGGTTGACTGCCCTGTATGCGTTCCACGATGGCTCGCGCCCGCCGCCCTCACCCGCGGTCGCTGCGGTTCTGCCGGCTGTACCGCAGGAAGCACCCGTGCGAATGGTGACGGCGGTCCCGACCTCCCGCTCGTCTCGAGAAGTGACACCGAAGGCGCTGTCAGTGGATGACTTGCCCCGCGACACGGATGACGAGACATCTTCGCTCGCGCATTCCCTCGCGGGAGTTTCGCCGGCGCTCGCATCGGCGATGGCTCGGGTCGCGGGCGGAGAGACGCCGGCCGCGCAGGTGCTGCCTGCTACACCGGTGCTGCTGCCGACAGCGCCGGTGCAGCCGAAGGACGTGCACCTCGACGAAGCCGCCCCGAGCCCGTACGACGATGCGAATCCGTACGACGACCCCCCAGTCGCCCCGGGTCGTCACGTGCAGAGCGCACCCGCGCGGGGCGCGCGACCCGTGAGCACGTCCGGATCTCGCGAGCCCGGACGGTAGAGGCGGCAACGAATGTCGAGCAACCTGGACGAGGTTGCTACGCGTAGGGACCTGCTCGCTGCCCCTCGCTTTTTTTACCGCACGCGGTGGAGCAGTCTCGAACGCGGAGCGTTCCCACAGATCGGCGTGAGGACCCGAGCGGCACCTCAATCGACTTGCCTCTACGTAGCTAGGCTTGGTACTTGTGAGAAGCTTCTTTCGACGTCTAGCGCGTCAGCGCTTCGACGTCGGATAAGGAAGTTTTGGGGCGGCTATCGCGAATCGAGGGATGGATGAACCGGAAGACTGCGACCGGAGTTCTTGAAACATTTCGATTGGCTAACGATGTCTATTCGCTGCGTCCTCCCAAGGGAACCCGGCGTGTGACCATTCGTCACCAGCAGACCCGCGCCTGCAACCTGATTCATTCGCTGGCGGTCTGCGAGAAGCTGGATCGAGGGGCAGCACAAGTGCGTCTGTGTATTGTGGGTGCCGGCGTAGCAGGAATCACTGCGGCCTCCTTCGCCCGCCGGCTGGGTGTGGAGGAGCGTGATATCCTTGTCCTCGAGCGACAAGAGGTGGAGTTCTGGAACCTACGACACGGACACACTCGATGGCTTCACCCCCACTGGTTCCTGTGGCCGGAATCCGGGTGGGATCGAGAAGAAACGTTGCTGCCTGTCCATAACTGGTGCGCCGCATATGCCGAGCACGTGGCGCGCCAGATCGAGTACGACGTGGACGTCGGCGTGATGAAGCCGGTCGAAGACGTGAAGGTCGATGCGCGGATGACCCCCGCGCTGGTCACGTTCAAGGAAATTGCTCGCAACAGCGCGATTGGCACACCGAAAAGCGTTTCAGCTTCGATCGTCATCGTGGCCGATGGTCTCGGGCTCGAACGTAGGGATCCCAATGCCGTGAATAGTTCATACTGGCTGGATGACAATGTTCACCGGGAGGAACCGTACGTCGACGGGCATGTTCGCCTGTGTGTTGTCGGCAATGGAGACGGCGCACTAACGGATATCTTGCGCGCCCGCTTGACTGGAGGGGTCGAAGAATGGGGCCAGCGTGAGGTGCTCGAGTTCGCTGTGCGTACTCTCGGCCCCAAGATAGAGCGAGGTGTCCGACGCATAGAGCGAGACTACGAGAGCAAGCTCGGTGCCATTGGCACCGCTCCTGGGGCTGCAGAAGATGTGCGGAAGCTGCTGACCCGGACCGCCGAGCGTTACCAGGCGCTTCTTGCTAAGAGCGCTCTGAAGAGCCTTATCAGAGACCTTCCCGACCGTGCCCTGACTTTGGTGGACCAGGTTGCCGAAGCGCCATTCGGCGAGCCGACATTTCCGGCACACCGAGCGCTCCGCATGTTGGTCGGAACCCTCTGGCCCGATCAGACGAGGCTCATTTCTGGGCGCGGGCAGGGCAGCGCTCGTCTTCCATCCGACGGTGTGACGGTTGAGTTTACGCGTTCGGGTGGAATTGCACCACGCAGCCCCGATCATCATCGTGGACACCAGCTGTTGCACGTCGATCGGCTCGTGTGGAGGGCAGGGCCCGAACCCAGCAACCAGTCTCGGCGTGCACCGGTTGTGGTAGGCAAAAAGTCCAGTCGCGGGCCGACCGGGGACACGGTCAAAGAGCTGGTGGCGAAGAAGTTCGACGCCATGGGCCAACCACTGTGGGCCGGGTGCTCACAGAACGAGGTAGCACGTGCGTTTACATTTCGAGCGCGGCGGCGTGGCCTACGTCGCAGCGCGGAGCCACCGCTGCGAATTGTTGCCGCCTGTGGGAAGAAATTGACGGACCCGGGACGAGTCCGTCAGCTCTACGCGGGTCTAGTGGTGGGGCGAGTCGCGACGGAAGACTTTGACGCGTGGAGTAGCGCAGCTCCAGCGACCATCTTTTTCGATTCGTTGGAGCGGTCCATCGTGATCGGATGGTGCGCGCCGGAGGACCTGGGCGCGAGGCGCACCTCGAGGATCGGACTCGAACCTGGGCATGTCGCCGTGGTGGAGCTCACGCACTTAGAGCTTCTCGAAGTAAGTCATCACGCGGGAACCGTATGGCGCAGCTCGATCGGAGCGCACCGAATTGCCGTTCTCGCCACCGAGGAGGCGCCGAGGGGCGCAGTCGCCAAGCACTTGCGTGGCGCCCTTCTCGCGGGTGCTCGACTTGTTCTCAACTTCACGAATGGGGACGAGTCCGTGGACGACGACTGGGTGGCTCAATGGGCTGCCGCTTCGCGTGGGCTTCCGGAGGCGGCCCTCGTACAGTGTCGCCCGGAGGGAGCGTCATCGTTCGTCTGGCTGGAAAGACGCCTCGCAGCATGGATGGCGGCCCGGTTCGACTTCTTCGAATGGGTACCGATCCCCCGGTCCTGGTCCGATACTTGACAACACTTGATCGGACGCTACGATCCGTCCATACCTTCCCATGGAACTGGACGTACGAGTCAAGGAAGCGCGTGCGCTCGCGGCGCTGGCGTCAGCGGGCGAACAGGGTTTGACGAAGAATGAGCTCGCTCACGCGATCTGGGGAACGGTTACTCCGTCGACACAGTCGATGACGACCCGCGTGACGCACGCGCTTCTGAAGGCGCGTAAAGTCACGGAGGAGCTTGCCGGTCGAAGGCGAATCGTACGGCTGAGGTCAAGGAGCAAGCTTCAGGGCATCGCTCTTCCCGACGAAGCTCTCGATGCTTTGCACGAAGGACAGTGGTCGTCGGTCAGCGTGAAGCTCGACGAGGGTTGGGAGCGCCCCTTCGACCGTCCGTACGCCCAGCTCGAACGTGCGGCACGCTGGGTTGCGGCATCGCTACGTCCGAAGAATGAGAGCGACGAATTGTTTGCGAAGGTGCTCCTGCGGGTCCTTACCTACAGCGGCGATCCGTTGGCTGACGCGCTTGAGGATCGGCGGGCGATTGAAGGAATCGCCAGAGGCTGGAGCGACGACGACAGGAGGAATCTTGCTCGATGCATCGCGGTGTTCGGGGTCAGCAGAGAGCGCGATTTCATCGCGCCGGAGCTTCTCCGGTGCTCAAATGCATGGACGAAAGGGAATCGTCCAGAATCACTCTTGTGGGCGGCCATGGCGCTTGCCGTCGCACGTCGGCTACACTTGATTGGCGGGGAGCGTGCTGATGCAGATGTGGAGCGCTTGCGGGGGGCGGCGGTAGCCACATTGAGCAAGCTAAAGTCGTCGGCCCCAATTCATGTCGCATACTGGAGCGAGTTTTCCAAGGCCTTAAGAGGAGACATCTCTTCGTTGACTTGGGAGAAACTCGAAACATCGCGTGCCGCCGCTAGTGTGCCAAGCCGGACAGGCAAGAAGCTGGCAAAAGCGATTCGAGAGGACGAGAAGGCAGTTCGACGAGATGCTGGGTTCAATGCGTTTTTCTTCGATGTTGAACGACTGATCTCCGTGTCGTTCACGTCGGAGATCGAACGGCGCATTGGATTCGCTCGGCGATTTCGCCATGACATCGGGGCGACCCCTACGAGCGCCGAATCTTGGACGCTTGATCACACGAAGGTCATAGAACAGGTCTTCTTCTGGTTCCGGCGGGAGCATCGCGATGACGCGTTGGTATCGAAACTGGCCTCGCGCATTTCCAAGCTAGAGCGAGAAGCGCCCGAAGCAGCGCGTGTTACTCGGGACCCCACGCTAGATCTCGTTCGATGTTTGAGCGCTCCCGAGAAGAAGCTCGACGGAATCCGTGAGGAAATTGTCAATAGACGGGCCAACGCACCACTCGAATACACGGAACTGATACGCAACAACTTCTGGACGCCGAGCATGCTATGGAGCGATATCGCCCTTTCCACAAGAAGCTAGCGGACACCAAGGTCATCCGAGTCAAACAGCCGCGTGCTGCCCTGCAGCAGAAGCTGCCTCGGCCGAGCTGGGTTCGTGAGGTGAGTCCTCGTGTGGCCTCCACGGTCGACACCGCGGGCCGATGACGCCGCAGAGTGCTCGAGGTCCATCCGGGTCGGGGACGCGCGCGCACGTCTGGAGGAAATACGAGGCAGGATCGGCGTAACACGGCTGGGCGATACGACCTCGCTGGACGTTCTAGGCATCTGTACGGCGGTTGCGATACGCCGCGATGTCGTGGAGCCCGGCATCACCGTGGCCAGCGGCAAGGGCAGGACGGTGGCTGATGCACGCCTCACGGCTCTCGCGGAGTCGTACGAGCGGTATTGTGCCGAGCCCCGTGGCCGGATACCGACATTTCGTGGCGGCTACAGCGACCTTCGCACCGCTATCGATCCGCGTTCACTCGTTCCTGCTTGGTGGTCACGTTACAGTCCGGAGCAGTCGCTCGAGTGGTGCATCGGCGTGGCGCTCGACGACGGACACGAGTGCGCGGTCCCCGCAAACGCCGTCTTCTTTCCCTATGAGCCGCCACCGCTTGAGCAGCTATTCTCGTCGCACACAACGGGCTTGAGCTGCGGCGGTGCGATGGAGGATGCGTTGTGTTCGGGCTTGCTGGAGTGCATCGAGCGTGATCACTACACGCGCGTTGTCGCCCAGTTGTCGTCAGGTTGTGCGGTGGACTCCTTCGAGATCGACGTCGCCACGTTGCCGCCGTCGGATGCGTCGGAAGTGAAGCGTCTCCGCGCGACGGGGACGTCGGTCGTTCTTCGTGACATTACCGGGGACTTCGGAATTCCCACGGTCCTCGCGCTCATCGCCCGCGACAGCCAGGTTCACCGCGGGTGCGCCGCGCACCCACGGTCGAATGTCGCTGCGCGGGCGGCCCTGTTCGAGGCCGCACAGGGTCGCGCCACCGACATCCAGGGGGCTCGAGAGGATCTGCTGCCTTTTGATGGGGTCGCCCCACACCGCTGGTTCACAGAGCCGTTGGCGGTTGGCGGCCTCCGGAATTCGGTGCTCGTCGTCGATGACATCGGAGCGGAGGTGCGATTTTTGGCCAGGCGCATGAAGGAAGTCCTGGGGGAGGCGCCTGTCGCTGTTGATCTGTCCCTTGATGGCGCAGGCGTGCCTGCCATCCGGATTGTGGCACCCGGTCTCGAGTTTTGGGCTGAAGATGAGGACCGCATCGGCCCGCGGTGTCGAGCATGGATGGACGGGTGACCGCGGTGGTCTTCGCTGGGCCATCCTTTCGTGGCGCGGTCCCCCCGGACGGTATTGAAGTGCGTCGCCCAGCGAAGCGAGGAGATCTCCTTGAAGCGGTGAATTCAGGGATTCGTGTCATCGGACTGGCCGACGGCGTATTTGCGTCGACGCTCGCCGTCAGTAATTCTGAGGTCCGCGCAGCCGCCAAAGGAGGCGCGCGCCTGTTCGGCGCAGCGAGCATGGGAGCGCTTCGAGCAGTAGAGTGTCCGGACGCCATGGTCGGCTTGGGGTGGATTTACGAGCAGTTTCGCACCGGCCACCTCACCGACGATGATGAGGTCGCACTCGTTTTCGACTCGAACTATTTCCCGCTGTCCGTTCCCCTCGTGAGGGTTCGTTTCGTGCTACGGGCGATGGTCCAGTCCGACGAGGTGTCGACGGAAGCGGCGACGTCGTTGATCACTTGTCTCAAGCTCGCACCATTCGACGAGCGCACCGAAGAACGCATCGCCCTCGCATCCAGGGACGTGATGGGGTTGGGCGCCAGCGAAGTCCTCATGAAGCAACTGCGGGATGCGGAGTCCGATGTCAAGGGGCGGGACACACGTGAGCTAGTGGCTCGCGTGCAGGAGGAGGCTGACGTGTCGTCGTCCAAAGCCTAGTCGCGCGGCGAGTCGCCAACGGACAGCTTCCTAGTGGGCGCAGCAGGGATCGAACCTGCGACTTCGACCGTGTGAA
>CAYUAW010000017.1:0-39032 GCA_964442485.1 uncultured Polyangiaceae bacterium
CCAACGACGATGAAACCCCCTCCCCCTGGCTGGCCGCGCATCTCCTCCGCAATCTATTACGAAGACGCGAACCGCGCGATCGACTGGCTCTGCAACGCCTTCGGGTTCGAGGTACAGCTGAAGGTGATGGGCGACGACGGAATCGTCCACCATTCGGAGCTCGTGTTCGGCGGCGGTCTCGTGATGGTCGGCGACGTCCGCAGATCGGAGCGCTTCCGCCACCAGCGAAGCCCGACGCAGATCGAAGGGCTGAACACCCAGAACATGATGGTGTACGTCGACGACGTGGAGGCGCACTGCCGGCACGCACGCGAATCGGGGGCGGTCATCGTCGACGAGCCCGAGACGCACGACTACGGCGACGAGTACTGGGCCGATCGCGGGTACGGCTGCAAGGACATCGGCGGCCACCACTGGTGGTTCCAGGAACGGCTCCGCAACCCGAAGGCCGCTCCTTGAGCGACCTCGACCAGACCTTCGCGGCGCTCTCCGACCCCACCCGGCGCAAGGTGGTCGATCTGCTCCGCAGGAGGCCGCGCCCTGCCGGCGAGCTCGCCCGTGCCTTCGGACTGAGCCCGCCGGCGATGAGCCGGCACCTGCGCACCCTCCGGCAGAGCGGCCTCGTCGAGGAAGATCACGGCGGCGAGGACGCGCGCGTGCGCGTGTACCGGCTGAGGCGCGAGCCGTTCGGCGAGCTACGGGGCTGGCTCCAGGACGTCGAGGCGTTCTGGGCGGCGGAGCTCGATTCGTTCAAGACGCACGCGGAGCGGACGCGTGGCAAGGCGAAGGCGCCCCGGTGACGCCCGGCGACGCAGCCATCGTGTCCGTCTTCGTCGCCGTGCCGCCCGCGGCGGCCTTCGACGTCTTCACGACGGAGACGGACCTGTGGTGGCGTAGCGGGCGCAGGTTCCGCATCGGCGGGAAGCACCCGGGACGCATCTACTTCGAGCCGGGCCCGGAGGGTCGCCTGTTCGAGACGTTCGAGGCGGCCGCGGGCACGCGAACCTTCGAGGTCGGCAGGGTCACGGCGTGGGAGCCGCCGCGGCGCCTCGCGCTCGAGTGGCGAGGGGTGAACTTCAAGCCGGGGGAGAAGACGTTGCTGGAGGTGACCTTCGAGCCGCTGCGCGACGGGACGACGGTCACCGTGCGCCACAGCGGGTGGTCAGGCCTGCCCGCGCACCATCCGGCGCGGCACGAGCTCGAGGGCCCCGCCTTCACGCGCGTCATCGGCCTCTTCTGGGGAGATCTGATGACCGCGCTCCGCGAGTACGTCGGCCGATGACGTCGGGCCCCGCGCCCGGTCCCCGTGAGGCCCCGCGGCTCAGCCGTCCGCGATCTTCACGAGCAGCTTACCGTCATGGTCGCCGGTGAAGAGCCGGCGCAGGGCGTCGGGCGCGTTCGCGAGCCCGTCCACGACCGTCGTCTTGTGCTTCAGCTTCCCTTCCGCGAGAAGCGCGCCGAGCGCCATGGCCCCCTCCATGAAGCGGTTCGTGTAGTCGAGGATGATGAACCCCTCCATGCGCCCCCGCCGGGAGATGAGATTCGCGTAGTTGGGCGGCCCGTATGCATTGTCCAGGTTCTCGTACTGGGAGATGGCGCCGCACAGCACGACGCGCGCGCGGAGTGCGATGCGCGCCAGCGCCTCGTTCAAGATATGACCACCGACGTTGTCGAAAAAGACGTCGATGCCGCGCGGGCAGGTCGCAGTGAGGCGCGCCCCCACGTCCTCCGTCTTGTAGTTGATGGCCGCGTCGAACCCGAGCTCCTTGGTTAGCCACTCGCACTTCGCGGCAGAGCCGGCGATCCCGACGGCGCGGCACCCCTTCGCCTTCGCGAGCTGCCCGACGATGGACCCGGTGGCGCCCGCCGCACCCGATACGACCACCGTCTCGCCGGGCTTCGGGGCCCCGATCTCCGTCAGCCCGAAGTACGCGGTCATCCCCGTCACGCCGAAGACGCTGAGCGCGTCGCGCAGGTCGATGCCCTGCGGGATGAGGCCCGGGGAGTCCTTCTCTCCCACCACGGCGTACTCCTGCCACCCGAGGAGCCCGAAGACGCGATCGCCCGGCGAATACTTCGGGTTCTTCGACTCCACGACCACGCCTGCGCCAGCGCAGCGCACGACCGCGCCCACCTCGACCGCCGGCAGGTAGGTGTCGCGCTCGATCCAGCCGCGGATGGTCGGATCGATGGACAGGTACAGCGTCTTGACCAGCACCTGGCCGTCGGTGATCGACGGGACGGGAGCCGTCTTCGACTCGAAGTGTTCCCGCGTCACTGGACCTTTGGGACGACTCTTCAGGGTGATCTGGCGATTGTCGGAGGGCATGAGCCGAAGGGTAGGACCATTCGGGCAAAGGTGGCTCGAGAATCCGGACTTTGCCGGGGAGCGAGGGGGCCAAAAAGCCCGGCAAGGCGCGCCCCGGGTCAACTTCGAGCGGCTCGGGCCGTTCAGAAGGACGGTGTCAGCCATTCCGCGCAGGGTGTCGACCTTCGCCGCCGGCACGGGCGCCTCCGGCGTGATGTCGCTCTATCCGCATCCGGAGAGGGCGCGCGTGCTCGTCGTTGACGACGACCCCCGCGTGCTCGGCGAGATGCGCCGCGCGCTCTCCGAGAGGACCTGGGAGATCGTCACGGCACGCGACACGGAAGGCGCCCTGCTCGCCTTCGAGGGCCCGCCCATCGACGTGATCGTCGCGGACATGCACCTGGACTCGATGACGGGCGCGACGCTGCTCGGAGCAGTGCAGCAGAGGAACCCCGACGTCGCTCGCATCATCATGGCGAGCCACGCAGACCCCCGTGAGATCCTGCGGGCCGTCCCCTTCGCGCATCAGTTCCTCTCCAAGCCCGTCGACACCGATGCGCTGCACTGGACGTTGCGCCGCGCGTGCAGCCTGCGCCAGCTGCTCACCAACGACGCCATCCGTGCAGCGGTGGGCGCGAGCAACGAGATGCCCGCCGCGCCGGCCACTTACCTGCGGCTAAAGAAGCTCCTCCGCAACCCCGACGTCTCCCTCTCGGAGGTCGCGGCCGTGATCGAGCGCGACGTCGGCATCTCCGCGCGCATTCTGCAGCTCGTCAGCTCCGCGTTCTTCGGCATGTCGCGGCGAGTGACGAGCATCTCGGCGGCGGTCTCCCATCTCGGGGTCGAGACGCTGCGCGCGCTCGTCTTGACGCTCGAGATCGTCCGGACGTTCCGGGAGGGTGCGCATCTCCGCGGCTTCTCGGTCGAGGCTCTGCAGCGGCGTTCGTTCGCAGCCGCCAAGCTCGCGCGCGGCTTCGCCGACGACGAGTATGCCGACGACGCCTTCGTGGCAGGTATGCTCCACGGGATCGGCCAGCTCATCCTCGCGGAGCGCGTGCCCGGAAAATACGCCGAGGTTCTCGCCCGCGCACGCACCGAGGACCGCACGCTGCGTGACCTCGAGCGAGCAGTCCTCGGCGCGAGTCACGCCGAGGTGGCTGCATATCTCCTCGGCCTGTGGGGCATCTCGCAGCCGATCCTGGAGGCGGTGCTGCACCACGAGGAGCCGTGGCGACTCGACGGAACGCGACTCGGCATCGCCGGCGCCGTATACCTGGGAAGCGTGCTCGCAGATCGTCCCGAGGCTCCGCTATGCTCCGGCACTCTGGCCGTGCCCCCCGGCCACCTGAACGCCGACTATCTCGCCCGCCTCGGGCTGCTCGAACGACTCCCGTCGCTGCGCTCACTGGCACGCCGCGCGCTGACCGCCGCGGTGTGAAAACGGGAGGACGGCGGACTCCGCTCAGAACTTCACGGACACGGCGGCACCGTTCGGCAGCGCCCGCGCGGCCGCGCTCTGGCCGTCCCCCGGGTACAGCGACGAGAGACGCAGCGGCAGCACGCTGAAGACGGCTTCGTCGCGCTGCCAGACCAGGACGGACCCCGCGATGGCCGAACCGATTGCGAGCGCGATGCCGCCGGCGAGAAGCGGTCCGTCGACGTCCTGGTGGTAGTAGCAGTAGTTCGCGTCGCAGATGTCGTTCCGGTGGACCGACTCGATCATCATAATGGTGCCGCCGATGAGCCCGCCGACCCCGATGACGACACCGGCGACGCGGAGCCCGCTCCGATCGACGTACTCGCCGCGGAGTACCGATGGCCGCGTGATGACGATGGGCTGCCGCGACCGCGCGATGCGGCCGCCCTTCTCGAGGGCCAGATCGTACGCGCCTGGCGCGAAGCGCGCCGCGCACGGCCCGTTGCAGACCGGCGTGTACGTGCGCGCGAAGCCCCGGTACGGCGCCCACCACCCGTGCCGGTAGTAGCCATAGTGATAGACCGGCATTTCCTGGCTCAGGATGAGCAAGGTCGCCTGCTGCGGCTCCGGCTCGAACCGGATCTCCTCCGCGGCTTGCGCGGGCCGCGCGCGGCGGACGCGACCGAGGGAAGGCATGGGCGGCTCACCGGGTGCCTCCATCACAGGCGGCCCGGCCTCGCCGGGGCGCGCCGGTACGACGGGCGGCGGAGCGCCCGCGGGCGGAGGCGGTGGCGCGGCCGGTGGTGCAGGTGGCGTGGTCTGTGGCGGCGGGGGCGCGGCGCTTGGTTGGGCCCCTGCCCGGCCCCCGAGGGCGAACACCACGACCGAGCTCAGAACCCGAAACTTCCCTCTTCGCATGCTCGGCACTCTCTCTGGTCTCCCGCGCCTCGAAAAAGCTCGAGGGAGCATGCCGCGAGCCGGAGAGCTGTCAAGGACGGACCCGGGGACCGCGGCACGTCGGTCGGCCACGCACGGCGGCGACGCGGACGCGCGCCGCCAGGCAGCACCGCACGCCACAATGGTTGAGGCACGGCTCAGCGTCGCTCGGCGGCTCGACGGAACGCCGACAGCGAGCCCTCGTCGAGGCTCTTTCCCCGGAAGACGATGTGCCCCGTTCGATCGACCACGAGAGTTGCCGGAACTTGTCGCTCGCCCAGCGTATCGGCCAGACGAAAATCCGGATCGACCAGCTGCGTGTAGACAAGCTTCCGGGTCTTCGCGAAATCCCGGACGGCGTCGGGGGTCTCGCCGATGGCGACGCCGACGACGAGCGCATCGCCGGCTTTGCGCGCCTCGGCCTCCAGCCGATTCAGCGCAGGCGCCTCCTGGATGCAGGTGTCGCACCAGGTCGCCCACAGGCTGACGAGCGCCGGACGCCCGCGCAACACGCCGGCGAGATCCGTCGCGCCGCCGTCGAGCGTCTGCACGGGCGTCGCGGGGAGCGATGACGGCGCCTTGTCGCGCGCCGCCTCGCGGGGGGCGCACGACGGTAGCAGGCAGGAAATGGCTAGAACCGATAACCCGTGGCGCATGTCAAAACGTTCATCTGCAGGTCGTTGGTCCGAAAGTACCTTTCGTACCCGAGGTCGAAGTGGAGCACGCGAATCTCGGACTGCAAGGGTACGTCGAAAACGACCTTGCCGCCGATGGTGTGGGAGTCGAGAAAGGCGAGGTCGCTGTCGGCGGTGCGCAGACTCTGCTCGAGTGGCGCGAGCGTGGTGAAGAAATCCGCCCCGCTCTGGTGGTGGAACCGGTAGAGCGCGGCCAGGTAGACGAACGGCGCGAGCCGCTGCGTGAGCGTGACCTCGGCGGAGTGGGCAGTGATGCCCCAGTCGTCCCGGTAAACGCGGTAGTAGAGGCGGACAGCGCCGTTCCACGGCAGAAATTGCGACGCACGGCCCACCAGCGCGTGACGGAGCCGTTCCTTCGGAAGGAGCTCGGGGCCGAGCTTCCCGCTCGCGAGAGGGACGACGTTCCAGGTGTTGCCGAGCTGCCCGCGCTGCACGGTGAGCCCGTAGCTCACGTTCACGATCGTCGTCGGAGTGAGGATCTGCGTGAGCGCGACGCTGCCGGTGCTGGTCGAGCGCGCCGTGCGGCCGCTGCGAAACCCGAGAATGTCGAAGTTGTCGAACCAGTCGTAGACTTGGAGCAGGGTCCCGGCCACCACGGTGTCGCCGTCGTTGAAGGCGTGGCTGCCCGAGAGCCCCCCGTGCCACGAGCGAAATGGCTCCTCCAGGTGCAGCCCTACCCTGACGGAAACGTCGGAGGCCGTGTCGGCCTTGTAGGTCGCCGTCCAGTCCACCGTGCCGGCGTAGTTCTGGCGCGACGCCGAGCTGACGGCGTCCACCTTCGCGCGATGGCGATCGACGGCGTCGGGCGACGCTGCAGTGACGATGTCCACCGGCACGTAAAGGCGATGAGTGAGCTTCGGTCCCTGGGTGGCGACGACCTCCACCTGCGGCTCGAGCACCGTGAGGTGCTCGGAACCCGGACCGAGCAGGGGACCGGCCTGCGACTGGTAGCCGTGCCCCTGCTGCTCGAACGCGGTGACCCGGGTATCGATGGACTCGAGGTGCAAGGCGCGCCCCGGACGGCCGAGGATCTCCGCGTCTGAAGCGGAGAGCTCCTGCCCGCCCGTCTCTTCGGCGCGCGCGGAGGGGACCAACGCGAGCACGAGCAGCGTCGCGAGAACGACGAGAACCACTGCTGGAGCCGCGCGCCGTAGGCTCATTGACAGCCGCAGCCGCCGCCCGCTGGCGTGCCGTCACCGCCGGCGGCGCCCTCGCGCGAGTCGTAGAGCTTCTGACGACGAGCGGCGTCGAGCGGCTCGCCGGAGAGGCTCATCATCGGGTCGGCGAAGCGCGCCCGTCGATTCTGCGGCACGGTGGCGCAAGCCGACGACAGCGACGCCAGCAGCAAGCAAACGACCAGACGAGTGGTCACAGCGTACCCTCGACGTCGATGCCGGCCGAGCCGAGGCCCGCCACTGGCGTGACCACGAGGTGGCGCGCGCGGGTGTCGGCGAAGGTGGAGTCCACCACGCCGTATGCGCTCGAGAAGAGGCCGACGACGAACAGCGACCAAAGGAGCCGCTGCTCGGGCAGCGCGCTGTGGCGCACCGCCTTCTCGTCGACGGCGAACACCGTGGCCGTGCCTGCCGTCGTCGCGAGCGGCGGGCAGGCGAAGAGCAGCCCCCTCCCCCACTCACCCGCGACGCCGTGCGCGACGAAGGGTGCCGCGGCGAACCCGGACTGCATCACCATCCACCCCGCGTTGTCCGTGGGGCGGCCGGCATTCGACCCGATGAGCGACGCGCCTACCCCGAGACCAAGCACGAGGACCGAGGCGCCGGCAACGAACGCGAGCGCCGTGTCCGGTTCGTCGCGCGCACCGTGCTCGGCTGGGGGCTCGGCGGGCACCGATGCCGGGAGCGCCGGCTCTTCCGCGATCGCGCTCTGGGCGAAGCCCCAGGAGCCCACCGCCACCAACACACACGCGCAGCGCCGGAGGCGCGCCGGAGGAAATCTACTCATGCTTCACTCGACGCCGGGGGACCATAGGGGCACCCCTCACCCGGTGCAACCCGAAGGAAGCGCGACTTGACCGCCCTCTGCTCCGGAGGCAAGCCGGGGGCCGTCGCCACATGCCGAACCCACTCCTCGACGATCGCACCGTCGATTTCCTCCTGTATGAAGTGTTCGACGTCGAGCGACTGACGGAGCTTCCCGCTTTCCGCGAGCACTCGCAGGAGACCTTCGATCTCTACCTGGGTGCCTGTCGGAAGCTCGCTAGGGAGCGGCTGTTCCCTTCCTACCGTGCCATCGACGAGACGCCGCCGCGGCTCGAGAACGGGCGCGTGAAGGTGCACCCGCTGCTCCGCGAACTCTATCCCCGCATGGCCGAGCTCGGGCTCCTGAACGCGACGCGTCCCGAGTCGGTGGGCGGCCAGCAGCTCCCCGCGGCCGTCGCGAGCCTCTCGAATGCCTACCTGATGGCGGCGAACCTGAGCGCCTACGCTTACGCGGGGCTCACCTCGAGCGCGGCGCGCCTGATCGAGTCGTTCGGCAGCGAGTCGCTCCGTGACGAGTACATGCAGCGGATGTACGGTGGCGAGTGGACCGGCACGATGGCGCTCACCGAGCCGCAGGCAGGCTCGAGCCTCTCCGACGTGAAGACGCGAGCGACGCCCACCAGCGGCTCCCACCACCTGATGAGCGGGTCGAAGATCTTCATTTCCGGGGGCGACCAGGATCTGACTGAGAACATCGTGCACATGGTGCTCGCCCGCATCGACGGCGCGCCGCCCGGCGTGAAGGGCATCAGCCTCTTCGTGGTGCCGGCGCGCCGCCAGGAGGGCGACCGGCTCGTGCCGAACGACACCGCGGCCGCAGGGGTGATCCACAAGATCGGGTGGAAGGGGATCCCGAGCATCGCGCTGAACCTCGGTGAGGGCGGCGATTGCCACGGCTACCTCGTGGGACAGCCGCACCGCGGGCTCTCGTACATGTTCCAGATGATGAACGAGGCGCGCCTGATGGTCGGGCTGAACGGGGTGTCGACGGCATCGGTCGCCTACCAGGAGGCACTCGAGTACGCGAAGACAAGGCCCCAGGGGCGGCCACTCCGGAACAAGAACCCCGAGGCGCCGCAGATCCCCTTGATCGAGCACGCCGACGTGCGTCGCATGCTCCTCAGGCAGAAGGCCATCGTCGAGGGCGGCCTCGCGCTCCTCTGTTACGCCTCCCGCGAACAAGATCTGGCGGAGCACGCTCCCACCGCGGAGGAGCGGCGCGAGCACCAGCTCCTGCTCGATCTGCTCACCCCCGTGGCGAAGAGCTTCCCTGCCGAGCGCGGGTTCGAGTCGAACACCCTTTCCGTGCAGGTTCACGGCGGGTACGGCTACTCGAGCGAGTACCTGCCGGAAGCGTGGCTCCGCGATCAGAAGCTGAACAGCCTTCACGAGGGAACGACCGGCATCCAGAGCATCGATCTGCTCGGCCGCAAGGTGAGCATCGAGGGCGGGCTCGCCGTCGAGCTACTGGGCCGCGAGATCGCGCGGGCGGTGGGCGACGCCCGCGCGGCCAGCGTGAACGCCGGCTGGTGTGACGCCGTGGAGAAGGCCTTCGCGAGCACGCGCGACGTCACGCGTCACCTCTCGAGTCTCGGAAGCCCTGAAGCGACGCTGCTTCACAGCGTCGACTATCTGGAGCTCTTCTCCACGACCATCATCGGCTGGATGTGGCTGCTGCAGGCCGCCGCGGCGCGCCGTGCGCTAGCGAAGCGGCCGGAGGACGCCGCTCGGTACGAGGGCAGGCTGTGCGCCGCACAGTACTTCATCGTGACGGAGCTGCCGCGCGTCGAGCTCCTCGCCGCGCTCTGCCGCAGCGGGGAAGACTCCTACGCGCGCGCCGAGCCGGACTGGTTCTGAGCGCGCTCGGGCCGCGGTCGCCGGAGGGTCGTCAGGTCGGCGTGCGCTCCGTCGCGGCGGTGGCTGCCGCGTCGCTCAGCGGAACCTCGTCGTACAGACCGAGCGCCGTGCTCGCCGTGGAGCGGATCTGCATCGAGATGGCGTCGGGGGCCACGACATCGTGCGCCAGCGTGATGATTTCCGTGAGCGCGCGGCGCGCGGCGTGAAGCTCCGTGAGAAGCCACCGCACGTCCTGCGACTGCGGCAGCGTGCCGGTCGCGAGCGCTCGCTCGATGTCGCGGGCGCGCCAGTCCGTGTGCACGCTCCGCGACGGCAGGATCCCCGAGCCGCCGCAATCCGGGCAATCGACGGGCCCGTAGTCCGAAGGACGTTCCCCCGTGCCGCTACAGCTCAGGCAGTTCCGCGACTCGCTCATGGGGTCCTACTATCCCGACGCGCGGTCGGATCACAACGGGAGCCGCGGACTGAACCCGTTTCGGCCGCTTGCCCGAGGGCCGAGCCGAAACGGGGTTCAGTCGGGCCGCGCGAACCCGGCCCTCAGGGACCGACTTGCGCGATCTTCCCGCCGAGGAAGTCGGTCACGAACTGCGCGATCGTCTCGGTGCCTGCTGCGGTCGTGTAGAAACGGTCGCGGAACAGGTGCTCGTGGAAGGTGATGTTCGCGCCGCCCATGTAGTAGGTCGCGAACCGGCCGGTGCCGACGTACTTCGTGCGCAGGTCGTTCAAGCCGTCGGTGTACTGCTGAGCGGGGAAGTACTGCGTGGCGTCGGTCTGCGCAAGCACGACCAAGACGGGGTTCGCCGTGTCGTAGTTCATGCAGTCCACGAGCCCGGGCGAGTAAAAGAGCCGGATCACTTCGTCCTGGACCGACGAGATGATCGAGATGGAGGCGTTCGGGTGCTTCTTCAGGAGGAAGTCGGCGAGGTGCACCATGCCCGCGCCGTCCGCCTGCTTGCACTCCTGACAGTCGGGCGGGAAGGCGCCGTCGAAGCCCCAGTTGTCACGCCATTTCTTCTGCATGCAGACAGGCATGTACTTGTCGTCGAAGGGCGGGCCGGAGTCGTCGACGACTGTCACGCGCACACTGCCGAACGCGTCCTGCACCATGCTGAAGTTCAGGGCGGCGCCGAAGCCGCCCGCGCTGGAACCCGCGAGCACGACGCTGCTCACCTTGTCCTTGAAGGTCGGGACGATGCGCCCGACGAACTTCTGCATATCGTAGTAACCGACGAACTGTTGCGGCGTGGTGCTGCCCGGCACCATGGCGTCCTTGTGCGTGCCGAAGAAGACGTCTCCCGTGCAGTACGGGATGTAGATCTGGCTCCAGTCCTTGAAGGGGTTCGTCGCCTGCGAGAAATCGAAGATGCCGCTCGGCGTGCCCATGTGGCCCGGATCCGTGTACACGCCCGGCTGCTGGCGACCCGGCCCGGTGCCCGCGGCGGAGCCGAGGACCGTCTCGCCGGTGCCCGCGAGCACGCTGTTCACGCTTGCCGGGTTGAAACCACAGAAGTTGCTGTTCGAGCACGCGCCGCCGCCCTCGAGGTAGATGAGGAGCTTGTCGCTCGTGCCCTTGTGGATGTAGAGGCCCGTCGGCGAGCCGTCGCGACAGATCGCGCCGTCGACGTTGTGCCAGGTCCAGCCCATCGGCGGCGCTGGCGTCACGTCATCGCCCATGTCCGGGAATGGGTCGCCCATCGGCGGGGCGAGGTTCATGTAGCCGGGCGCAGTGTTCGGACCGGTCCCCGGCATGAACATGGTGCTGCCCGCCGCTCCGCCTGCATTCGCGCCGCCGCTCGGATTCGACCCGCCCGTGCCGGAGCCTGTGCCGCCACCGCCGGGCGAGACGCCGCCACCGCCGGTGACCGCGCCGGTGCCCGGCGTCGAACCGCTGCCGGAAACCGAACCCGTTCCCGGTGTGGCGCCGCTCCCGGGCGTCGACCCCGTTGCGGCGGGCACTCCGCCACCGGGGGCGCCGCCCGAACCTGGTAACACAGTGCCACCGGCTCCCGTCTGGGGCTGCACGAGGGGGGGTTGCGTGGTGTTGGAGTTGCCGCAGTGCAGCGCGCCAACCGCGCAGAACATGGCGAGAAATCCGAACAAGGAGGGATGTCGACCGGCGGGCTGCGGACAAAGGCTCGTCATGTGGCTGAGCCGGTTAGTCGCCTTGGGGAACAAGAACTGTGAAACGCAGCTCGCTTTGCAGCGTCGCCGTCTTTTTCCAGCGACCCGCTGCCATCATTCGAGCGCAAGACGGGCCGCGCGATCCGTCATGCCGCAACCCGTTAGCAATTGCGGACTACGGCGTGATGGCCTTGCAGTACGCGAGGTAAGCGGCCTCGTGAACGCCGGCGACGGTCACGGCGCGGTCGATCATCGCGTCCTGCTCGCCGGCAGACCACGGCACCGTCCCCGCGCTCGTCGCGCCGCGCCGGTGCGCCCGGCCGAGCAGCGCCCCCAGATATCCCGCCACACCCTCGAGCTCGTCCTTCGCGATGCGGGTCAGATCGAGCTTGTCCTCCTGGGGAGCGAGCCGCCGGACGAGCATCGAGACCCCGTTCATCGTCGTGGTGCCCAGCATGCGCGGCGGCGACTCGAGGCACGCGCGCATTCCGGAGACGACGCGGCTCGCGCCGTCGACCTCGCTCGACTTGCACACTGGGAGAGCAGCCGGCGCCCCTTCTTCCTTCATGTCGAAGAGCCACCCGCCCTCCACCACGCCCTTGCCGCGAGCGAGGATCGCCACACGGAGCGTGCCCAGGCTGCCCGTCCCGGCAACCCGGAATGCCAGATCCACGATCTCGCAGTGATCCTTCTGCAGCTCCTGATAACCCGCGGTCTGCACGTATCTCGCGAAGGCGTCGCGCGCCGCGCCGTCGAGCTCCTTTGGGAGCGCGAGGTACCTTTCGCCGAGGATGAAGCGCCGCGCGTTGCCCACCACCTGCGTCCTTCTGTCGAGGACGTCGCGCGCCGAGCGCTTCTCCGCCTTGGCGAGCAGCCGCGCGACGGCCGCCGGCGCGGGCGGAAGCGCGCGGCCCGCGAAGGCGGCGCCGACATAGGACGCGAGGAGCGCCCGGACCTGCGCGATGATCTGCACGCCGCTCGCGGTGAGCTCGCGCCCGGCAAGGACGAGGCTCGCGAGCAACCGGAGAACGTCGAAACGCCACGGCCCCACGAGGGTTTCGTCGAAGTCGTTCACGTCGAAGACGAACGCGGCGAGCTCGGGGTCCACCGGCGCGCCTTTCGACTTCGCGTGTGCAGTGCGGAAGACGCCGAAGTTCTCGACGTGCGCGTCGCCGCAAAGGTTGCCAGCGTCCCGAGGGCCCTCGGCGAGCTCGGGATGCTCCGCAAGCATCTCGTAGAACAGCGGCGCCGAGCCCCTAAGGAAGGACAGCGGCGACGCCGTGATCTTCGCGATCTTGCGTGGCGTGAGCTCCGGAATCACGACCGGCCGCGCTCGATCGCGCGACAGCTGACGGAGACCGAGCTCGATGGGATCAGGACGGGCCATCAATCCTCCGCAGGGGCGGCCGGAAGCTCCCGGCCAGCGTCAGGGGCGAGCCGACGGCTCTTCGCGAGTGGCGCGACGCTCCACTCGAAATCGTCAGGTTGCATCCTCCGGGTCTGCCACCAGTAGCCGACGGTGAAGTGCGGCCAGTTGTTCGTCTGCCTTCCCTCGTCGTTGGTGTACCAATTCTTGCAGCCGGCGTTCCACACGAGCTTCGACAGGGCCTGCTGTAGCTCCTCGTTGAAGCGCTCCATGCGGTCCGTGCGCACGACGACGTGGCGAGCCTCGTCGCTGCCGAGACGCTCGAGCAGCTGCATGACGTAGCGCACCTGGCACTCCACCATGAAGATGATGGAGTTGTGCCCGAGGTTCGTGTTCGGACCGTAAAGCATGAAGAGGTTCGGAAAGCCGGCGACCGTCATCCCCAGGTAGGCCTGCGCGCCGTGCCGCCACGCGTCCTCCAGTCGATTGCCACCCGTTCCATGGACCGACAGCGGCGCGAGAAAATGCGTCGCGTCGAACCCGGTGGCGAGGACGATGGTGTCGACCCGTCTCGTCCGGCCGTCGCGCGTGAGCACGCCGTCCCGCGTGACGCACTCGATGGGATCGGTGACGACCTCCACGTCGGAGCGCTGCAGCGCGGGGAGGTACTCGTTCGAGATGAGCACGCGCTTGCAGCCCGGCGGGTAATCGGGAATGAGCTTCGCGCGGAGAGCGGGCTCGGCAATCTGCGCCTCCATGTATTTGCGAGCCTGCTTCTCGAAGAGTTCCGAGAAACGGCTGCCGGTGCCGAATGCCGCGAAGCGCGGTTCGAGCAACCAGTAGGTGAGATACCGGTTCACCCGTAGCAGGCCGGGGACCCGCCGGAACGCCGCGCGCACCGCGGGCGGGTATGCGAAGTCCACCTTCGGAATGACCCAGCTCGGCGTCCTCTGGAAGACGTACAACTGCGACGTGAGCGGCGCGATGCTCGGGATGATCTGCACGGCGCTCGCGCCACTTCCGATGAGCGCAACGCGCTCGCCGCTGAGCTCGTGGCCTCTCTTCCATTTGGCGGAATGAAAGACAGCTCCCGCGAAATCTGAAAGGCCCTGGATGTCCGGCCAGCGTGGACGGTTCAGCTGCCCCATCGCCGTAACGACGACCTCGGCCTCGAGGCTCTCTCCGGACGCCGTTCGTAGTGTCCACAGCGCGCGCCGCTCGTCGAAGCGCGCCTCGACAATCTCGGTATCGAAGCAGATGTGCGGGGTGATTCCCCGCGAATCCGCGAAACCCTGGAGGTACGCGAGGATCTCGTCCTGCGCGGCGTAAGCTCGGGAAAATTCCGGGTTCGGGTGGAAGGAGAAGCAGTAGAGATGGGATGCCACGTCGCAGCCCGCGCCGGGGTAGACGTTCTCGCGCCACGTCCCACCGAGCGAGCCGCCCTTCTCGAAGACGGTGTACCGCTCGAACCCGGCGCGCTCGAGGGCCGCTGCCATGCAGAGACCCGATATGCCCGCTCCGATGATGGCGACCCGAGGTTTTCGCATCTGGCGGCTAAGTTGTAGTGCATCGATTCATTGGAATCGATGCACGTCACGACAGTCCGTGCTCGAGTCAGACGCCCCCATCGCGCAGGAATTTCGAGGCGCTCGCCCGTCGGGGGCCTCGAAATTCCCATCGCTTCTATGGACTCGAGGCACTAGCGGATTGGCCAAAATTGCCTATCCTGTTGCCAATTGGAACAGCGGCGGCGGAAATGGGCGGCGATGCGCGGGGCAGTCGGGTTCGCGGCGCTTGCTGCGGCCGGTGCGGCGCTTGCGCCCGCACAGACTGCGACCGCCTCGCGCTGGGCACCGAGGAAGGGACCGTCTTCCACCGCTGACGAGCCGCACACCCCGCGCTTCGAGCGCACGCTCGACATGGCCGCCTTCCTGAAGGGCAACCTGCACACTCATACCAACCGGAGCGACGGGGATAGCCCTCCGGAGGACGCCATCGCGTGGTACCGGCGCCACGGCTACGCCTTCCTCGCGATCACCGACCACAACAGGCTCACCGAGGCACGCTCCTTCGCGTCGCTGCAGGACGACAGCTTCCGGCTGCTGAACGGCGAGGAGCTCACGATGAAAGGCGGGGGCCACCAGGTCCATGTCAACGCGCTCTGCACACACTCGCGCATCGGCGGGGGCACGTTCCATTCCGCGGCGGAGGCCTTGGCGTGGGCGACCGCGCGCGTGTCGGCACAGGGTGGCGTCGCCATCGTGAATCATCCGAACTTCGACCGTGGGCTCGTCGCGGCCGATCTCCTCGCGTCCGAGGGCGCACCGCTCCTCGAGGTCATGAGCGGGCATCCCTACGTCTACTCCCTCGGCAGCGCGACGCGTCCTTCGCACGAGGCCATGTGGGACGCCGCGCTCAGCGGAGGCGAGCGGATGATGGGCGTCGCCGTCGACGACGTGCATCACCTGCGCGTGGACGCCGATCCGCCGGCCTACGCCGGGCGCGCGTGGGTGCAGGTTTCCGCGACGCGGAACGATCCAGCGGTGATATGCGACGCGCTGAAGAAGGGGGAGCTCTACGCCTCCACCGGCATCTCGCTCGAGCGCGTCCGGGTATCGGAGACGACGTATTCCGTGTGGCCGGCAGAGGCAGGCGCCATCGTGCACTTCTACGGGAACGAGGGGCGGCTTCTCGCGACGCGAGGGCCCCTCGGCGCGGACGAAGAAGCCTCGTACGACGTGTCGAGCGGCGACGGATACGTCCGCGCGAAGGTGCTCGCCGTCGACGAGTCGGCAGCCTGGGCTCCCGCCGTATTCGCAACCGACAGCGCCCCTTCGCAAGCCCAGCGCTGAGCGCGCGGCCGGTGAGCGTCGGGGGTGTACCTCGGTGTAGGGAGAACGGCTCACCCGACAGACGCCACGTGGTCATTGGTACGACCCGATGGGTGCGCGACGACTCGGGTCCTAAGGATCTCGTCGTCATCGCCGTTGCACCGATGATGACCATGCGAAACCGGCCCGACTTTCGGCCTCTCAGTGGTCGACGGGACGCCCGGGCGGAGCCATCATGGAGCCGTCGGAAGCACGGAACGGCCTGCTCGCCAACATGACCGGCTATGGCGTGAAAGAGACGACTCCAGAGGCGCGACGAACGCGCGTTCCGCACGTCGTGCCGGGCTGCGATCTACGCAAGCTGCCCCTGTCCACCCTCGAAGCGTACGTGTTTTCGCGCGTCGACGGCACCATGGCGGAAGACGAGCTCATCGTATGCACCGGCCTCGATGCGCTCGTCGTCGCGGAGGCGCTCGATCGCCTCGCGAGCTTCGGCGCGCTCTCCTTCTCGGAAGCGGCGCCGCGCCGGACCATCTCGCAGACACACACGCGCGCCCCCATTTCCGCGCCGGGCGCCCCTTCTCGCGCGCCCATGTCCCGCACCCGAGGTTCGTCTGCGACGCCCGCGTCCCCGATGCCGAGCGCTCCGTCGCGTGCGCCCGCGTCTTATCGGGGCCGACCCTCCTCCGCTGCACCCGCAGCTCCCGCCGAGTCGCACCATCGTTCGCACGCCGTCTCGGGAGCGCCCAGCGCGCCGAAAACCGCGCCACCCGGACGCTCTCCGTCGGGCGCGCGGAGCCATCTCGTCACGAGGCCACCGACCACGACCACGAGCCGCCCCGAAGCGCCGGCGCGAATGACAACTGCTGCGCCGCCGCGGGGCTCCGTTTCTCCCTCCAACGAGCCGCGTGCACCGACCCCCGTCCCGACGACGTACCGCCCCGGGAGCATGCGGCCCGAGTATGGCGACACGTTGAGGCGATACCTGGAGGGTGCGCGCACGGCGATCGCCGAGGGCAACGCGGCTGCGGCGGCGAACTACTACCGGCTCGCGCAGCAGATCGCGCCGACGGATCCGGCCATCAATTCCGCGCTCGCAGAGTGCAGCAGCGTCAGCGCAGAAGCACGAGCGTCGAGCGATCGCGCAGTGACGCTCATGCTGCTCGGCGACAACGCCGCGCGTGCGAAGCAATGGGGCGTCGCCGCCAGCGCATACGAAGAGGCGTGCACGCTGGTGCCGAAGGATCCCGCGATCCTGTACAAGCTAGCGGGAGCCCTGTACCGATGCGGCGGGCAGCTCGGCCGCGCGAACCAGCTCGCCGAAGAATCGATCGCGCTTTCGCGGAACCGTGTGGAAGCGTGGCTGCTGCTCGCGCAGATCCGCTGGGAGTCTGGCGGCCGCGTCGCGGCGCGCGAGGCCGCGCAGGAGGCGAAGAAGCTCCGTCCGGACGACGAGCGCGTCGTGAAGCTCCTCATGAAGTTCGGCTCGGTCCGCTGAGCCGGCGCGCGGCAGCGCGTCGCGCGCGGCACACGGTATATTGAGGCGTTGACCGCTGCAAAGACCCATTCCTACTTCGCCATCGCGTTCGTCGAGAACTTCCCGCTGAAGGATCTCGCGCCCGCCTACCCGGAGGCACGGCGGTCAGCGCGCGAGCTTCGCTACGCACCCGTCGAGGGCGGCGAGGTGTTTCTGTACCCGTTCGGTGCTGCCGCGTTTCACAACGTCCCTCCGGATCGGAGAAGCGCCGAGGTGGAACGGCTCCGGCGCGCTCGCCCGAGCCTGACGACCCAGAACGTCAGTGAGGAGCTCTCGCTCTGCGAGGCGCCGGACGAGAAGGCGGGGTTCGTGAACGGCGTACTCGTCATCGACCGACTGACCGACGCGCGCTCGGAGATCGTCGCGCTCACCGTCGCGCAGAGCGCGGCGATGGAATACTACGAGAAGCTCGTCGATCAGATGTTTGCACGCACGGGTGTCCTCGTCGAGCGCCTCGAGCGAAGCGGCACCGTATCGGTACGCACGCGCCCTTTGCATCGGTTCATCGGCGAGGCCATCTCCACGCGCTCGGAGGTGTTCACGATCCTGTCGCTGCTCGACAAGCCCGACGAGGTCTGGGACGACCCCGTCATGGATCGCATCTACGCGGAGCTCAGGTCCGAGTTCGACCTGGCCGACCGCTACACGTCCCTGGAGCTGAAGCTCCGCAGCGTCCAGGAGTCGCTCGAGCTCATCCTGGACGTTGCCCGGGAACGGCGGCTCATCCTCCTCGAGGTGGCGGTAATCCTGCTCATCGCCGCTGAGCTACTCCTGCCGTTATTGAAGCTCCTCTGACGGGGGCTTATCGAGGGGGCCGGACGGACGTACCCCGGGGTGTGCAGAAGCTGCTGCATCCTCTGGGCGCGTTCCTCCTGCTCCTCTGCGTGAGCCTTCCCGCGCAAGCGGCGGGGCGGAAGGGCGACTTCCTGCAGACCGACACGCTCGGCGTGAGCCTCGTCACGCGCGACCTGACCACGCGCACGACGCGCACGATCAGCGACGCGACGAACCTGTCGGAGTACGTGGGTCTCCACTACTACGCGATCGAGCGGGTTCGCTTCGGCATGAACGTGCAGCTCACCGAACGTCTGACGCCGCCACCCCCCGCGCCGCAGAGTCGCATCCAGCGCTTCGCGTTCCTGCCGCAGGTCGGCTGGAACTTCTACGACCCCTTCTTCGCAGCCCTGGTGCTGGTATTCGCCCCGCGCTCCGACGGGCTTCCGAAGTTCGCGCTTGGCGTGAACGCGATCGTCGGCGCGGCCATCCCGGTGTCGAAGCACGTCTCCATCAGCGCCGCACTCGAGGTCCCTTACACCTATCACCCGCACCAGGTGATCGCACTGACTGGGCTCGCGGGCGTCGCGTTCCGGTTTTAGCGAGACGCCCGCCTCGACGTCCCTTTCTTCATGGGACGTACCTCGTGAAGGTACCGGTCGCCCTCGACGTGCACTTCACGCCGCTCGCGGTGAATGTCACCTGCTCGTCGATCGCCCCGGTGTCGTCGGCGGCGATCGAGAACGATCCGCTGATCGTGTAGTCGACCCCGGAATCGGAACAGGCGATCGGCGGAGAGATGCTCGCCGTTCGACCGCTCACGGTCGCCACCAGCGTGCACGCGGTCAGGAAGGTCGTCTCCACGGTGGAGCCCTTGCCGAGCGCCCAGTCGATGGTGTCCGACGTCGTGTCGGTCATCGGGGCCAGTCCCTCGCAGTTGGTGACGACCGTCTCGCTCGCCGAGTCCCATTCGCCGACGAAATCGGCGGGCATCAGCGCACCGGAGCCGCTCTTCCCACCGGAACCCGTGGCGCCGCCAGCGCCGGTGCTGCCGCCGAGAGGCGCCGCGCCGCCGCTGCCGGCGCTCCTGCCGCCGGTGCCGGAGCTCTTTCCGGCGACGCCTCCCGTGGCCTTGCCGCCCGCGCCGGTGGTGCCCCCGCTGCTCGAGGACTTGCCGCCGGCGCCACTTCCGGAACCCGCGTCGTCAACGCCCGATGCGCCGCCCGCACCGGGGTTCCCGCTGACGTCGCCGCCGTCCGTGCCGTGGCCGACGTGATAGTCGCCCGCGCCGAGGATGGCATTGCACGCGACGAGCGCCGCGAAGGGCACAGCGAACGCCACGCGCGCCGTCCGTCCGAGTGAGCCGCTGGCTGTGCGCTTCATCAGAATGCCCCGCTAACGCCGGCCGACGTCGGGCCCAGCCAGGGGTGCACCACGACGTGTCCGGAGGCCGATGTCGCCGGTTTGCTCTTTCCGCCGACGACGAGCCAGACGACGCCTGCCGCCGCTGCGACACCGCCGACCGCGAAGCCCACCGTGGCGATCGTCGCGTCCGTATTCAGCCCGTCGATGTCCGACTGCGAACCGGAAGGACAGTCCGATTTCGGATGGCACGCCGAGTCGAGGTTGCTCTTCTTGCCGAGCGCCATCCCGCCGAAGATCGACCCGACGATGATCCCGACGCCGCCAGTAGCGAGCAGCGCGTAAGGCCCGACCTTGCTCGGTCCGCCGCCGTCGTCCTTCGCGGGCGGCGCGGTCGGGCCGCCCATCCATGTCGCGGGCGCGGGGGCCGGCGCCGGCACTGGTGCAGCCACCGGTCCGGCAGCGGGCTGCGGCGGAGGCGCAGCGGTGGCCGCCTCCGCCTCGAGCGTCAGCGAGACCTGCGCCGCCCCGCCCTCTTGCAGCGTGGCAGCCTGTAACGCTGTTCGAAACCCTGGCGCCGAGGCCTCCACCTGGTGCGTGCCAGGGTCCGTCAACCGGTCCACGTCGAGGCCCGCGAGCGGCACGAGCTCCCCGTCGACCTTCACGACGAGCCCGGGAGTCTGGGCGCTGTCGACGTGGATGCGAAGCTTCCCGATCTTCGGGAGCGCGGCGTCGAGCACCTTCTGTGCGCGGTCGTGGGCGGCAATGAACGCGGGCGGCGACTTGGGCCCGATGGGGTCGTGGAGCACTCGCTGGAGCGTCTCGGTGCCGGCGACGATCTTGCCGAGGTTGATCTGACATTCGCCGAGCCGGCCGAGGATGGTGGGCGCGTGATACAGGGACTCCGCGCGCCAGAGCCGATCGATTGCCGTCGTGCAATCGCCCCTGTCGGCGAGCTGAACTCCCTCGACGCCGAGCGCGCGTGCGTTTGCCATGTCCGAAGCCGACTGCCCCGGGTCCTGCGCGAAGGACGGCGTGCTCGCGAACGCGACGAACGCGGCGAGCGGCGCGGATGCTCGGAGAGAACGTGTCGCCATGAGGAAGACTTTGCGGGAGCTCTCCGAAAACTAAAAGCCGAGATCGACGCTGGCGGGCTTCGACGGCTTGCCCGGCTTAGCGACGACCGGCACGCCCGTCTTGGCGGGCGCGGCCGGGCTCGCCATCGTGACGGAGGGTGGTTTCGTTGCCGGAGTCGTGGACGCCGCTGGCCCCGCGACGTGGGTCGGCGCGGCCGCCTCATGGGCGGCCGGCTTTGCTTCCCTGTCAACCGGAGCTCCGTGCGCCGCGGCCGTCGCGGACGCGCTGGGGACAGCGGTCGCCGTGCCCACCGGTGCTGGTGTGGGCGCCGGTGCCGCCTCCGTTGCGACGCTCTTCGCCGCAGACGCGGGCTCGGCCGATGGCGACCGCCCGAGCCGGGTGACGATGAGCGCGCCCACGAGCGCCACGACGCCCGCCGCCACCGCGACGGGAACGGCGAGAGAGCGCTTCGGAATGCCGTGCTCGGTGACGGAGAACGGCGCGGCCGTGTGATCGCCTGCGCTGGCGCCCTGAACGACGCCGGAGCTTCCGAGCCCGTCGACGCGCGGTGCCTCGGACTGGAACGGCGCCGCTGGCGCCGGCGCGCTCGCGCGCGTGTCGGCGGTCGCCAGAGGCGCGCCCGGCCGGAGCCCCGCCGCGACCGCGAACGCCGCGACCATCTCCTCGACCGAGCCGAATCGCTCCGAGGGCTCGCGCGCGCACGCCCGCTGGAACCAGGCGTCCATCGGCGACGGCAACCAGTGCGCGAGCCTCGTGATCGACGGCAAGGGCTCGGTGCAGATGGCGACGAGCAGGTCTCCGAGCGACTCACCGGTGAACGCCGGCTGTCCCGTCAACATCGTGTACGTCACCATCCCGAGCGAGTAGAGATCGGTGCGGTGGTCCACCGTCTTCAGGCCGCGGGCCTGCTCGGGGCTCATGTAGAGCGGTGTCCCCAGCACGGCGCCCGTGCGTGTGGACGAGCCGACGCCCTCGTGACCTCGCATCTTTACGATGCCGAAGTCGAGCACCTTGGCGACCTCGCCGTCGTCGTCCGGGGAGGTGGTGAGGAACACGTTCTCCGGCTTGAGATCGCGATGGACCATGCCGAGCGCGTGTGCGCGACCGAGCGCCCGCGACATCTGATCGAGGATGTGCGACGCCGCCGCGATCGTCAGGGGGCCGCGCGACAGGCGTGCGTCGAGCGACTCGCCCTCGAGCAGCTCCATCACGATGTACGGCGTGCCGTCGGCCGTCTCGCCGTGATCGTAGACCTGCACGACATAGCGCGACCTGAGCTGCGCGACCGCCTTCGCCTCCAGATCGAAGCGCTGACGCGCTTCGCGTGACGCCGCGTAGCGCTTCGCGATGAGCTTTATCGCGACGCGCTGCCCGAGGCTCGCGTGGACGGCGGACCAGACGCTGCCCATGCCGCCGCGCCCGATGAGCTTCTCGATCCGATACTTGCCGCCGATGACTGTGCCCGTCGCGAGCGACGGAACGGGCTCTTCGTCTTCCTCGTCGCCGTGGTCGGACATCCGTCGTCTCGAAGGCGGCTTGCTGCGGAACGCCCCGGATTGGGCGCCACAGCGCAGCGCTCCCGGACTCTAGTTCGAGGTGCATGACGTGTCCACCTGGGGTCCGTGCCCGAACCGTGGACGCAGTTGCTGCGCAAGCGGCGCTGGACTCGCATTTTTCGGCGCGAACTCGGCGATCGGTATCCTCCGAGCGGGTGATCCAGTATGCCGCCCACTTCGCGGCGGACCTGAAGAAGCCGCACCGTTCGCTCCATGCAGACCGCACCCACAGGCGGCCCGAGAGAAGCCTCCGCCCGGACGCCTCGTCGCTCGAGGCCGATCCCCAGGCTCAGCGGCGGGCTCCCGCTCATCGGACACCTGATCCCCTTCGTGCGCACCGCGGTTCAGCTCCTCGAGCGAGCGCGCGCGGAGTGCGGCGACGTAGCCGCCTTCGACGTGGGGCCGAAGCGCATGGTGCTGCTCACCGGCCCCGACGCGAGCGAGGCGTTCTTCAGGGCGCCCGACGACACGCTGAACCCCTCGGAAGCGTACAAGATGATGACGCCCGTCTTCGGCAAGGACGTCGTCTACGACGCCCCGATGGAGAAGATGGCCGAGCAGTTCACGATGCTGCTGCCCTGCCTCCAGGACCGGCGCATGCGTTCCTATTCGGAGGTCATCACGAGCGAGGTCGCGCGGAGCATCGAGGCCTTCGGCGACACCGGCGTGCTCGACATGTACGAGTACACGAAGGTGCTCACGAACTTCACCTCGTCCGCGTGCCTGCTCGGGAAGGAATTCCGCGAGGACATGACGGAGGAGTTCGCCCGGGTCTACAGTGACCTCGAGCGCGGCATCACTCCCCTCGCCTACCTGAACGCCCACCTGCCCATCCCCGCATTCCGCAAGCGCGACCGCGCACGCGTCCGGCTCGTCGAGATGATCACGGAGATGATCGCCGACCGTCGCCGCACGGGACGCGAGGGCGAGGACTTCCTGCAGATCCTGATGGACACCCGCTACAAGAGCGGCACCGCCCTCAGCGAGCACGAGATCACCGGGCTCCTCCTCGCGGCCATGTTCGCCGGGCACCACACCAGCGCGGTGACCGCGGCCTGGATGATGCTCCAGCTGGCGCAGAACCCCGAGCTCTACGAGCGCGCGCGGTCGGAGGTGTTCCGCGTGTACGGCACCGACGGGCCCGTCACGTACCAGTCGCTCCGCGAGCTCCCGGTGGTGGAGAGTTGCGTGAAGGAGACGCTGCGGCTTCACCCACCGCTCTTCATGCTCCTTCGCGTCGCCATGAAGGACTGGGAGTACGACGGCTACGTGTTCCCGAAGGGGACGAACCTCATCGTCTCTCCCAGCGTCACCCATCGCATCGGGGAGCTCTTCAAGGACCCCGATCGCTTCGACCCAGATCGCTTCGGCCCCGGCCGCGAAGAGGACAAGCGGCGCTTCGCGTTCCAGGCGTTCGGTGGGGGCGCGCACAAGTGCCTCGGCAACGCCTTCGCTCTTCTGCAGATCAAGAGCATCTTCGCGCTCCTGCTTCGTCGATTCGAGTTCTCGTCGTTCGGCGATCCGCTCGAGCCGGATTTTCACGGCGTCGTCATCGGGCCGCGCCAGCCCTGCAGGGTCCGCTACCGTCGCATCGGGGCCGCCGAGGCCGCAGCACTGACCGAGAAGGCGCGCAGCGAGGGCACGTCCGCGGCGGCAACGTCGGCGGCGCGGTGCCCCGTCAAGGGGAAGGCGTGACGATGGGGATGCGCATCGTCGTCGACAGGGGACTCTGCCAGGGGCACGGCGTCTGCATGGGGGAAGCCCCGGAAGTCTTCGAGGTCACCCGGGAAGGCAAGCTCACCGTTCTGAACGAGCGTCCCACGGAGGCGCTCCGCGAACAGATCGAGGCCGCGGTGAAGTACTGTCCGACCGGCGCGCTGTCGATGGAAGAGGGCTGAGCCGCGCCCGGGCGTCCGGACCAGGGAGGCGAATCTTGCTGTTGAAGGAGATCGTGCTGCCGATCACGAGCGAATCGCTGGTCGTGGCAGCGGAGATGATCGGCGGTTTCGTCGGCGCTCTCTACCTCGGAGCGCTGGTGTTGCCGGGCCTCGAGCGCGAGGGCTACACGCAGCCCGACGGCTCGACGAAGGACTACAAGCTCACAGGGATGACGTTGTTCTTCGTCGCGCACGTGGTCGTCGCGACGATGGTCTTCGGCTTCGGGGTGTCCCTCGCGCCGCTGGTGACGCACTTCTGGTCGCTGTTCGTCGTCGCGAACGCGCTCGCCATCGCGCTGTCCGCGGCCTTCTACTTCCGGGGCCGTCGCGCTGCCGCCGTGCTCCGCAGCACGGCGTTCGACGGCTCCCGCCTGCCCGCGGTGGTGCGCGATCTGTGGTTCGGCAACGAGCTGAACCCCACCTGGTTCGGCGTCGACATGAAGATGTTCATGTACCAGCCGAGCCTCATCGGCGTGAACCTGCTGATCGTCGCCTTCGCGAGCGCACAGTTCGAGCTTCACGGCGCGGTCACGCCGCAGACGTGGTGCCTGCTCGGGTTCTGGTGGGCGTACCTCTTCACTCACTACGTGAAGGAGGAGTTCATGCTGTCCACCTGGGACGTGACGTCCGAGAACTTCGGCTTCATGCTCGTGTGGGGAGACCTCGTGTACGTGCCTTTTCTCTACAGCCTGCCGTGCTGGTGGCTTGTCGACCACGAGGTTCCCTTCGAGACGTGGCAGTGGGTATCGCTCTCGGTGCTCTGTGCCGCTTCCATGTGGGTGTTCCGCGAAGCGAACTGGCAGAAAGAGCGCTACAAGCGTCACCCGGACAAGCCCATCTGGGGGCGCGCGCCCGTCCTCGTCGGCGGCCGGCTGCTCGCCTCCGGCTTCTGGGGGATCGGGCGCAAGCTGAACTACACGGGCGAGATCGGCGTCTATCTCTGCTTCGCGCTGACGACTGGCTTCTCCGAGCCGTGGCCCTACGTGCTCCCGCTCGCGCTCACCGTCCTGCTCGTGCAGCGGGCGGCGCGCGACGATCGGAAGTGCGCCGCCAAGTACGGCGACGCATGGAAAGCGTACTGTGAGCGCACGCGGTTCCGCATCCTGCCGTTCGTGTACTGATCCGATGCGCGTCTACCAGATCGTCGTGCTCGCCATCGTGCTCGGCACGGCCGCACCCGTCTACCTGCACCACGAGGTGCACGGCGTGGTGAACGTGCACCAGGTAGGGCTCGCCTTCTTCCTCTGGCTGAATGCGATCATCGCGCTCTGGGAGATCTGCCTGTACCTGCGCATCGATCTCGTCGAGGAGCAGCACGCCCGCTTCGTCGAACAGTACCGCGGGCGCGAGCTCGACCGTGTGAAGGACTTCTTCGCGCGGGTGGTGCCACTCAGGCGAGTCTTCTCTCCCAGCGTGTGGGCAGAGCTCTGGTCGTCGTACTCCGTCTTCGATCCGTCCTACGCGGACCGGAAGAGCTTCGGGTTCTTCATCGACATCGGCAACGGCTTCTCCACGCTCGCGCCAGCGTTGCTCTTCATCTACGGAATGACGTACGAGCCCGTCCCAGCGCGCGCGCTCGGCATCGTCGGGCTCTTGATATTTTACCAGATGTGGTACGGCACCATCGTCTATCTGGCGAGCTACGTGATGAACAAGAGGTACCAGGGCCACTCGCCGTTCAACGTGGCGCTGTTCGTCGGGCTGTCCAACGGGCTCTGGCTCTCGTTCCCTCTATGGGGCATCGCCGTCTCGATCATGATGATCGGCTCGGGTTCGTACGCCGTGTTTCACTAGACCGCCCCGGTTCGAAGCCGCAGTCGAAGGGAGTTCCGGAAACGCGAACCCGAATGCTGTCGCGGGTTTCGCGAGCGTCACAGAGTCGCCGGTTCGCGGAGAGGGCGCAGCCGTGTGCACGCGCTGCGGCGCGCGGATGTGACGCGGCCGAAACCCCCGCTCCAGCGCGCGTCGAGTTGCGTGGTGCGCTGTCGCAAAAAGGGGCAGCCCGGTGCGTTGTTTGCTCTTCTCTTGCGACGTGCAAGAGGCGAGCCCGAGCGCAGGCACGCATCGTGACCGCGAGAGGCCGCGTCGTCGTCGGGTGCGCACGGAGGCCACCTCGTGAAAGTGTTGCGCGCGCGAGGTCATCGACGACGCGTCCCTCGAGCTTTGGTACGCTGAAGGAGAACGGAGGCGCTCATGAAGAGAACGAAACGGGCTCCGGTGTCTCGACGAGATGGCTCGGGCCACCTGAATCCGGAGTACGAGGCGCACTTGCTGGCCCGCAGCCGCGCGGGGCGTGACCGCGAGCGCGAGAAGGAAGCGTTCGTCGACGTGACCCGCGACAGCGACCCGGGCGCGACCGAGCTCGCGTACGAGTACGTCGAAAGCGCGACGATGGCCCAGAGCGAGGGCCAGGAGATGCTCGACCGCTACATGCCCGAGGAAGAGGGCGGTCCGTTCGTCGAGACGAGCGGACAGACGGAGTTCGCAATGGACTCCGACGCGCCCAACATTGAAGGCGCGACGCGCGAACCCTTTCCGACGACGTAGAGCGCCGCGTTCATCTTGCGTCGCCGCCGACGAGCTCCACCCGATCGATGCAGCAAGTGCGCCCGTCGACGGAGGCGCGCGGCACGGAGAACGTGTCGCGCACGCCGCGTGCGGCCGGCTGACACGCTGCGGGCTCCGGCTGCGCGAACGTGATGCGGGTCTCGGTGAACACCGCGGAAGTCGGCGAAGCGCCGTCGCGGCGCTCGATCGCGAAGAGCGCGCGGCGCTGAGTTTGCCCCCCGAGATCGACGTCGAACGACTCGGTTCGACCAGTCCCCTGGTCGTTGATGCTCTCGGTCCACGCACTGCCTCGCTTGCGGATGACGAGGTGCAGCGCGACTCCCTCGGCCACCGCGATCCCTTCCCCGCCCTGACAGCCCGGGTTGCGGCCCGCGTCGACGTCGGGATTCACGTACTCGGGGGAGACCCACCAGCTTGCATAAGGGTCAGCGGGCGCGTGCGGCGCGCACGTGGGCCCGAAGGTGAGCACCGTCTGCAGCACGCCCGCGCCCGGCCCCCCGGCGGACGGCGACGGCTGGAGCCCGGGCCAGATGAACGACGTTCCGATCGGGGACGGCATCACGGGAACCGCCAACGTGGTCTCGAGCGCCGTGATCTCGTTGCCGTCTCCCACGCCGAGCTCCAGGGTTGCGACGCCGTGCACCGGCGTCACGCGAGCGTCGCTCGCTTCGCCGAAGGGTCCGCTGTCACATTCGTGAAGACGGGTCGCTCCGCCGTCCTCCATCCCGGGGACGGAAGAAGTAGAAGAAGGAGGAAGAGATGGCGAGGAGCCGTCGTAGGGAGGAGCGCCATCTCGACTCGACGCACAACTGATCGAGCCTGCCAGGACCGTGGTGACGGCCAGCAGCCGTGCGCGAGAGACTCGTCGTCTCGAACGCAGGTGGGTCGCCCCGAGGCGGGCGCACGGCCGGTGATGCACGTCGATCGGGAACTCTACCCGGCGCGCCGACTCGTGCCGCGGCGGGCCACATTTCTTGACGCGCTGCCGATTCCTGGTCGATTCTGCGGCCGCTGTGTCTTGTTCCGTGCTCCAGGGTCGGGGTATACGCGGCCCCCGTGGGATCGCTCGAGAAACGCGGGGTTTGCGCGCGTAAGAACGACGCCCCGGTGACTTTTAGTCAATTTTTTCGAATATTTACGACGACAAGCTTCAACTCGCGAAGACTTCGCGGTACTGGCGTGGGCCCTTGGCTAGATTGATTAACAGTGCCCGCCTTCGGGCCGAGCCTGTGGAGGGACCAGCGAGCCCCGGGATCGACCCGGAGGATCTCGCGTTCTGCGATCGACTTCTCGGCGAGGTGTCGCGCACCTTTGCCCTGTCGATCCAGAGCCTTCCGTCGGGTTTGCGCAACGCGGTGTGCATCGCATATCTGCTCTGTCGTACGGTTGACACCGTCGAGGATGACCGGCGCGTCACGTCGGTGTTTCGAAGGGCGCTATTCGATTCGTTCGACGCGGCGCTCGCTGCGGCCGCCGAGGGAGATCCCTCGCCGTCGCGCGCCTTCGAAGATCTCTCGGCAGCAGCCGAGCTCGGCGAGGGCTTCGAGTCGATACTGTGCAACCAGGCAGGGGCCGTCTTCCGGGCGTTTGCCGCATTGCCTCCGGAAGAGCGCGGCATCATCGAGCCACGGCTCATGGAGATGTCGCGCGGGATGCGCGCCTACTCCGAGCGGGCAGAAGCCGAGGGGCGCTTGCAGATCCGCGACCTGCCGGATCTGGAGCTCTATTGCTACTACGTCGCCGGAACGGTGGGCGAGCTTCTCACGGACCTCTTCATGCTGGCCTGCCCGGTGGATCCGAAGCGGCGCGGCGAGCTCGTTGCCCGCTCGGTCCGTTTCGGCCTCGCGCTGCAACTCGTCAACATACTGAAGGATGTCGCGGAGGACTCACAACGCGGCGCGTGCTTTCTTCCAACGTCGGTTGCCGCCGCGCACGGCCTCGACCTGTCGCGTCTACTGGATCCGAGCCAGCGAACGGCCGGGCTCGTCGTGCTGCGCATGCTCGCCAGGCGCTCGCGCGAACACCTGGCGGAGGCAGAGCAATACACGCGGCTATGGCCGCTCACGGCAGCGGGGCGAGAGGTCCGGCTCTTTTGCGCCGGGCCGCTGGCGCTGGCGCTCGGCACCCTGCGGGAGATCGAGCACGCCGACGACGCACTCCGGCACGACCGCGCACCGACCGTTTCCCGCGCATTCGTCGCGAAGACCTTCGAGCAGATGCGACGCGCGGTGGGCGCGAGCGAGCAGGCCGAGAGCGACCGCTTGCTCGGTGAGCTGTTCGACCGGGCACGCGTTGGGCTCGCGGGCCGTCCCGTCCGGCCCGGGGTGCCAGCGGAGCCTCCGGAGAACCCCGGAGAGCGGCGCTCATGACCGGGAAGGCTCTCGTCACGGGAGCCACGGGTCATCTCGGAGCGAATCTCGTCCGGCGTCTGCTCGCGGACGGGGAGGCCGTACGCGCCCTGGTTCGGCCCGGCGACGCCTCGGCGGCGCTGGACGGGCTCGACGTCGAACGCGTCTTCGGCGATCTGCGCGACTCGAATGCCGTCACCAACGCGGTGCGTGGCTGCGCGCGCATCTATCACACGGGCGCCATCGTCTCGACGGTCGAGGGCAACGACGAACACAAGCGCGCCATCTTCGAGACGAACGTCCTCGGGACGCAGCACGTCCTCGACGCTGCGCTCGCGAACGGAGTCGGACGAGTGGTCGTGACGGGCTCGTTCAGTGCGGTCGGTTACGATCCGGACGATCCGACGCGCCCCTCGAACGAGGAGATGCCCTTCGATCCGTTCCACTCGCCGACGCCGTATTCGACGTCGAAGGCCGCCACGGAGCAGCAGTGCTGGCAAGCGGCTGCCCGAGGGCTGGAGGTCGTCGTCGCGGTCTCCTGCGCCATCGTAGGTCCGAATGATTTCATTCCATCGCGCCTTGGCGGCGTCATGTGCTCGTTCGGCAGAATCCCGTTTTACATCCCCGGAGGCTTCCCGTTCGTCGCCGCCAGGGACATCTCGCAGGGCCACGTGCTCGCAATGAACAAGGGACGCAGCGGCGAGCGGTACATCTTCGCCACCGAGTTCCGGACGATGGACGAGATCATGGCGATGTTCGAGGATGTCACCGGACAAAAGCGCCCTCCGCTGCGCCTCCCACCCGCCGCCATGAGCGCGATCGCGCAGCTCGTCGACCCGTTCGTCACCCGCTGGGTGCCCCCGCAACGTCAGCGCTTGACCCCGGCGGCCGTGCACATCTTGCGTCTCGGGCGTCGCGCGGACATCTCGAAGGCGCGCCGCGAGCTCGGCTACGAGCCCACGTCGATTGCCGACGCCGTTCGCGAAGCCTACGAGTTCTACCGCCAGCGCGGCATGCTACGAACGGCCGCGCGGCCCCCCGGCCCGACCACCACGGTTTCCATGCAGATGGGTGCACCATGAGGATGCTCGAAATGTTCTCCCCGCGCTCTCCTTCCGCGTCCGCGTCGGACGCGCCCGGCGGGGAGCCGCCGCCCTTCGAGAAGGCGGAAGGTCGAAGGCAGAAGGCGCGCGCCGCCGGGCTCGATCCGAACTACTGGTACCCCGTCGAGCTCGAGTCGGCGATCGCACCGGGCGACGTCCGCGAGATCTCCTTCTGGGGCACGAGCTACGCGCTCTTCCGTGACGAGAAGGGCGAGTTCCACGTCGTCGAGAACCGCTGCGCCCACCGTCAGCTGCGCCTCAGCGTCGGCAAGGTCGAGGGGTGCAACCTGGTCTGCGCGTACCACGGCTGGTCCTACGACGGTGAAGGCCGCGTGGTGGAGATGCGCCACGATCTCTTCGACCGTGCGCTCCCGCGCATCAAGATTTCGTGCAAGCCGGTGAAGGTCCGCTACGGCCTCGTCTGGGTGTTCTTCGGCGACGCCGAGCGCGCAGGGGAGCGCGACGTCCCGCGCATTCCGGAGCTCGAAGGCTCGGAGGCGTGGCCCTGCGTCCCACTCGACTTCACGTGGAAGGCGCACCACTCCATCATCATCGACAACGTGAGCGATTTCACGCACGCCTACCTGCACCGGAAGTACCAGCCCTTCAGCGACGCGAAGCTCACGAACTGTCGCACCGACGGCGACAAGGTGTTCGTTCACTACGACGCCAAGATCGGCCAGGGGCCCATCTACCAGCGGCTCGTGAATCACTCTGCGATGAACTCCAACCACATGGAGCTCTGCTACGAGTACCCCTTCCAGTGGTCGAACACCGACGACCGCATCAAGCACCATTGCTTCGTGCTGCCGATCGATCGCACGACGACGCGGTCTTTCTTCCTCTTCTATTACGACCCGCGGACGTTCAAGGTGCCGTTCCTGCCGGTCTCCGTACCGCGCCGGCTGCACCGCCCCTTGCTCAAGGCGGCCAACAGCCTCCTCGTACGCCCGCTCCTTGCCGAAGACGGCTTCGCCGTCGAGGAAGAGCAGCGCGGCTACGATCGCCACTTCGACGCTCCGGGGATGGAGCTGAATCCGGCCATCAACGCCTTCCAGAACCTCACCATTCGCAAGTGGGACGAGCACCTGGCAGCGTCCAGCGCGAAGCCGAAGGCCGCGCGCGCGCGCGCGGCAGCGACTCCCTGAAAGCGGCCTCGTCATGAAGAAGGACGGGGGCTACGACGTCGCGATCATCGGAGGCGGCCCCGTGGGCAGCGCCGCGGCCCTCGCATTCGCGAAGCGTGGGGCGCGCGTCCTCGTGCTGGAGGCCAATCCGCGTGCGGCAACTCGACTGGCCGGAGAGTGGCTCCACCCGCCGGCCGTCGATATCCTCTCCGAGCTTGGCGTGGATCTCGGGCCGGAGGCGTACCCGACGGGGCGCGGCTTCGCGGTGCTGCCCGACGACGGCTCTCCGCCCATTGTACTCCCGTATCCGGCGGGGCGCGTCGGAGCGAGCCTTCACCACGAGCTCCTCGTCGCGAAGCTCCGCCGCAGCGTGGTCACGAACGGCACCATCGACTACGTGGAGGGCGCCCGCGCGACGTCGGTCGAGGAAGACCGGGTGCGCTACCGCACCGCGACTGGCACGGAGAAGCTCGTCGAGGCCGGGCAGGTCGTCGGTGCCTCCGGGCGCAACGGCTTCGTTCACCGGGCGCTCGGCGTCGAGGCGCACGCGCGGACGTATTCGCGCATGGCCGGCGTGCTGCTCACTTCGGTGACGTTACCGTACGAGGGCTACGGGCACCTGTGCCTCGGTGGTCCGGGCCCGGTACTCGCGTATCGCGTCTCGAAGCAGGAGGTGCGCGTCTGCTTCGACGTGCCGCTCTCCTTCGAGGCCGACGGCGATCGAGCCGCGGCGCTCTACGAGGCGTACGCGCCGGCGCTGCCGGAGGGTCTGCGTGCGGCGTTCGAGCGGGCGCTTCGGTCCGACGACGTCCTGTGGGCGGCGAATCAGACCCGTCTCCGCCGCACCTTCGGACGCCCCGGGTTCGCCCTGGTCGGCGACGCGGTCGGCCATCACCACCCGCTCACCGCGGCAGGGCTTACCGTGGGCATGCTCGACGCGACGACGCTCGCGCGCGCCCGGTCGTTCGACGCCTACCGTCGCGAGCGCGACCGCGGCGGCCGCGTCCCGGAGGTGCTGGCGATCGCGCTGTACGACATCTTCGCGGGTACCTCGGACGAGACCGTGGCCATGCGGCAAGCAGTGTTCCGCATGTGGCGCGGCAGCGCAGCGGAGCGTGACCGCACGATGCGCCTATTGTCGGGGGACGTGTCAAACCTCGCTCTCTTCGGGGTGCCGTTCCTGAAGGTGCTCGGGCGCGCGGGGCTCTCGCTCATCGAGCGCGGCGTGCGTGCCGGGGACACTCGCCACGGCACGCACGCGGTGGCGCGGCTCGGCGTGTCCGCGAAGGACTGGGTGTCGGCCGGGGCACTGCACCTCCGCGAGGCGCCGGAGGGTCTCGAGTCGGAGCTCGCCTCCCCGCGAACGGAGGACTTCATGCCCGCGCCTCTCCGCACCGACGACCCGGACCCGACGCCGTCGCAGGCGCTCGAGAGCGGCGTCGCGGCGCTCCTCGCGCGACAGGACGACGATGGCTCGTGGGAGGGAGAGTCGAACTGGTGTCCGATGCTGCCGGCGCAATACGTGCTCGCGTGGCACATCATGGGGCGCTCCGTCGGCGAGGACCGAAAGCACCGGGTGCTCCTGCACTTCCGCAGGTCGCGGCTCCCGAGCGGAGTGTGGGGGCTCTCCGACGTCAGCCCACCGTCGCTGTTCGTCACGACGCTCGTCTACTGCGCGAGCCGCGTGCTCGGCGTCCCCGCGGATGACCCATTGCTCGCGAAGGCGCGAGAGCTCATCGCGGCGGAGGGCGGCGTCGAGTCCATCCCGACGTGGGGCAAGTTCTGGCTCGCCCTGCTCTCGCTCTATCGCTGGGAGGGCGTGAACCCGATCATCCCCGAGCTCTGGGCGCTTCCTCTCGCAACGCCCGTCCACCCCTCGCGCTACTACTGTCACACGCGGCTCATCTACATGTCGATGGCCACGCTGTACGCCGAGCGCTTCCAGATGCCGGCGACCTCGCTCACGCGGACCCTGCGGGAGGAGCTCTTCCCCGGCGGGTACGAGTCGGTGGATTTCGGCGCAGCCCGCAACCGGCTCCGCTCCGGGGATCTGCACGCCGAACCGAGCCGCGCTTTGAAGCTGTCGTACGAGGCGCTGCGCGCCGTCGACCGGCTGCGCACGCGTGCGGCGCGGGGCCGCCTGCTCGACGAATTTCGTCGAGCCATCCGCTGGGAGCTGTCGGTCTCGAGCCACACCTCGATCTCTCCGGTGAGCGGCCTTCTGAACATTCTCGCGCTCTGGTTCGAAGATCCGCGTGACCCCGACGTGGTGAAGGCCATCGAGCGCTTCGATTGCTGGATCTGGGAGGACGACCGCGACGGCCTTCGCGTCACCGGTGCGCGCTCGGCGATCTGGGACACGAGCTTCGCGCTGCAGACGCTCACGGCGGCCACACCACACGTGGACGTCGCGAACGCATCGGCGCGCGCCAGCGAGTTCCTCGAGACCCAGCAGATCCGGAGGACCTTTCCGAACTTCGCGGAGAATCACCGCGCCGACCCGCGCGGGGGCTACCCGTTCTCCTTCGTCTGGCACGGCTGGCCGGTGAGCGACTGCACCGCCGAGGCGATTCTTGCGCGGCTCGAGCTCGCCGGCGACGACGCCCCGTCGGACGAAGACGTGGCGCTCGCAGCGGCGTTCATCATGAGGTCACAAGGCGCCGACGGCGGCTTCGGCAGCTACGAAGCGCCGCGCGTCGGCTTCTCGCTCGAGTGGCTCAATCCCGCCGAGATGTTCGGCGATTCCATGACGGAAACGGGCTACGTCGAGTGCACGGCGTCATGCATCGCGGCCCTCGCGAAGATCACAGAGGCGCGTCCGCATCTCCTCGCGCGGACCGAGCTCACGACGATCCCCCTCGCCATCGCCCGGGGAGCGGAGAGCATCCGCAGGAAGCAATTCCCGGAGGGCTCGTGGCCGGGCGCCTGGGCCGTACAGCTCGTGTACGGCACATGGTTCGGCGTACGTGGCTTGCTCGCTGCGGGTTGCCCGCCCACCGATCCCGCGATCCGCAAGGCGTGCGCCTGGCTCAAGTCGCAGCAGCGCGCCGACGGCAGCTGGGGCGAACGTCCTTCGCCCGACGCGCGCACCTACACGCCGCACCAGGAGGGCCAGATCGTCCAGACGGCGTGGGCGTTGATGATGCTGTGCGAAGCGCAGGATCCCGATTTCGGTGCTGCTGAGCGCGCCGCCACGTTCCTTTCGCGCGTGCAGCTCGGAAGCGGCGAGTGGCCGAAGCAGGATCCCGCAGGGCTGTTTTTCCGGACTGCCTTGCTCGACTACGAGCTCTATCGCAGCTATTTTCCGGTGTGGGCGCTCTCGGAGTTCGAGTCACGGCGCAAGGCCCGCGTCTCACGCTCGCCGCGTAGCCACTCGTTCACGCGTCAGCTCTCGCCGAGCCCACGCCCGAGCCTGACGGACGCAGCGGCCGACGGCGAATGAGCGGGCGCCCTCGGTAGGCACGGAAGCCCAGTTGGGATATACGCCGCCGCCATGACCCATGACGTGATCGTCGTCGGCGCGGGGCCCGGTGGGGCGACCGCGGCTCTCCGCCTCTCGGCCAATGGTGTCCGCGACGTGCTGCTGCTCGACGGTGCGACGTTCCCCCGCGACAAGACGTGCGGCTCGGGCCTCTCGCCGACGGCGCTCGCACTCGGCGACGAGCTCGGCATCGGAGACGAGATCCGCTCCCGCGCCAATCCCATCGAGTCCGTGAAGATCGTGGCTCCCGGTGGCGGCAGCTTCGTGATCGCATCGAACGCCGCTGCGGTCGTGATGTTGCGTCGCGAGTTCGACGATCTCCTCGTCAGGAAGGCGCAGGCCAAGGGCGCACGGCTCGAGGGCGGGGTCCGCGTTCGCGAGCTCGTCCGTGAGGGAGGCCGCGTGGTCGGCGTCCGCACCGCCGACGGGCGTGACCTGCGCGCTCGCTACGTGCTCTGCGCCGACGGTGCTCACTCGATCTTTTCCGACGATCCGCGGCCGAAGCGGAGCATCTCCACACTGATGGGCTGGTGGGACGGCGCTGACTTCACGCCCGGTCAGCTCGAGATGGTCTTCGATCGCAACGTCTCGCCGCTCTACGGCTGGCTCTTTCCTGAGAGCGACCGTCGCGTGAACATCGGCATCTGCATCGACGGGCAGGACGCTAACGGCCAGAAGACGCACCGCAACGTGCGGGACGTGTTCCGCGGCTTCCTCGCCGATCACTACGCGCGGCGGCTCGCCGGCGCGACGCAGGTCGGCGGGTTCAAGGGGCACCCCATCGTGTACACCACGTGGGTTCGTCATTGCCTGACGCCAGGGGCGCTCTACCTGGGAGAGGCGGCTCGCGTGACGCACAACGCGACCGGCGAGGGCATCTCGCAGGCGATGCAGAGCGGGATCTACGCGGCGGACACCGTCGCCGACGTCCTCGCGGGGCGCGCCACCGAGGACGAAGCGTGGAAGAGCTACCTCTGGAAGCACCGCAAGCGCTTCACGCTCGGGTTCCTCGCGGGTCATGCCGTGCGCGCCGTCGTGCGCTCCGGTGTGCTCGACGCGGTCGCGCTCGCATACGATCATCCCCTGGTTCGACGCGGTGTCGTACGCACCCTCGGCTCCGCACTCGCCGGGACTTCGGTGCACGAAGCAAAGCCGCCGGTCTCTCCATCGCCACCAAGGACCGAAGGCCATCAGGTCGCTGGGCTCTGAGCCCGTGGCTCTTCACGTTGCGGAGGCCGGTCGACATCAGCCGTCCTTCGCGTCTTGAAGGACAGCGGGCGCTCGGTCTCGGCGAGATTTCCGTGGGTCGCGGTCTCTATTGAGGATCGTGATCCGTTCTTCCGTGACCGGAAGGTCGTAGCAGTAGCCGGCGCGAGCGCCGGCTACTCGCGTCCGGAGGGCTTCTCCTGAATTTGCCGTGAGCCATGAGTCCTCTGAGCCGGCAGCGGCTCGACACGGCCCGCGCGCATTCTGTTAAACTCGGACGGTGATGCAGCAGAGGAGCCGCTGGGGGGCCGTGTTCGTCGTGCTGTCGGTCGCGCGCGTCGCGGCGGCTGACCCTGTCGCGCCGCCGCCCACGGGCTCGGGCGGCCCACGCGCCACCTCAGCGCCGGCTACGGGCACGGACGCGACGCCTCCGCGGGGAGTCGTTGCGCCGCCGCCAAACGTCGCCTTGCCAGAGGACGACACCGCCGACGCCCCGCCGTCGCAGGAGCCGCCCGCGCCCACGGGGCCCGAGCCGCGGCTTCAGGCGCCCCATGTCCCGGTCGACCCGTACTCGGAACCGGTTCCGGTCTGGTTCCAGGGCGACGACGGGGAACGCGCCGTGATCTCGCTTTACCCGGAGTTCGCCACGGTCGGCTCGGGCGCACCACTGGCGAGCTGCCGCCTCCCGTGCGGCTTTCAGATGCAGCGCGGGCGGTACCGTGTCGCCGTCGCCGAGACGGAATCCACGCTGCCGGGCAGCCGCCCCGTGTCCATCGACGGGCCGTCCCGGCTCACCATCACCCCGCGGGACCGCGCCAAGCGCACGACCGGGCTCATCCTCGGGATCGGTGGTGCCGTCGCTGTCGTCGCGGGCATCGGGCTGATGGCAGACGGCCTCGGCAGAGCGTTCAGGTTCTGCGATAGCAGCACCAACTGCGATAGCGGGAACGGCGCGGAGTTCGGCGGCGGCCTCCTCCTCTTCGTCGCCGGCGCGGCGCTGACGCCAATCGGCTGGGTCATGTTCGGCAAGAGCTTCCGTCCCGCCATCGACGTCGAGCACGCCATGCAGGCCTCGGGACCGCGCGGCACGCTCGGCCTCGTCGGCGTCCCGGGGGGAGCCGGGCTCGGCGGAACCTTCGTGTTCTGAGGCTTCAGCCGGCGTGCGGCTTCGCCGCGTCCAGGATCGTCGGAAGCTCGAGGTTCACGAGCTCGCCGATGCGCTCGATGGTGATGTCCGGCTTCGGGTATGTCGCCACGTCGGGCGCGTGCGCGTAGTGCCCCTGGCGCGGGAAGATGGTCGTGAGGCGGGCGCCCCAGTGCCGCTTGACGGCGGTGAGGATACGCACCTTGTCGTCGACGAGCACGTAATGCTCCGCGGGGTAGCGGTGCTCGACGTCGTCGAGTTCGTGCTCCTTGTGAATGTAGATGAGGGCTCTCTTCTCGAAGGCCTCGTAGAGACCCGACACTTCGACCTTGCGAGGCTGAAAGACCACGTCGCCGTCGGAGAGAATGACGGTCGCCCCGAATCGAGCCGCGTGCTCCACGGCGTCGAGCGAGCCCGGGAAGAGACGGTTGGCGAAGGGGTAGCCCACTAGGAACGAGGACACGGCGAGCAGCCGCGGATCACGCGGGTGCCGCACCCGGTACTCCTGAAGCGAGCCGAGGTAGTCGGCATACCCGAGCTTCGCGCGCAGGTGCTCGAAGATCTCGAAGTACTCGTCGCAGCGAGCCGGCCCGACCTCTGACTTCAGGTGGCGCTTGAGATCTTGAGTGACGCGGTCGTTGTCGATCAGCGTGTTGTCGACGTCGAACAGGAAGACGACCTTTTGCATCGCGAGTGACGCGAACTCTAGCGAGTCCGTGGCCCGGGCGCCGCTCCCATTTCCCCGGCAACCACGGACCGGTCAAACTACCCGCCGAACCACTTACGCCAGAACGGCCCGTCCTTCTTCGCGGCCGAGGGCTGCGCGACCGCCGGCGAGGATGGCGCGCCGGAAGCACCGGCAGCGAGCGACGACGGTGACGATGTCGCCGCTCTCGCGGACGACGCGACTGGCACTTCCGCCTGCTTCGGCCGCGGAGGCGGCTCCGCCTTCGGGCGCGGCTCCTCGAACAGCGAATCGAGGCCCCAGGCAGCAGGATCGACGAACCCGTCGGTGCCTGACGCGACGCCACCGGTGCCGAGCTGCGCGCTCAGGCTCGCCTGCTCGGAGGCGCCGTTACCGGAGAAATCGTGGAGCGCATCGAGGATCAGATCGCCGACCACTCCCCGCGTGTCGCGGCCGTCGGCCTTCTTCTTCTGGGCGCGTGCCGAGGCGGCCTGTCGCACCAGCTTACCCACGTCAACGTAGCTCACCGGGCGATCGGCGTGCATGAGCACGAGGCTCAAGTCCTTCGCGAAGTCGTCCGCCGTCAGGTACCGGTCCTTCGGATCGCGCGCGAGGGCCCGTGACAGCGTCGCGACGAGGGCCTCCGGCACGTCGTCGCGCAGCTCGCGCACGTCCGGCACGTGCGTCGCACGCACGAGCTTGAAAGTGTCTACGTCCGACTCGCCCTTGAAGAGCCGGCGCCCCGCGAGCATCTCCCACAGCAGGATGCCGGCGGCGAAGATATCCACCCGGTGATCGGAACCCTGGCCCAGCGTCACCTCCGGAGCCAGGTAGCCGAACTTTCCCTTCACGATGTCGTGGTCGTCCTCAACGAGGTGCGAGCTTGCCTTGGCAAGGCCGAAATCGACGAGCTTCACCTCGCCGTACTTCGTGAGCAGCACGTTGTGCGGCGAGATGTCGCGGTGAACGATGGCGAGCGGGTTGCCCTGATGGTCGGTCGCCTGGTGGGCGTACGACAACCCCTCGCACACCCCCATGACGATCTTGCAGGCGACCTCCATGGACATCCGCTGCTGCCGTGCCGTGAGAAACTCGAGCACCCCCTGCAGGTCCGCGCCGTCGACGTACTCCATCACGATGAAGTGCGCGCCCCCGGCCTGGCCGATGTCGAACACCTGCACGCAGCGCGAATGGCTCAGGTAGGCCCCGAGCCGCGCCTCGTCGAGGAACATGTCGATGAACTCGCGGTTGGCCGAGAGCTGCGGCAGGACGCGCTTTATCGCGACCCGCTTCCTGAACCCTTCGACGCCCGAGCTCTCCCCCCTGTAGACCTCGGCCATACCCCCGGCTGCGATACGCTCGACGATCTGATATCGCTCGCTCATAGGAATTTCCCACTATGAGCTTACGCGACCTCGGCCCCCCGGGAGCCGGTGTTTCGCGCGGACGCCGGGAGCCCACCCAAAAACCTTTGGCCCGGCGTCCCTGAGGAGCCGGGCCAAGGGAAAGGCGAGGGCGCTGCTCAGGCCCTGGGGGCCATGCGAGCAAACGTCTTCAGGGCGAGCGCCATGGGCT
>CAYUAW010000017.1:39132-45084 GCA_964442485.1 uncultured Polyangiaceae bacterium
GCTCAGGCCCTGGGGGCCATGCGAGCAAACGTCTTCAGGGCGAGCGCCATGGGCTTGGAACCCACGCGGACGAAGATCTCGATGAGGGCCGAGAGGTCCTCCACGAACTTCGAGAACTGCTGCACCCGGGCGCGCGTCGCGTCCGAGCCGCTGGTGCCGCCGAGCTGTCGCGCGAGCGCCGCCGTGTCGCGCACGAGCTCCAGGATGGGCATGAACTCGCGGCGGTGCCGCTGGCGGACGATCTCCAGGAAGAACTCCCAGGGGTCGCGCGCCGTCGCGTACGTCTCGCCGTAGCTCGTCGGGATGACCCGAACGACGCCCCACCCGATTAGCGCCTCCAGGTGCGTCTCCACGTCTTCCACGTCCAGGGACAGGGCGCTCGCGAGCGACTCGATGCTCAGCGCAGACTCCTCGATGAACAGCTGCGCATGGACGCGGCCGAGATCGCCGCCCATGCCGAACGTCGCCGCCAGGCGGCCCCAGTTGTTCACGAAGCGCTGACGCACCTCGGTGGAACGGCAGCCGCCTTTGGGTTGCGCTCCCGAAGCCGGAGAACCCTGCTGGAACACGCGGATGTCGACGGCGTTCATGTGATTCATGGGTGCTGCAAGACGTGGACCACGGAAACCGGCCAGACAGAACAGGCGTAAGCGGCTGAAATTCGGTGGCTATTCGATCCGGTCCGGGACCACCGGTCGAGCAGTGTACGGTGCGCGAAGGACGTACACTGTGCACCCTTCGTACAACCGACGAAGACGATGATGCCGACGACGTAAAGGATGAGTCAAGTCGCCGGTGTACGGGAAACCGCGCGAGGTACCACGGCGTGTGACCGCACACGGTCAATGTGTGGCCGCGTGCGGCGCCGTCGGCGGTCACGCGCGAGACCGCGCCCGGTCACTTTGCCGCGGCAGACTTTCCGAATAACGACAGGTACTCGCCGTAGCCCTCTGCCGCGAGCCGGCTCACTGGGACGAAGCGAAGTGACGCCGAGTTGATGCAATAGCGGAGGCCGGTAGGGGCGGGTCCGTCATCGAAGACGTGGCCGAGGTGGGAGTCCGCACCGTGCGAGCGCACCTCGGTCCTCACCATGCCGAGCGTACGGTCGCTGTGCTCGACGACGCGCTCCTTCGCGATGGGGCGCGTGAAGCTCGGCCAGCCCGTGCCGGATTCGAACTTGTCCGTCGAGCTGAAGAGCGGCTCGCCGCTGACCGAGTCCACGTAGAGCCCCGCTTCGTGGTTGTTCCAGTATTCGTTCGCAAAGGGCGGCTCGGTGCCTTCGTGCTGCGTGACCTCGTACGCAAGCGGCGTCAGGCGCTTGCGTAGAACGTCGTCGGAGGGCTTCTCGTACTGCTTCGTCATCGCATTCCTCTCCTGTGACTGGCTCGCGGCTAGAGACGCTGCCGCCGACGTGGTGCCTGCCGGAGCCGTGCCGACGGATGCCGCGGTGGCGCTCTGGTCGAGCTTCCCATTGGACGGCGGGACATGAGCGCAAGCAGTGAGGACACCCGAGGCCAGGGTCAGCAGAGGCAGCGTCGATGCGAGTCGGGAAACGAGTTTCACGGGCTGCAACTTCTTTCCGGCCTTCCTCGAGGAGGGCCTTGGATCCTACGGCGGCGATGAGGGGCCGGTTTCCGCGAGGAACCAAACGACGCGAGCGACCGTAGGACAGCCGATGGCTGAGTCCGACGCCAGTATCACTGGAATTATTCAGCTCCAAGGGCCATCCGCCCGCGCTGAGCCTGTTCGTTCCCGGTTTCGGGTACCCATCAGGCTGGTTGGGCTGAATACTTTCCCCGGCCCATCTGTTCGAGACCGGCAACGCGCGGCTCGCCTCGAAGAGCGAGCGCCCCCTCAGTGAGTCAACAAATCATGGCAATCGCGAACATCCTCCGCCCGACCCTCTTCACCCTGATCGGTTTCGCTACGCTCATCTCGTCCAGCGCCGCGCGCGCCGATGAGGACTTCGACGTGAAGGTGGCCCCCGGCAAGGTCACCATCCTCGCGAAGGGCAAGTGGCACATCAACAAGGACTACCCGTGGACGCTCACGGCGGGCGAAAAGAAGATCGCAAACTTCAAGTTTGAAGAGAAGATCGCCGCCGTGGAGGCGCCGAAGGGCGCCGCGAACGTGAAGGGCGGAATCTGCAACGGCGACCAATGCCGGATGTTCAAGGTCGCCGTCGACGTACCGTAGTCGAGGAGTCTGATCGTCCCTGAGAAATTCAGCGGCGCTCGGTTGGGCGAGCGGCGCTGAATTGCCGGCGAAGGTTACCGATCCGACTCGGGTGATCAAGCCCTGCCGGGAGCGTGGCTCGTGGACTCGCGCTCGTGCTCGTGCTCGACGGCATCGGCTGCCTTCGCGGCGCGGCGGTCCTTCATCGGCTTCGAGAGCCGGTGGAGCGCGAGGTACACGACCGGAGTCGTGAACAGGGTGAGCAGCTGTGAGACGAGAAGCCCTCCGACGATGGTGATGCCGAGCGGCTGACGGAGCTCGGAGCCCACGCCGTGCCCGAACGCGAGCGGCAGCGCGCCGAGCAGCGCCGCGCAGGTCGTCATCAGGATGGGTCGGAACCGGAGCATGCAAGCGTTCTTGATCGCCTCCACCGGACCGACGTTGCGATCGCGTTCTTCCTCGATCGCGAAGTCGATCATCATGATGGCGTTCTTCTTCACGATGCCGATGAGAAGGATGATACCGATGAGCGCGATGATGCTGAGCTCGACCTTGAAGAGGAGCAGCGCGAGGAGCGCGCCGACGCCTGCGGAAGGCAGGGTCGAGAGGATCGTGATGGGGTGCACGTAGCTCTCGTAGAGCATGCCGAGCACGATGTAGACGGCGAGCAGCGCGGACACGATGAGCAGCGGCTGGCTCGACAGAGAGTCCTTGAACGCCTGCGCGGTGCCCGAGAAAGACGCATGGACACTCGCTGGCAGGCCGATCGCGCGCTCGGCTCGATGTATGGCGTCGACAGCGGGCCCGAGCGCCACGCCGGGCGCGAGGTTGAACGACAGGGTGATCGAGGGGAACTGTCCCTGGTGATTGATGGCGAGCGGCGCCGTGCGGATCTCGGGGTGCGAGATCGCCCCGAGCGGCACCTGGGCTCCCGTTGGCGACTGCACGTAGAGGTCCGAGAGGGACGCGGGGCCGTGGGAGAGCTCGGGCTTCACCTCGAGCACGACGCGGTACTGGTTCAGCTCGGTGAAGGTCGTCGCGACCTGGCGCTGTCCGTACGCGTCGTAGAGGACGTCGTCGATCGCCTGAGGCGTGATGCCCAGCCGCGAGGCGGTGTCGCGATCCAGCGCGAGATTCAGCTCGAGCCCCGCCGTCTGCTGATCGGTCGCGACGTCCCGGAGCATCGGGAGCTTCTTCAGCTGCTCGAGCGTCTTCGGCGCCCACTCCCGGAGCTCCGCGAGGTTCGCGTCCTGGAGCGTGTACTGGTATTGCGTGCGCGAAGCGCGCCCACCGACGCGAACGTCCTGGAAGGACTGCATGAAGAGATTCATACCGGTGACCTTCGCTAGCTTCGGGCGAAGCCGGCCGATGATCTGATCCGCGGAGGCCCTGCGCGGCGGCTTCGTCTTCAGGTCGACGAAGACGGTCCCGTTGTTGCCGGTCGAGCCGTTGGCGGCGCCGATGAAGGAGATGACGTGCGCGACGTCGGGGTCGGCCTGCACCACGGCGTTGACCGCCTCCTGCCGCTGGCGCATCGCGGTGAACGAGACGTCCTGGGGCGCCTCGGAGAAGCCCGCCAGCGCGCCGGCGTCCTGCTGCGGGAAGAGCCCCTTCGGCACGGTGGCGAAGAGCATGACGCTGAGGACCACGGTACCGAGGGTGATGAGCAGCGTGAGGCCGCGGTGTCCGAGCACCCACCCGAGCGCTCGCTCGTAGGCACGCTGGACCGCTTCGAAGCCGCGCTCCGAAAAGCGGTGGAACCACCCCACCGAAGGGCTCTGCTCCTTCAGGAGAAGGCCGCACATCATGGGCGTCAGCGTCAGCGACACGACGGCGGAGAGTACGATGGCGATGCTAAGGGTGACGGCGAACTCGCGGAAGAGGCGCCCCACGATGCCGCCCATCAGCAGGATCGGGATGAACACCGCAACGAGCGACGCGGTGATGGACACGATGGTGAACCCGATCTGCTTTGCTCCGAGCAGGGCAGCCTCCATCGGCTTCTTGCCGTGCTCGATGTATCGCGCGACGTTCTCCGTCACCACGATGGCGTCGTCGACGACGAACCCCGTGGAGATGGTGAGCGCCATCAAGCTCAGGTTGTCGAGGCTGTAGTCCAGCAGGTACATCGCGCCAAAGGTGCCAAGGAGGGACATCGGCACCGCCACGCTCGGGATGGCGGTGGCGCGCAGCGTGCGCAGAAACACGAACACCACGAAGATCACGAGCAGGACGCTGAGCACCAGCGTCACCTCGACGTCCCGCACCGAGCTGCGGATCGTCTGTGTGCGATCCAGCGCTATCTGCATCTTGATGGAGGGCGGGATGGAATCCATCAACGAAGGCAAGAGCGCGCGAACGCGGTCGTTCGTCTCGATGATGTTCGCGCCAGGCTGCCGGCGGACGATGACGAGGACGGAGCGGGTGCCGTTCACCCACGCCGCTAGCCGGTTGTTCTCGACGTCGTCGAGGACACGCGCGACCTCGCCGAGCCGCACGGCGGCTCCGTTCCGGTAAGCGACGATCACCGACTTGTACTTCTCCGCGCCGATGAGCTGGTCGTTGGCGCGGATGATCGCCGACGTCTTCGGCGCGACGAGGGTGCCCTCCGGCTGGTCGACGGTCGTCCGCGCGAGCGCGTTGCGCACGTCTTCCAGCCCGATTCCCCGCCCCGCGAGCTCGCGCGGATCGACCTGGACGCGCACCGCGGGCTGCTGACCGCCGCCCACCGTGACCTGACCCACGCCCGGAACCTGCGAGATCTTCTGGGCGAGCACGGTGTTCGCCGCCTCGAAGACCTGCGCGAGCGGCAGCGCGTCGGACGACAGCGAAAGGATCATGATGGGCGCGTCGGCCGGGTTCACCTTCCGGTAAGTCGGCTTGAGCGGCAGGTTCGGCGGGAGCTCTCCGCCGGCGGCCGCGATGGCCGCCTGGACGTCGCGGGCTGCCGCGTCGACGTCGCGGTCGAGATCGAACTGGAGCGTGATGTTCGTCGCGCCCAGGGTGCTGGTCGACGTAATCTCCGAGATGCCGGCGATGCGGCCGAAGCGCCGCTCGAGTGGCGTCGCGACCGACGACGCCATTGTCTCCGGGCTGGCGCCGGGCAGCGCGCTCTGGACCTGGATGGTCGGGAAATCGACGCGCGGCAGTGGTGAGACGGGCAGCAGCGTGAACGCCCAGAGCCCCGACAGGATCACCGCCGCGGCGAGGAGCGTCGTCGCGATGGGACGCTTGATGAAGGGCTCGGAGATGCTCACGGCGATACCGGGTCGGGCGCCGCCTGCGCGGGGCGGGAGCCGGACAGGAAGCGGGCGAGGCGGGTCATGTACAGATAGATGACCGGCGTCGTGTAGAGCGTCAGGAGCTGGGAGATGAGGAGCCCGCCGACGATGGAGATGCCGAGCGGGCGGCGGAGCTCCGAGCCGGTGCCGGTGCCGATCGCGAGCGGCAGGGCGCCGAGCAGCGCGGCGAGCGTGGTCATCATGATCGGCCGGAACCTGAGCAGGCACGCCTGGTGGATCGCGTCCTCCGGCGAGAGGTGCTGGTCGCGCTCGGCCTCGAGCGCGAAGTCGATCATCATGATCGCGTTCTTCTTCACGATGCCGATGAGCAGGATGATGCCGATCAGGGCGATGATACTGAACTCCGTGCGGGTCACCATGAGCGCCAGGAGCGCGCCCACTCCTGCCGACGGCAGAGTCGACAGGATCGTGATCGGGTGTATGTAGCTCTCGTAGAGCACGCCGAGCACGATGTAGACGGTGATCAGCGCGGCCA
>CAYUAW010000018.1:0-17808 GCA_964442485.1 uncultured Polyangiaceae bacterium
GCCGCAGAAAAATGACCCGCCGAAGCGCCTCACTGACACGATTCCCCACGCGCGCATCGAACGGAAAACCCCCATAGAACCCGAGACAGTGCGCGTTGTCCCGGTGCTAGGATGCTGCCATGGCCATCGGAGGCTCTCCCCCTGGCGCACCGCGTGCCAAGGATGGGTCGAAGGGTGCCGCGGGGCGCTTCACCTTCCTGGTCGAGGTTGCCCGCGGGTATCTGGGGGCCCTGTGGTTGGCGCACGACGGCGCGGACTCGTCCGAGACGGGGACGGTGTACGTGAGGCACGTGACGCCGCTCGTCGCCGCGAGCGCGCGCGCAGTGATCCTCGAGGGCGCGCGCTGGGCGGTCGCCGGGGCGGACAGCGCCGAGTTCCAGGTGCTGGAAGCCCGATCGGCCGTGGACCTCGTCACGCCGTTCATGGACGGCGAAGTGCTCCGAGGTTTGCTGCGAACGGCCGCCGTCAAGCACGCGACGATCGAGCCGGCGGTGCTGCTGGGCATCGCGAACGAGCTGGTCGAGAAGATGGTTTCGGAGCACGAGCGTGCACTCGCCACGAAGTCTCCGCACGGCTTCGGGGGTGTGCACCCAGACAGCATCTTCGTCGATGTGCAGGGTCAGGTTCACCTGCTCGACATCGGAGCGGGCGCCGCGGCGTCGTCGCGCGAACCCTGGCGGAGCGACCCGCAGCGAGTCGGCTATTTCGCGCCGGAACAGACGGAAGCGCGCGGCGTCGTGGACGCGCGCACGGACGTCTTCGCGGTAGGCGTCCTCTTGTGGGAGGCGCTCGCCAATCGCCGGCTCTTCCCCGGCAACGACGCGAAGACGGCACGCGAACGCGTGCAGAAGGCGCCGATCGCGCGCCTGGACGCCACGCGCTCCTCGGCGTCGCCCGGCGTTGCAACGGAGATCGCCGACGTCGTCGCGCGCTGCCTCGAGCGCGACCCCGCTCGCCGCTTCCAGACGATGGACGAGCTCGCAGGGGCCATCGCTTTGCTCGACACCGCGACTCCCGAGAGCATCGGGGCATGGGTCACGACGCTCGCGGACACCTCGGTCGGAAAGCGTCGCCAGCTCCTGAATCGCGCCGCGGCGGGGCACGGCGCCCCAGAGGAACGGACCACGCAGCCTCCGCCGAGCCAGGGCGCGAGGCCCGGCTCCCTTGCGCCTGGAAGGCCATCGACATTTCCGCCTAGGTCCTCCCCCGTCCCATCGAGCAGGCCGTCGTCCCTGGCGCCACGTCCCACGACCTCCGCGACGACGACACCTCTCGCGGGTGGAACCCCGGCGGCGCCGGTCGTTGCTCCGCGTAGCGGGGGAACGCTTCCCGGGTCCACTCCTCCCGTCGAAACGCCCCACCCGCCGCGCGCACACGCCGCACACACTGGAGCGCCGCCGCCGCCGAGCGCGCGCGCGCATGCCGTGCATGCAGGAGCGCCGCCACCACCCAGCGCGCGGCCCTCGGCAACCTCGACGCCTCTCGCCGGCATGCCGCTGCCGCCCGGTGCACACGCGGCTGCCCCCGCTGCGAGCACCGTGGCAACGACGCCCGGCCCGCCCGACGTCCGTCCAGGCGCGACCTCCACGCCACTCGCCGGCACGGCGCTCATCGCCCAGCAGGGTGGCGCGCCGCACCCGCGTGCCCCAGATGCGACGCCGCCGGCTCCCCGGGTCGAAGCGGCCACGCCGCACCTTTCCGCGTTGGAATCCGTCACCGGGCAGAGCGCCCCCGAAAGCGCAGACGGCTCGAGCGAGGAACGCGCGCGTGCGCGCGCCGACAGCGCGGAGGCCATCGAGCCGGAAGAGAACGACGACAGTCTCGAGGACGACGTCGAGGACGACGTCGAATCCGGCGAGCTCGCGGTACCAGACGAGCCCGTCACTCCGTCGAAGCGACCACCGCCGTTGCCACATGATGAGGCGCACTTGCCGCTGGCCGCCCTCGCCGGTCAGGCGGGGGTGAGGAGCGACGAGCCGCTCGCGAGGCCCATTCATCAGAGCGAGCTCTCGGTGCTGACGGCCCGCTCCGCTCCCGTCGGGCTGCCGCGTTCGGCGGTCGTCGCGGCGCTGGTCAGCTTGCTGGCGCTCTTCGGGTTCGTCGTCATCAGGTGGCGAGCGCACGTGCACGACGCGAACACACCGCAGATCGAGCGCACCGTGCTGACGCCTCCGGTGCGCATCGTGGAGCCGCTGAGCGCCGTTGCGCCAACGGCGTCGACGATGCCCCCCGCCGTGACGGCCGAGCCGGCACACGAGCCCGAACCGACACCCGCGCCGAGCGCGGCCCCTCCCGTAGAGCCTCCAGCGACGCCGGAGAAGACGCCCGCGACGGCCAGCACGACGAGGGCAGAGAGCGCCGAAAAGCCTTCCTCGTCGAAGCCGACGGCGCACACCGGCGAGCCGCGTCACCCCGCGTCGCACGAAGTGACGAGCACCGGATTCAAGCCTGGAGGGATCTGAGTGAGACCATCCTTGCCCATTCTTCTTTCACTGGCCTGCGTCCTTGCGGAGTCCGGCGCATTCGGTGCCGGCAAGACCGTCACCGACGCGACGGCCGCGGAGAAGGCCGCGGCGGCACGGACCTACACGAAGGCCATGACCGCCTTCGACAAGAACCAGCTCGAGGACGCGCTGAAAGGCTTCCGCGAATCGTACGCGCAGGTGCAGAGCCCGAACTCCCACTTCATGATCGCGAGAACACTCGCCCGGCTCGGCCGAAACGCTGAAGCGTACGAGGAGCTGAACGGGACGATCGCGGAGGCGGACGGCCTCGGCAACAAGTACGAAGATACCGTCCACGCGGCGTACGCGAAGCTCGACGAGATCAAGCCGCGTATCGGTTTCCTGGTGGTGACGCTCGCGAACGCGCCGAAGGGCACCGCCGTGGCGATCGGCGACGAACCCGTCGACGAGAAGCGGCTCGGCAAGCCGGTCGCCGTGCTGCCCGGAGATATGGCCGTCACCGCCGCGCCGCCCGGCAAGCCGAAGCGCTCGGAGAAGGTGCACGTCGAGGCAGGCCAGACGGAGAACGTGAAGCTCGACCTCACGGCGCCGGAGAAGGGCGCACCGCCGCCGGAGCGAGTCTGGCACGCGCACTACCGCGTCGAGCTGGAGGCGGAGGTCGTCGGCGAGACGCTGGCGCCACCCTATCCGGTCACGCGTGGCGCAGGCGCCGGCGTGCGCGCGGCGTTCCCGGTGGTGGACCGTGGCGTGCTGGGCAACCAGGACAACTTCGCCCTGAGCACGGGGGTCGACTGGATCGGCACCAGCACGGATCCGCACTTCTGGGTGCCCTTCGAGCTCCAGTGGAACATCTGGCTCACTGACGATCTGAGCCTCCGGCTCGAGCCGGGCGCTGCCGTCCTGTTCGGCGCGGGGACCCGCGTCGCGCCGTCGTTCTACGCGGGCGCCCGCTACCACATCTGGAAGCAGCTCTACGTCCAGGGTCGGGTCGGCATCCCGGTCGCCGCCATCGGCGTCTCACTGCTCTTGTGAAAGCCGCGCTCGTCACGCCGCTCTTGCTCGCGCTGGGCGCGCTGTCGCTCTCCGTGGTGGCCGTCGCTGGCCGCCAGAAGCTCGCGAGCGCCGTCTCGCTTCGATACGTCGGCACGCATGTCGAGGGCCGCGCCTTTCCGAAGGAGCTCGTCAGCGGCGAAGTGCGAAGGACGATCCCCCGGCGGCCGACGCGCATCGCGTCGCTCACGGTGACAGCCGACGAGATCCTGACGGCGATCGCCGAGCCGGCCCGCATCGCCGCGGTGACGCATTTCGCCGACGACCCCGTCATCGAGGCGAGCGCCGGGCGCGCCCCGAAGGGCGCCGCGCGTATCGCCGGCATCGACCCCGAGCGGCTCGTCTCGCTGGAGCCGGATCTGGTCTTCGTGGCCCACTACACCCTGGAGTCCGCCGTTCACGTCCTCGGCTCTGCGGCAATACCGGTGGTCAGATTGAAGGAGACGCGCTCCTTCGCGGATGTCGACGAGAACGTCCGGCTCGCGGCCGCCGCCACGGGAGAGGAAGCGCGCGGCGAGGCGCTGCTCGGGCGAATGCACGCGGCGCTCGACAGCCTGACGGCAGCCGTGCGCGGCCTGCCTCGGCCGAGGGTTCTCTACTACTCGCAGGTCGGGTACACCTCGGGGACGGGCACCTTGGTCGACGAGAAGATTCGGCTTGCGGGCGGTCGCAATGCGACGGAGAACGCCGGCATCGTGGGCTTCACGAACGTCTCCCTCGATCTCCTGGTCGGTCTCGATCCGGAGGTGATCCTCGTCCCTCGCTTTTCGGCGGACGCGGTGACACCTGTGCGCCAGGTGATGGAGAGCGTCGTGTTCCGGGACGTCGCGGCCGTGAAGCATCACCGGGTCTTCGCCCTGCCGGCCAGCGAGCTCACGTGCGAGTCGCCGGACGGCGCATCCGGCGTGGAGCTCGTCGCGCGGCTGCTCCATCCAGAGGCGTTCGCTCCGTGAAGCGCCCATCGCCCGTGCCGGTGCTCGCGCTCGGTATCGCGGCGCTCGCCGTGTTGACGATCTTCGGCGTCGGGCAGGGTGCCGCGCACATCGCCGGTGGAAAAGTCGTCGCCATCCTCGGCCACGTCGTCGGGCTTCGCAGCGCGACTGCGTTTCGCCCGTGGGAGGCCACCATCCTGCTCGACGTCCGGATGCCGCGCGTCGTCACCGGTGCCTTCGTCGGCGGTGGGCTCGCGCTGTCCGGTGCCGCACTGCAGGCACTGTTTCGCAATCCGCTCGCGGATCCCGGCGTCATCGGCGTCGCGTCCGGGGCCTCGCTCGGCGCCGTCGCGGCCATGTACCTCGGGCTCGCAGCGGCGGGCGTCTGGGCCGTGCCCGTGTTCGCCATCGCCGGGGCGTCTGCGACGGCCTTCTCCGTCTACGCCATCGCCTCGCGAGGCGGACGACTGCCGATGGGCACACTGCTCCTCGCGGGCGTCGCGCTCGGGAGCCTGGCGAGCGCCCTCACGTCGCTCCTGCTCTCGTTGTCGCTCGAGGAGTACGAGCAGGGCCGGCAGACGTTCCGCTGGCTCATGGGCGGCCTGGAGGCAAAGACCTGGGGCGAGGCGCTGCTCGTGGCGCCGCTGACGCTCGCGGGAGCTGCCGTCGTCACGGCGTCGGCGCGCGAGCTCGACGCGCTGCTGCTGGGCGAGATGCAGGCGGCGTCCCTCGGTGTCGACGTCCCCGCCGTGCGACGGCGCCTCATCTTCGCGACGTCCGTCGTCATCGGCGGCGCGGTCGCGGTGTCCGGCGTCATCGCGTTCGTCGGGCTGGTCGTGCCGCACCTTCTGCGCCTCGTCGTCGGGCCGTCTCACGCGGTGCTGCTGCCGGCGTGCCTCGTGTTCGGCGCCGCATTCGTCGTCGGCTGCGATCTGTTGTGCCGTACCCTCGTCGCGCCGGAGGAGCTGCGGCTCGGGATCATGACCGCCAGCCTCGGAGCGCCGTTCTTCCTGTACCTGCTCCTGACGCGGCGCCGCGAAGTGTCGATAGAATGACCGCGAAGCTCGAGGGCCGCGGGCTCGCCTTCGCCTACGACGGGCGCCCGGTGTTCTCCGACGTGAGCGTCGCGCTCGCGCCGTTCGAGCTCGTCGCTCTCGTCGGTCCGAACGGCGCCGGCAAGAGCACGCTGCTCCACGTGCTGCTCGGCCTCCTCTCGCCGAAGAGCGGACTCGTGACGCTGGACGGGCGCCACATCTCCGAGCTGTCGCGGAGAGAGATTGCGCAGCGAGTGGCGTTCCTGCCGCAGCAGACGCACTCCGATTTCGCGTTCACGGTGCGCGAGCTCGTCGCGATGGGGAGGATGCCGCACCTCGGGCGCTTCCGACCCGAGGGCCCCGAGGACACCGCCGCGATCGAGGGCGCGCTCGAGCGCACGGACACGCGAATGTTCGCCGACCGCCTCGCCTCCGAGCTCTCGGGCGGCGAGCGCCAGCGCGTCCTTCTCGCGCGCGCGATCGCGCAGTCCACGGACCTCTTGCTGCTCGACGAGCCCACGTCGAGCCTCGATCTGGGCCATCAGCTCGAGGTCATCGGCCTGCTCCGCGCGCTGGTCGACGGCGGCAAGGCCGCAGCGGTGGCGCTGCACGATCTCTCCCTGGCGGCCCGCTTCGCCGATCGCATCATCGTGCTCTCGGAGGGAAAGATCGCCGCCGAGGGCCGCCCTCGCGATGTAATCACGGAGGAGCTACTCGCCCGCCACTTCCACATCCGCGCCCGCGTCGAACACGCGCCGGAAGGCGTCCTGGTAGTGCCGATCGCGCCGATTTGAGTTTCCACCGCTCGTTTGACTTTCCACCGCGCCGTCCAGAATCCTCGCTCGACATTCTCGTTCTGAAAGCTGCCCGCGCCGGCTCCGCCGGTAGTCTCACTCTCCCTTCATTGGTGGATCGTGATCTGGTCTTCCAAGACCGAAATGTCGTGGCGGCCCGCGGGGCCCTCCCCGCGGGCTGGTGCTCTGGTGGGTCAAACCGCTTGTCAGCGACACCAGGAACGTCCGCCCTGTCTCCCAACCTCACCCTCCTCCCCTTCGCTCAACCTTACCCTCTTCCCTTCGCTCAACCTCACCCTCTCCCTCAACCCCGCCCTCTTCCCGTCGCTCAACCTCAACCTCTCCCCCTCCCTCAACCTCAAAACGCCTTGTCCAGCGACATCAGGAACGTCCGTCCCCTCTGCGGGATCGTCACCTGCGTGAACTCGTCGCTCACCGGCACCGAGTACCGGAAGCCCGTGACGTTGTACGCCCCGACGGAGTAGCGAAGCCCCCAACGATCCTGCTCGCCGGACAGCACCAGATCCCAGATCACGGCGGGTGACGTCTTGCCCTGCGGTGGATCGTTCACCGACTCGTAGCGATCGTACCGTGGCCCCTCGAACGTGAGCCGCGTCGCCATGGTGATCCCGCGGGCAACGAGCGGTGCGGCCGCCTTGAACGAGGCGAGGTGCTCCGGGGAGTTCGCAACGTTGCGCGTCTGCATGTCGCGGCGCAGGGCGAGCAGATCGGAGAAGCGGTCAGTCGCGAGATAGGCCGAGTGCTGATACGCGTACCACGCCTCGAGCATGAAGCCCTGCCGCCACTCGCGGCGGACGCCGACCTCGACACCAACCGACGCGGTGGGTACCGCCGAATTGACGTAGTGCAGGGGATCTTGCCCAGTTCCCGCCCCCGCCGACTGGATGAGGTCCTTCACGTAGCTTGCGTAGACGGCCGCCGTCCCGGTGAGCGTCGGGGTGAAGCGATGTGAGTGCTCTATCTCGAGCGAGTAGATGGATTCGGGACCGAGGGTCGGGCTTGCGATCTGGGTCGTCCCGCCGTCGTTGTAGTAGAGCTCGTAGATGCTCGGCGCGCGGAAGGCCTTGCCGCCGACGATCTTCGTGTTGCCGCGCGCGTACGGCTTCATCACGATCGACGCGCGCGGGTTCACGGACGAACCGAACGTCGAATAGTCGTCGAGGCGTACGCCGCCCGAGAGGCGAACCGTGCGCGCCGCCTCCACGTCTGCGAGCGCGTACAGCGCGCCCACCTGATACGTGCGGCCTCCGTTCTGCGTATCGTTCAGGAAGTATCCGGTCTCGTCGAGGGCGCTCGCCTCCACGCGATAGTGGTCTTGCCCTTCCGCGCCGAGCGTGATGCGCACCCTTTCGCTCGGGGACCAGAGCACGCGCTGCTCGGCGCCGACCCAGGCGCCGTCGTAGCGATCGCGCTCGATGCCGCCGTCGCCGAGCAAGCGCGCGTAAGTGCCGCGGAACTGATACAGGTTCCAGTGCAAGCGCGACTCGAGCTTCAGCTCCTTCGTGAGGCTCGGGTCGGCGCGCACCTCGATGAACCCGCGCCGGTCGGTCTGGTGCGTGTCGGGGTTGCCGAGCAGCGTCTGGAACTCGGCGGTCGGAAGCGCCTTGTCGTGCGAGTGAAAGAACCATTGCGCCGTGAGCCACCGCCACCACACGCGTCCCTGCAGCGTGCCGGAGTCGAAGCCGTCGGCCCCACGCGAATCGCCGGCGGGCGTCGCGCCGGGCTGACCCGCGAGCTCGGGGAAGTGCAGATCCTCGCCGGAGCCGTGGGCACCCGAGACGCTCGCCCAGATGCCGCCCTCGTTGCCGAGCCGCGCCTGTGCGCGGTACCGGGCACGCCCCACGTTCGTGCCGACCGCGGATACGCCGGCCTCCGCGCCAGACCTCTCCCCTCTGTACCGCGTCACCAGGTTGATCACGGCGGAGAAGGCGTTGGTGCCGTAGAGCACGGACCCCGGACCGCGCACGACCTCGATGCGTTCGATGTCGGCGAGATCCGTGCGGCCGTCGTAGCCGACGTATGCGGAGCCGAGCCAGTCGTCGTTCGTCGGATGTCCGTCGACGAGCACCAGGATGCGATTTCCGTAGCTGCCGAGGCCCCCGAGCCCGCGCACGCCGATCGACTCGTAGCTATGGTCGTCCGAGATGTACATGCCGCGCACGCCGCGGATAGCCTCGACGATCGTCGGATACCCGAAGGCGCGCAGCTCCTCGCGCGAGATCACGGTGACCGACGTCGGCGCGTCCTCGACGGACTCCGTCCGACGCGAGGCGGCCTCCACCTGCTCGGTGCGTGTCAGGGTCTCTTCGACGCGCGCCTGGCGGTCCACGGCGATCGTCACGCGGTGCTCCACCGGCAAGAACCCGCGGAGCGCGACGCGCACCACGTGCTCGCCGACCGGTAACGTCAAGATGGCGGGCGTGAAGCCCTTCACGCGGCCGTCGATCTGGACTGCGGCGCCCGGCTCGTCGGTGGTGACGACCAGCGCCCCCGTCATGGCGTCGAGCCGCGGTCGGATCATGACCTCCCCTTGCGCGACGATGTCCACCGCCACTTCCGCGCTGCGGTGTCCGTCGAGCGACACATGCAGCATGTGGCGCCCGGGCGGCAGATCCAGCGTGCAGGGGATCATGCAACGCGGGAGCGCGGTCTCGTCGTCGACGCGAACCCGCGCGCCGCGCGCCGCGCCCTCGATGTGCAGCCTTCCCAGGATCTGTCGCAGCGTCATGCCGACCTTCGTGGTGACGCCCGCCGCGGCGCGCTCGATGACGGCCTCGCCGGGGTAGTAGCCGGGTAGCTCCGCGACGAGGCGATACTTACCGGGGACGACGCCGAGCAGCCGCGGGCTCTCGCCGCGCGAGCCGAGATCCTTGCGATCGATGTAAAGCGTCGCGCCCGGTGGCTCGGTCACGACGTCGAGCACTCCGACGTGCGGGCGGATCGCGTCGAGCGCGGTGGCGATGCGCGCGCGTGCGGCGGGGTCGGTCTCGTCGATGAGCGCCGCGGTGTAGTAGCGAAACGCCTCCGGATAGCGCGAGAGCTTCTCGTAGGTGCGGGCGATGTTGAAGACGACGTTGCGGTTCGGAGCAAGCCGGTTCGACGCGAGGAAATGCTCGAGCGCGCCCCGGTAGTCGGAGGCGGTGTAGCGCTCGGCGCCGATCCGGAACTCGACGTCTGCCTCGTCGGCGAGATCGTCCGCGCGAGCTCGGCCGGGAAGGCACACGCAGAAAAGGCAAAGCGCGAGCTTGATCCCCGGGAGACGCATGACGAACAGGGCTCGGGATCAGCGTTCCAGGCGGATGTCGGACGGCGCGGTCGGCTTGGCCTGCGCCGGGGTGGAAGCGGGGCGGGCAGGACGGGGACGGAACGCCGGCTGGGCGGGACGCTTCGACGCGGAGCTCTCGGTGGCAGCCGATGCCGCGACAGGAGCCTCGCTTTGCGGCGGCGCCGCGACCGGCGGCGCTTGCTCCGGTCCAGGCGACGCGACGGTCGTCTCCTTCGCGGGGCCGCTCGGCAGAGCGTGGGCCGTCGCCTGGACCGGACCCCGCGCAGCGACCGACGCCGGCGCCTTCCGGGAAGTGAGCGCCCATGTACCGGCGGCGGCGAGCACGAGCAAGAGACCCACGACGAGAACGCGGCGCCGCGACCCCGCCGTCTCGCTGGGAGACGCCGCAGCACGCTTACCGTGCGTCGACGACGACACGAGCGTCGCGGAGGTCGCGAACTCCTCCCGTCGGCGAGAACCAGACCCGCTGCCCTGCGCCACGGGCTTCGCGACGTCGGGCGCGTCTTCGACGCCCACGGCTGCGGCTGACTTGACGACCGAAGACGCCCCGCCCAAAGACAGCGGCCCCGATTGCTGCGTCTGGAGGTGCAACGTGGGCGCATCCCGCGCATGACGCGCCTCGCCCGGGAACGGCTCGGAGAGGCGCATCACGTCACGCGGCGCCGCGTACGCGGTGCTGAGCGCGGAGTCGGGCGTCGACGCGAACGGCGTGAGCGCCGCCATGAGCTCCGCGACCGTCTGGAAACGAGCGTCGGGGTTCTTTTCAAGGCATTTCGTGACGACGCGCTCTAGCGCCTCCGGAAGCTCGGGCCTCACCTCGCGCACTGGCAGCGGCGTGTCGGCGGCGATCGCCGCGCAGATGCCCGGGAGCGTCGTCGCGTTGAACGGAGGCTCACCCACGAGGAGCTCGTACAGGATGGTACCGAGAGACCAGATGTCCGTCCGGCCGTCGACGCGCTTTGCGTCGCGGACCTGCTCGGGCGACATGTAATAGGGGGACCCGACGACGGAACGCGTGTCGGTCAGGTTCCCGTCGAAGCCGTCGATGCCCAGGCCGGTCGTCTTCGAGATGCCGAAGTCGAGCACCTTCAGCTTCGCTCGACCATCGCTCCGGGTGGTCACGAAAAGATTCGACGGCTTGAGATCGCGGTGCACGATGCCGGCGGCATGCGCCTCGGCGACGGCGTGACCCGCTTGCAGGAGGTAGTCGACGGCGACAGGCACGGGCGCGGGGCCCTGCCGCTCGATGATGGTCGAGAGATCGTCGCCCCGCAGGAGCTCCATCACCATGAACGGCTCACCCGATTCCAGGGTGCCGACGTCGTGGATGCGGACGACGTGATCACTCGACAGGTTGGCCGCCGCCTGCCCTTCCCGCAGGAAGCGCGCACGCGCCTCGAGCTGGCGCTCAGGCTCCATCCCGCTCAGGCGGAGCAGCTTGATGGCGACCTGCTGCCCGAGCTGCATGTGACGCGCCGCGACCACGACGCCCATGCCACCGGAACCGACGACGCGCTCGATGCGATACTTGTCCGCGACGACGTCGCCGGAGCTCGGCGGCGTCGACCCGAGATCGCGCAAGGGTCTGCTCTTCGTGCTTGCGTCGATCATGCGTGGTGGGCTCGGTCGCTCATCCTCGATCCGTCATTCTACGCGGTATCGCCTTGCGATTCACCGGGAGTCACCGGAGCACCTTGCGCTACATCGTTCCCCCCGCCTGGAAACGGAGAACGGACGCCTTCCTGGAGGCGGCGCCGCTCGCTCAACCCAGGGAATCATATCGCTGCTCCCAGCGGCGGTATGCCGCCTTGAGCTCGGGCAAGAGGCGCGAGATGAGTGGGTCGTGCTGCGACTGTCCCGAAACAGTGACGATCTCGGCGCCGACGTCCCTGCCGAGCGCCTGGAATTCCCGCGGGTCGAACGCGAACACGTCCTCCTCGAGAACGATCGCGAACGGCCGATGCTCCGCCACCAGCGTCGTAGCCTGGCTCACCCCGGTGACCTCGATCCTGGAGACCGCCACGTAGCGCATCGTCTCGTAGCAGGCGTCGAGGGTTGCCTTCGATGGTGCGATGACCACCAGGACGGGAACGCGTCGCTCGGGTAGGGTGGAGAAGGGGGGTCTTGCCACGGAGGGCGCTCGCCGCCCCGATGATGCGCCATTTCCGCGCGGGATCCATCCTCGCCAGCGTCCAGTGACGGATTGACGCCGGGAGCGGTTCGAGACTACTCGGACGCCATGAAGTAGCCGTCGCCAAGAACAGACACGCGCTTTGCTGCCCATTCAGGGCGTAACAGGGAAGCCGGTGCGAATCCGGCGCGGTCCCGCCACTGTAAGTGGGAAGGCCAGGCCAGCGATGCCACTCGAAGCAGATTCGGGGAAGGCAGGCCGAGCCGAAGAGGTGAAACACCTCGAGACCCACGAGCCAGGAGACCTAGCAAGGCGCTGAGGCAGCTCGACCCGCGTGGAAACGGGTGGCTCACCGACGCTCGGCGACGAGACAGACGTGAACCCCCTGGCCACTGGGCCCGAGGGGTTTCTCCCTCCCCTTTCGGGAGGCAAACCCGGCTCCTTTTCCAGCGCCGTCGCGGAAGAACGGCACGAAACGGAGACCAGATGCATCCCATCAATCGACTGAACACACGAAATCTCGTGCCCGCAGCGCTCCTCTGCGCCTCCACCCTGCTCGCCATGGCCTGCAGCAGCGACAAGGGTGGCTCGAATGAGCGGGAAGGGGGAGCTCCTGACGCTTCGACGGGTGGCCGGCAATCGGGCTCGGGGGGAACGTCGGCGGCGGGCGGCGCCGCCACGGGAGGCAGCTCCACGGGCGGCAAGGTGGGGAGCGGTGGCGGAACGCCGGGCGCCGGCGGTCGCGGTCAGGTGGACGGCGGCACGGCCGACGCGGGCGACGCGAGCGCCTCCGATTCCGGCAGCGACGCCGCCGATGCTGCGCCACCTCTCGCGCCGCTCTGCGCGGACGCCGGAGCCGCCACTTCCGCACTCCTCGTCGCCGGCACGAACTACTGCGCGACGTGTACGACCAGCGAAGTGGCCGCTGTGGACGTCTCCCATCGCTGCGTGCTCGGCCGAGCGACGTTCGCAGACTCCGACGTCGTGCCGCGCGCGAGCAACCACCACGCCTTCGTGATCGAGCGAACGAACGGAGCGCTGTCGGCGCTCTCCGATTCCGGCGAGGTCACCAGGCGAATCGAGCTGGATCACAAGGACGGCGGCGCGGCAGGGCTCAATCCGCACGACGTCGTCTACGCCACGCCCACGGGGAGCGCGGCCAGGGCTTACGTATCGCTCTACTTCGCGAACGCCATCGCGGTCGTCGATGTGGCGGGCGGTGGCGTCTCGTCGCGCATCGATCTCGCGTCCTTCCACGACGCGAGCGACGCCGACGGCTCGAGCGACCCCGACGTCGGGTTCTACGACGCGACGAACGGCCGCGCGTACTTCGTGCTCCAGCGCACCGATCTGCGGACGGCTGACGCGCCTCCATATGCGATCCACTGTCCGTCGGTTCCGAGCCTGCTCATCGCCATCGACTCCGCGACGAACCAGCTCGTCGATCTCAACGGTGCCACCGCGGGCGTCGCGCTCCCGCTGTCGCTCGTCGGCCCCACGGACGTGGCGCTCGATACCGTGGGCCACCGCGCGCTCCTGCTCGCCAATGGGTGCGTCGACCAGACGGGGAAGCGCATCCATGCGGGCGTCGAATCCGTGAACCTCGACACGCTCGCGAACGCCGTCCTCTACACGGCGCCCGGCGACTTTCCGGATCACCTGACGCTGCTCGGGCCAGATTCCGCGGCCTACGAGTCGTTCGACGACAACTTCGCCACGCACTGGTTCGGCTGGCAGCCGTCCAGCAGCACTCTCGGACCGGAGCTCCACGACGTCCCCGGCTTCGCCGTCGCCACCGACGCGAACTCCCTGGTCGGCGTCGCCTTCGACGGCACGGTGCCAAGCGTGACGCGCTTAGATATGACCACAAAGCTGGTCACTAAAGTGGTCTCCTCTCCGTGGGCCGGTCAGTTCGCGGCCATCGCGGGAGTGGCCCTGGTCGAGTGACCCATGAACCGCCGCATCTCGAGATTCCTCGTTCGGGCGGTCGTCGCGGCGAGCTCGCTTTCGGCCGCCGGCTGCGGCACGACCGCGAAGAATACCGGAACGGGGAGCAGCGCCGCGGACCGTCGCGACGCCGGGCAGCAAGCAGAGCGCGACGCCGCTGGGTCTCCTGCGAGACCCACGCACGACGGGGCGGCGCAGGTTCCGGCGGTGAGCGCGGACGCACGCCCGCCGCCGACGGCGGACACTGGACCGGCATCCCCCGACGCGACGACACCGGAAGCGGGGGCGGGCAGCGAGGCCGGCCCCCTCGTGTGCAACGGCCCGGGCGCGCGCTTCGCGACCGGCTCACCGGCGCACTCGTTCGGTCCAGGCCAGAACACGGGGCAGGATCTCTTCCCTGCTCCGGTGCTCGGCCCTCCGAAGGGCGGGGCCCCCTGCAACGGTTCGACGGACGTCGTCTCGCTGGGCAACGGGGGCTGGGTCGTCCTCGAGTTTGCGGGCGACGCGATCGTCGACGGTCCGGGCCCGGACTTCATCGTCTTCGAGAATCCGTTCGCCATCGGGTGCGATCCGAACCAGATCTTCGCCGAGCTCGGCACCGTCGCGGTGAGCGACGATGGCGTCACCTGGAAGGAGTTCCCGTGCACCGCGACGGCCCCACCTTACGGCCAGTGCAGCGGGTGGCACATCGTCAACGCCAACGCCGACACCAACGACATCGATCCGACGGACCCAGCCGTCGCGGGGGGAGATCCGTACGACCTCGCGGACCTCGGCGTGAAATCGGCGCGCTACGTGCGCATCACCGATCGCGCCGACATCACGGGGCAGGCCGGCGTCTACGATCTCGACGCGGTGTCCATCGTGCATCCCGCGTGTCCGTGACCGCGCGCGCCCTCCGGCACGCACGTGCTGCGCCGGCCGGCGCCGCGCTGCTGCTCGCCGGAGGCGTCGCTCTCGCGGATGTCCCGGCCGACCCTGGCGACGCGACCGTCGTGGTACACGGGCAGGCGCAAGCTCACGGGAGCCGCGACGCGACCGTATCGTCCACCACGGTGGCCGGAGAAGAGCTGCGACGGCCCGGAGCGTCCGCGGCGGAGGTGCTCGCGCGCGTGCCTGGCGTGGAGGTGACGCGCACGGGGTCGAGCTCTGACCTGTCCACGGCGGCCATCCGCGGGGCAACGAGCGCCGAGACGCCGGTGTACCTCGCCGGCGTCCGGCTCAACGACGATCTCACTGGCACCGCCGATCTGTCGACAGTGCCGCTCTACATGATCGAGCGCGTCGAGGTGTACCGCGGCAACGCGCCCGTCGACGCGGATCGACTCGGCATCGGCGGCGCGATCTTCTTCGATCCGCGGTTGCCTGCTCTCCCCGAGCTCACGGCGGGGGTCTCCGCGGGCAGCTTCGGCGCTCGCTCCGTGTTCGTCTCGGGCGCCACGGGCGGCGGACCGGTGCGCGCTCTCGTCGCCGTGCGACGCGAGGCCGCCGACAACGACTTCTCCTACACCCTCGACGATGGCTCGCGGAGGCGGCGCTCGAACGCCGACTTCGGCGCCACCGACGGCTGGGCGCTCGCTCGCTATCGACTGGGGAGGGGGGCGCGCGTGACGACCCTTCTCCACGCGTATGACCGCGAGCAGGGCTCGCCAGGCCTCGCCGTGATCGAGGACGAGCGGGCGCGGACGCACGCGCGACGCCTGCTCGGCGCCGTCAGCGCGAAGATGCCCTGCGGCCACGCCGCGTCGGGAGCGGAGAGCTGCTCGCTCGAGCTCGTGACGAGCGGCCTCGTCACGAGCTCGGTGCTCACCGATCCGCTCGGGACGCTCGCGGGCAGCCCCTTCGTCGCGACGTCGGGGCAGAGGCTCGAGGAGCAGGCTCGCCTCACGGCCGACGCGGGCGACGCCTTCACCTTCGGCGGCGTGGCGACGATCGCCGTCGAACGCATCGCCGTGGATCGCCCCGCCGTCGCGGAGATCCGCGCGCAGCGCCTCACGCTCCGGCCCGCCGCGACGGCGACCTGGCACGCTGCGCCGAGCACGGACGTCGCCGTCACCGGCAACGTCGAGTGCCACGCGACCCGCGGCGCAAGCGACGGCTCGGGCGCCTGCGACGGCGCGAACCCCGCAGGTCGCATCGGCGCCGTCGAGCGGCTCGGCTCGGTCGAGCTGCGCGCGAACGTCGGACACTACGTGCGCACGCCGACGCTCGGCGAGCTGTACGGCGTCTCCGCGGTGGTGCGCGGGAACCCGACGCTCGGCGCCGAGGAGGGCGATACCGTCGATGCCGGCGTCCACGCGAGCGGCCGGGCGGGGGCCTTCGCCGCGGCGGGAGACGTCCTCGTCTTCGCGCGGCGCGTGTCGGATCTCGTCGCCTACCGGCAGAATTTCCTCGGAATCGTCGTCCCGTACAACGTGGGACGCGCGCGTGTCCTCGGCGCCGAGCTCGCGGGCAGCGCGGTCCTTCACGGCATCGTTCGCGAGACGCTCTCCGCGACGCTGCTCGACGCGCGCGACACGTCGCCCACGCGGACGCTCGCGAACGACCTCTTGCCGTTTCGCCCCCGCCTCTTCCTGACCGAGCTGACGGAGTTGACGGCCGAGCGCGGGCTTCCCGCGCTTCGGGTGGACCGCGCGACGCTGGGCGTGCGCATCACGCACCGTTCGTCGCGGTACGCGGACGCGGCCGGTCTCATCGTCATCCCCGACGAGACCCTCGTCGACGTCGAAACGTCCGCGAGCTTTCTCGGGAAGAGCCTCACCGCACGGCTCTCGTTCCGCAACGTGGCCGACGCACGGCAAGTCGACACCGTGGGACTACCGCTGCCCGGACGGAGCGTGATGGCGACCCTCGAAGGGGTGCTGCGATGATCCGCCGGGCGGCATGCGCGCTCCTGCTCCTCGGCTGCAACGTCCCGTTGCCGAAGGGGACCCACGGCACTCACATCGGCGAGCCCGACGCCGCCGCCAGCCCGGACGCAACGATCGGGGGTACCTGCGCACGCGCCCTGGTCGTCGCCGAATCCGACTACGACTCCACCAACGTGGCGCTCCTCGGCCTTTCCGGCAAGATCCTCGCGGGAAGCGTCGCGTCGAGCGCCACGCGGGCAGTCGGCCTGACGGCGCCGCTCAGCGGCGACGTCGTCCTTCCGACCATGCCTGTGGCCGGAGGAGAGCTCGTGCTGATCGACGGGGCGCGAAGCTCGTCGCGGCTCGTGTGGATCGATCCGGAGACGGCCGCGCGGCGCGAGCTGTCCGTCGCGACGGGCTTCTGGTCCGATCCCCACGACTACGTCCGCATATCCGAGACGAAGGCGTACGTGTCGCGCTACGACACCAACCCCACGCCCGGCGAGGTGCCCTTCGACTCGGGCGGCGACGTCCTGGTCGTCGATCCGAGCAGCCCGTCCATCACGAGCTCCATCGACATGACCGCCGCGCTCGGCGACGATCGCACGAGGGCCGCCCCCGACGCCGACAAGATCGTCGTCGCGGGCGCGCGCGCTTACGTACTGCTCGGCGCCCTGACGCAGGATTTCTCCGGCGCGGGGGCGCCGTCGCGCCTCGTCGCCATCGACACGTCGAGCGACGTGGTCGTCGGCACCTTGGTCCTCGACGGCATGCTCGACTGCGCGGGCCTCGCGCTTTCACCCGACGCGAAGACGCTCGCGGTGTTCTGCGCCGGGCAGAAGATCGACCCTGCGGCGCCGAGCGACCTCGGCGGCTCGGGCATCGTGCTCGTCGACGTCGCTGACGAAGCCGCGATCGTGAAGCGGTTCGCAGCGACGGACGTCGGGGCGGGGCCGGTCGGGTTCTTCGGTGCCTTCGCGTCGAACACGTCGCTCGTCTTCGAGACGTTCGGCTTCGACGATCCCACGAGCGGCAAGAGCCAGGACGACACGGTCGTCGAGCTCGATCTCGCGAGCGGCACGACGACCGTCGTGCTGCGTTCTGCGGGCGAGCCCTTCACGCTCGGGGGCATCGCGTGTGACGTCCGCTGCGGCGTCTGCTTTGTCGCGGACGCGAAGCGCATGGGCGGCGTCGTGCATCGCTTCGCGCTCGACGTCGCCGGAACACTGACGGGCGACGAGCTCGTGAAGGTCGAAACGAACCCGGGTTTGCCGCCCAGGTATCTGGGATTATATTGAG
>CAYUAW010000018.1:17908-20038 GCA_964442485.1 uncultured Polyangiaceae bacterium
CCCGCCCCGGAGAGCGGACGGCCGTACGGCGTGCTGGCATCGACGGGGCGCAGGTAGATGTGCCCGCCCGCGGCGGGCCGCGGGATGATGCCACCCTGAGCGATGGGACGACCTGGCTTCGCAGACTCCACGACGACGATCACGTCCTGCCCGACGACCTCGTAGCCCCAGTACGAAGCGCCAGGTGCGTCTGCTCCGGCGTCGCAGCTGACGCCCGCGGACGTGAAGGCCAGTACGATCTCCGTACCCTCGTCGATCGTGGGGCGAGTCGCGGCCCACTGAAACGCCGGATCCGTGGGCTGGCCCACCGAGACGGCGAGACACCTGCACTTCGGCGTCGTCGCTCCGTTGAACCCCAGGTCCTGGCGCGCCCCGAGCAGCGCCGTGTCCCGCATCGATCCCGTCATGCCCCGGGTTCCCGAGGCGGCGTTCGGGTCCATGGGCTTGTCGAAATCCGCGATCTCCTCCTCGGACTTGCCGGTGTTCACGTTGCCCTCGACCGACGCCTTGCAGCCGGAAATCAGAGCGACAGACGCACAGGCAAGCAGAGCTTCGGCGATCGCGAGCCTCACCGGCGAAAGCGTCGCACCCCGCCTCCCCGTTGGGCAAGCTATTGCAGCTCGTGATACGGCTTCCCGGGTGGACCTCGACGCGCTCCGTGCCGAGCTTCGGGCGGTGTCCCCCGCTCAGGCCACCGGCCGCGTGCGGGGTGTCACGGGTCTTCGCATCACCGCGGTGCTCCCGGCAGCGCGCATCGGCGACGTCGTCGTCGTCCGGCGGCGCGGCGCGCCGCTCCTGGCCGAGGTCGTCGGCTTCGACGAGGGCGTCGTGGTGGCGTTGCCCCTCGGCGAGACGACTGGAGTGGGCGCCGACGACGCAGTCGAGTCCACAGGTGCGCCGCTCGAGCTCCGTGTCGGCGAGGGCCTGCTCGGCCGCGTCCTCGACGGGCTCGGGCGACCGCTCGACGGCCGCCCCCTGTCCCGCGGTGAGCCGCTTCCCGTCGACCGCGCGCCCATTCCCGCTCTCCAGCGCCGGCTGGTCGATGCGCCGCTCGCGACCGGCATTCGCGCCATCGACGGCCTGCTCACGCTGGGGGTCGGCCAGCGTATCGGCCTGTTCTCCGGCTCCGGCGTCGGAAAGAGCACGCTGCTGGGCTCGCTCGCCCGGAGTGCGGCAGCCGACGTCATCGTCGTCGCGCTCGTCGGGGAGCGTGGGCGCGAGGCCAAGGAGCTCATCGAGCAGTCGCTCGCTCCCGCGCTCGCGCGGACCGTCGTCGTGGTCGCGACCAGCGACGCACCAGCGGTGGAGCGGCTGCGTGCCGCGCAGGTGGCAACCACGGTGGCCGAATCGTTCCGAGACGCAGGCAAGCGGGTGCTGCTCGTGGTGGACTCGATCACGCGCGTGGCTCGGGCCCAGCGCGAGATGGGGCTCGCCGCCGGGGAGCCTCCTGCCCGGCGTGGTTATCCGCCGAGCGTGTTCGCCATGTTGCCGCGGCTGCTCGAGCGCTCCGGCCCGGGCGCGGTCGGGAGCATCACCGCCATCTACGCCGTGCTGGTCGAAGGCGACGATCTCGACGAGCCGATCACCGACGAGGTCCGCGGCATCCTGGATGGCCACATCGTCCTGTCCCGCGGCCTCGCGGAGCGGCACCACTACCCGGCCATCGACGTCCCCGCGTCGGTGTCGCGCACCATGCGGCGCGTGGTGTCCAGCGAGCACCTCGCGTCGGCTGGGACGGTGCGCTCGCTCATAGCGCTCGCCAACGAGAAGAAGGACCTGGTCGCCCTCGGCGCGTACCGCGCGGGGAGCGACCCTGCGGTCGATCGCGCCCTCGCAGCCGAGGATGAGATACGACGGTTTCTACGGCAACCCGAAGGCGACGCACCCTCGTTCGAGTCAACGGTGCTGTCGCTGTCGCATCTGTCGGCTCGCTACGGATGAGCTGGACCGGTTGACGCAACGCAACATAGACCCCCACGTTGACGCGAAGCCATCCGGCCCATCGGTCTATTGCCGCCAGTTTACTTTCGAGACGTAGCGCCCAGCGGCTATGGTCGCCGCCGAAAACCCGTCTGACCCGGAGGTCTTCATGCGAAAAGCTTTCACTCTGCTCGGTGCGCTCGCCCTCGG
>CAYUAW010000018.1:20138-45076 GCA_964442485.1 uncultured Polyangiaceae bacterium
AAAAAAGCGGCGGGTCCGGAGGTTTTCACCGTCCCGACCCGCCATCCCCACCTTCCTCACTGCCCTTCCCGACGCGCGCTACAGGCCGCCCGCCACCCACCGATGGCCACTCTACGAGAGCCGAGCGCGCCTCCGGGAGTGACAAGAAAGACACCCCCAACGGGCGAGCAGCACTGCCCGGTCCAAAAGCTGATCTAGGCTTCGCCCTGATGCGCCTCCGAACGACCGTCGCCCTTGTGGCCTCCTTCGCCACGTTCGGGGTCCCCGCCTTCGGCTTCAGTCACGTGGTGCAACCCCGCGAGACCCTCGCCTCCATCGCCGAGCGGATCTACGGCCGCATCCAGCACGAGCGCATCCTGGTCGCTGCAAACGAGCTGGACGTTCAGGGCGGGCTCTCGATCGTGCCGGGCATGCGCCTCGAGATCCCGGCCCTGTCCTATGTTCGCATCAGGAAGGGCGATACGTGGGCGAGCGTCGCGGCCGAGCAGCTGGGGTCCCCCAAGCGCTCCGATGCTCTCGCAATCGCGAACGGGACGAACCCCTGGCTACCGGTGGAGGAGGGCGCGGAGGTTGCTATTCCCTACAACCTGCGGCTCATCATCACCGCTCCCGACACCCTTCCGCAGGTCGCGTATCGCTACATGGGGGACGCGAAGAAGGCTTGGGCGCTCGAGCAGTACAACGAGATGAAGGGCATCGAACTTCACCGCGGCGACGTCGTGCTGGTGCCGCTGACGGATCTTCCGCTCACCGACGCCGGAAAGCAGGAAGCCGCGGGCGCGCGCTCGCTCGAGGGCACGGAGGCGCACGGCGAGACCCGTGCGCGACAGCAGCGTGTGTTCAGCGAGATCCCGGCGCTCATCGCCGACGTGCGCGGCGCGCGCTACGCGGACGCCGTGCGTCGCGGCACCGGCTTCCTCGCCGTCGCCGATCTGACGACTCCCGAGCTTGGCACCATTCACCGACAGCTCCTCGAGGCGTACGCCGCGCTCGGCGCGATGGGCCTTGCATCCGCGTCGTGCGACGCCTGGCGCAAGGCCGATCCGTCGGCGCCGCTCGACCCTGACTGGCTCAGCCCGAAGCTCATCAAAGCCTGCGAGCACCGCGCGCCGTGAAGACGCGATTCGCGGAGCGCGTCGGCTCGCTCGACTGGGGAAAGCTCGCTCCACTCAAGTTGCGGGCACGCGCCGTCGCGGAAGGCGTCTTTGCCGGCGCGCACCGGAGCCGGCGACGCGGGCCCGGCGTCGAGTTCGGCGGTCACCGCAGCTACGTCCCCGGTGACGATCTCCGCTTCCTCGATCGACGCGCGACGATGCGTCACGGCAAGCTCCTGGTCCGGCAATTCGAGACGGAGACGGATCGCGGCCTTCGTCTCGTCGTGGATGCGTCGCGCTCCATGGCGTACCGCAGCGAGGGGGCACCCGGCGCGAAGCTCGCGTTCGCGGCGCTCGTCGGCGCTGCGCTGTGCCGCGTAGCGCTCGCATCGGCCGACACCGTCTCCCTCGACTGGATCGGAGGCACGGGCACGACGCCCCTGCCCGCCATGGGTGGGATCGAGGCGTTCGACCGGCTCACCGAGATCCTCGCCGCCGTCGAACCGTCGGGCGACGCCCTCGACGAATCGGCGCTCCTCGACAGCGCCCTCGACGCCGTGGCGCGACGCTCGCGCCGGGGGACGGCCATCGTCTTCCTCAGCGACTTCATCGATCTGCCCGAGGGAGCCGCGGAGCGGCTCGTCGCGCTCTCGTCGGGCGGGCGCGTCGTCGTCGGCGTGCGCGTGCTCGACCCGGCGGAGGTGTCATTCCCCTTCGTGGGACCGGTGTTGCTCCGCGCGAGCGAGGGAACCGCCTCCGTCGAGACCGACGGCGGCTCGGCTCGCGCCGGTTATCTGGCGGCCCTCGCGGCGAAGATGGCGGGCTACAGGGACCGGCTCGTCGAGCAGGGCGGGCGCTTCGTGGAGGTGACGACAGCGGACGATCCGGTGCTCGTCGTCCAGGGCGTCCTCGCGGCAATCGGGGGACCTGCGGCTTGAGCTTCGTCGTCTGGGCTGCGCTCGCCATCGCCGGGCTCGTCATCGGGCCGATCGTCGCGCACCTCTTGCACCTCGGCCGGGCGCGGGAGCGCGAATTCCCTCCCGCCGCGCTCGTCCCACATCACCGGAGCACCGCGCGCGAACGCAGCCGGCTGGAAGACTTCCCTCTGCTCGCGCTCCGCTCCGCGCTCATCATCGGACTCGCCCTCCTCGGCGCGATGCCGCTGGTGCGCTGCGACCGCCTCGCGCTCGGGCGCACGTCGGGCGCGTCGGTCGCGTTCGCGCTCGTCCTCGACGACTCGGGCAGCATGCGCGCGACGCTCCAGAGCGGCAAGACGCGCTGGGAGCTCGCCAAGACGGGCGCCGAGCAACTCCTGCGCTCGGCGCGTGAAGGCGACGCCGTCACCATCGTCCTCGCAGGGCGACCGGCGCGCATCGCGCTCGCGCCGACGACCGATCTCGCGGCTGCGGAACACGCGCTCGACGAGCTCGCCGTGTCGGATCGGGCAACCGACCTTCCAGCGTCCGTCGATCTCGCCCGCGCCGCGCTCCGGCCCCTTCCACAGCGCGACCACCGGCTCATCGTGCTGAGCGATCTCGCGGACGAACCCGTCGCCGACGGTTCCCCCGAAGCCTCGGTCCCTCTCGCCGAGCTCGCTGCGAAAGTCGACGACTGCGCGATCACCGGAGTGGAGCGCCGCGGGATGCGCGTCACCGCGGGGGTCGCGTGCTCGTCCGACGGCGCCGCGCAGGGCCGCACCGTGGAGCTCGTCGTGGCGGCCGATTCGGTCCGCGACGTCGGCGCCCGGGACGCTGGCGCTCTGCGTAGCGCGGGCGACGTCGTCGCGCACGCCGAGCTCTCGCCACGACGCGGCGAGCAGTCGCTGACCCTGGCAGTGCCGAAGAACGCCGGCACGCTGAATGCGCGTCTGACTGGCACCGACGCATGCCGCCACGACGACGAGGCGCCGGTGTCCGAGGAGTCGACCGCCTCCGTCGTGGGCGTCGTCGCCGACCCAACGCGCGCTGCTGCGAAGACGGGCGGCCCCACGGTCGTCGAGCAAGCGCTGCAAGCGCTCGGCGAGACGTGGGTCGTGAGACCGCTGCCGTTCGTGCCCGACGACGAGAAGGGGCTCGACGGCGTCGGGGCGCTCGTGATCGACGATCCGCCGGGGTTCTCCCCGGAGGCGCGCGCGTCGCTCGCGCGCTTTCTCGCGCGCGGCGGGGTCGCGGCGGGCCTGCTCGGTCCGCGCTCGGCAGCGACGGCGCTCGGCTGGACGCTCGAGCCCTTCGCGCGCGGCGCAGCTCGCTGGGAAGAGGCCCACGGTCTTCAGGTCGACACGGGCTCGCTCGCGTGGCTCGGTCCGGAAGCCGCGAGCCTCGGCTCGATCGCGCGCCGCGGCCGGACGCGGCTCGACGGCATGGAGATATCGGGTGCCCTGGTGAACGGGCGCTGGACCGACGGCATGCCGTTACTCCTCGAGCGCCCGGCGGGGCGTGGTCTCGTCGTGACGGTGGGCCTACCCGCTTCGCTCGACGAGAGCGATCTCGCGCTGCGTCCCGGTTTCCTGGCGTTGCTGGATCAGCTGCTCCGTCAAGCGAGCCAGCGCGAAGGAGGGCGCCGCACGGCCGCAGGCGGCGCTTGGACGTTCCCGTCGGCGAACCGGGTCTCGGTGGACGGACCGGAAGGCGCCATCGCCGTCTCGCGCGAGCCCAGCGACGAAGCCTGTGCGGATCGAGGAGCGCGACCCGGCTGCGGCGACACGATCCTCCGCGCGGTCGCGAACGTGCGTGGCCGGTACATCGTGCACATCGACGGCGCAACCGAGACACGCATCGCGACGCTCGATCCGGCCGAGGTCCTCGCCGAACCGCGCGCGCCAGGCAAGGAAGGCCGCAGCGAGGGAGCTCAGGGCACGGCGCGCGTTGGCGTGTCGCGCGAACTTTCGCTCGTGCTCGTCGCACTCTTCACCGCCGAACTCGCAGTGCGCCTCTTCCGCAAGTGGAAGGGTCAACGGGCGGTGCCCTCCCCGAGCGCGATCGCGAACCCGTGAGTCTCGAAAATCTCGTCAGCCGTGGGCCGTTCGGGCGTTATAGTCCCCGCCCGCCATGAAACCCTCGGCACTGGCGTTCGCTCTTCTCCTCTCGGCGTGCAGCTCCGCGGGGCCGTACGGACACAGCCAGATCTACTCACCGCTCGACGAAGAGGAGACGGCAGCGCAAGGCGCCGTCGACTTCGATCCCGTCATGGCGAAGCGCTCGCCCGAGCAGTGGAAGGGCAAGACGGTAAGCCTCTTCGGAGTCGTGGTCACCCGCAGCCCGGGCAGCGCCGGAAACGCCGAGGTGAAGCTCAGCGTGCGCACGCTGGACACGCGCAATCTCTGCGACTCGGGCGACGAAGATTCGTGTCGCGTCACCGTGAGCGACCGGGAGCACGCGATCGTGCACGCGCTCCTGCACCTTGCGACGGAGGACGACATCGGCGAGCACAGCCTCGGGCCGCAGTCCCTGGTTCGCATCATCGGCACCCTCAGCGACGGCGTGGACCCGGCCGACGGCGAGCCCATCCTGGTGGCGAAGTACTACCGGCACTGGCCGCGCGGCTATTACGTCACCACTGCAGCGCGTTCCCTGATGCGCCGTTGAAATTCGGTCCCACAGGGGGCGGGTCCGTGCAAGTATTCCGCCCGTGCCCGATCTGGAAAGCTGCCCTTCGAGGGCCCTTCGACGCAAGCTGCGCGCAAGCAGCGTCGGCCTCGCCGTTCTGTGCTGGGGCTTGATGAGCAACGCGACCGTCATCGAGCGAATCGTCGCCGTGGTCGGCGAGCAGGCCATCCTGCTCAGCGAGCTGCGCGATCGCGCTCGACCATTCTTGCTGCGGATGGAACAGCAACCGACGGACGAGGCTCAGCGGGCAGCCGCAACATCCGAGCTCTACCGTCGCCTGGTGCAGCGACTCGTCGAGGAAGAGCTCGAACAGAAGGCCGCGAACCGCTCGAACATCACGGTGACGCCGCGAGAAATCGACGACGCGCTGACCCGGATCGCCCAGCAGAACGGCGTGCCCGTGTCGCGCATCATGGATGAGGCCCTGTCGAGCGGCCTCACCGAGCAGAGCTACCGGCAGGAGGTTCGCCGTCAGCTGCTCGAGACGAAGATGCTGAACCTGAGGATCCAGGGTCGTCTGCGGGTCACCGACGACGACGTGCGTGGCGCCTATCATCGGCTCGTCATCGACGAGCGCAAGCAGCTCGGCTTCCGCGCGGCATTGATCCGCATCTCTGCGCCTCACTCTCTCTCGGCGAGCGAGCTGAAGTCCCGCCGGGAGGAGGCCGACCGCGTCGTCGCAGCCGCCCGCCGCGGCGAGGACTTCGCGGTCCTCGCTCACCGGTATTCAGAGGACGGCTCGACGCGTGCGCAGGGTGGCGCCCTCGGGCAGCTCAAGCCCGGTCAGCTGCCAGCTGCGCTGGACGCGGTCGCACTGTCGCTCGACGCGGGAGGCGTCTCCGAGCCGGTGCGCTCGGGCAACGACTTCGTCATCCTGAAGCTCGTGTCGCGCGACGAATCCCAGCTCCCGGCTTACGAGGAAGCGCGCGACGAGCTCAGCCAGCGCGTGTACATGGAAAAGATGGGCAAGGCGCGCAGCCACTGGATCGACGGGCTGAAGCGACAAACGCACGTGGAAGTGCGGCTCTAGTACGCCGAGTCGGTGACTCGGCGCACAAATGCGACGGTCCACGAAAGCGATGGTCGTTGCCGACCTGGCAGCAGGGTGGGTCGGTGTGCCAACTTGGCAGTGCCACGGACGTGGAGCACATGAGAAGCCGGTCCTTTTCCGCATGAAGGCGGAATTGCCCCGCGGCACGCTCTGTGCTCAATGTCCGGGCGGATTTTGCCGATGCTAGCCGCTCCGACCCGGGTGCTCCTCAGACTGACCGTTGCCGCGGCGCTCGTCGCCGCAGCGCCGCTCGTACGCGCTCAGACGATCACGCTCCCCGCCCTGGGCACCTTCTACCGGCAGCGGCCAATCAGACCTACGGGGCAGCAGCCACATTGGGTGAGTCAGGCCGATTGCCTGGCGAAGGACGTCATCAGCTTCACCATCTCGATGACGGGTTACCAGACCCAGACCCTGGAGGTCTGGGCCAGCGACCAGAGCGTCGATTGCACACCGACGAACGAACGCATGCCCGGCGGCTCGGCACAATGTTGGCTCGTCTACAGAGCACCGGCGACTGCGACGCCGACGAGGGTCGACATCAGTGCGGTCGATCTCGTTGCTCGCAATACACCGGATACGACGACCCCGATCGGATATCCCGAAGCTTGCCTCAACTCCAGCAGCCCCGCCGGCGCTGCATTGACGCTCTCATTCTTCCTCACCAACGGGGCAGGCATCATCAGTACCACCCAGCTGTGGAAGGACATCGGCTACGACGTGGCCGCGCCCACGGCGGCCACGAATTTGTCGGCGGGAGCCGGTGAAACGCGCCTCCACCTGAGCTGGAGCGACGCGGCCGACTCGGACATTCGCGGCTATCAGTTTTATTGCGATCCACCGCCCGGAAGCGTCCTGCCCGACGGCGGCTTGAAGACCGCGAGCGGGCCCCCACTCGGAACGCTGGACACTGGCTCGGGCGGCACCTTCTTCGGGACGGGCGGCAATATCGGGATAGCCGGCTCCTTGTTCGGTAGCGGCGGTGACCTTGGCATCGGAGGCTCGCTCCTCGGTTCCGGAGGGTCACTGCTGGGCGCTGGCGGCGGCTCGCTCATCAACGCGGGAGGCGCCTTCTTCGAGACCGGTGGGGCCGGGGGCACTGCAGGCACGACCGGAACGGGGACAACGGCGACGCCGCAGACGGTCGCGAACTGCTCGAGCTCGAGCGTCCTTCAGCCGGGGGTCAGTCCCATCTCGCCGACCAACCTGGGTTCGTATAGCTGTGGCTCAGTCTCCGGCATCATCGCGAACAGCGGCACCGTCGGTGGCCTCGTCAACAACTTCAACTACGTCGTCGCCATCGCCGCCTACGATCAGGTCGGCAACGTCGGCGTCCTCTCGCAGAACACCTGCGGAACACCTGTGAACGTGACGGACTTCTTCGAGCTCTACAAGCAGGCGGGCGGCAAGGCGGGTGGCGGCATCTGCTCGGTGTCGTTCACGGAAAACCCGGCGCGCACGGGCATCGTCTTCGTCGGAAGCGTGCTCGCGTTGATGGGCGCCGCTCGGCGAATCCGTCGGAGGCGCGGGTGATCGCCATGCGCGCCATCGTCGCAACCGCGTGCCTCGCGGCCCTCTCGTCCCTCGCCGCCGGAGCCCGCGCGCAGGAGGTGGACGAGTACGGCATCTATCGCGCGCGCGAGCGCGGCGCGCCCGTGGAATCGCCGCAGCACGTGGCATTCGAGCTGCGGTTCGGGCGGTACGTCCCCAACATCGACGACGAGTTCAACGGCCCCACACCGTACGAGACGACCTTCGGAAACAAGGACCGCTACACGTTCGGGCTCGAGGTGGACTGGCAGGCGCTGCGCATCCCGTACGTGGGCACCTTCGGTCCCGGCTTCGGCGTCGGGTACACCCACATGTCGGCTCCGGCGTTCGTGACGGGCACGGGCGCGCGCGCAGGTGAAAACACCGGGCTGATGATCATCCCGATGTATGTCCTCGGCGTTTTGAGGGCCGACGTGATCGCGAAGCAGACCCCGGTGCCCCTCGTCCCGTACGCGAAGCTTGGTCTGGGCTCCGCGATCTGGCGCATCACCAACGGCGGCGGCACCGCGCGCGCCGACAACCTCGCCGGCAGCGGCATCTCGTGGGGCCCTCAGTTTGCGCTCGGCGGCATGCTGCTCCTCGACTTCTTCGACACCAACTCCGCGAAGGATCTGGACAACGAGGTGGGCATCAATAACTCCTATTTCTTCATGGAGTGGTCGGTGTCGAAGCTCGGCGCTGGCAACCAGCTCGAGGTCGGCACGAACACCTGGGCCCTCGGTCTCGCCTTCGAGATCTAGGAACTTTCCTTCCCCTTCGAGGGAGCTCGAGGGGAGCGTCACTCCCCTCGAACGGAACAGTCGCTCCTAGCCGCGCAGGAGGCGCGTGATGTGCGCTTCTTCCCAGGCGATGGCCCGGTCGTAGTAGCGGAAATTCCGCTCGCGCCTCAGAAACTCCGGGGGGTGGAGCTGCAGATGCCCGCCGACCCGCACTGGCGGAACCACGTGGTGAACGAGCTCGTGATAGACCACGTACGAGACGAAGTAGCGCGGCACCCACGCGCGATCGAGCACCGGGTGAATTCGTACGAGCCGCTCCTGGGCGCTGTACGAGCCGAGCTTGATCGTCCGCCGAGTGCTCGTCTTGCGGGGCGTGGAGCGGCGGCCCCACGTGATGAGGACCTCGTTCAGCGCACCGCCGAAGTACGCCTCGTTCACCCGTTCGAGGGTCTCACGCAGGTCGTGCACCTTCCCCCGCGTGCGCAGCGGGCCGCGCACCTCGCGCGAGGCGCGGATCCGGTGGCTGTTCTCCTCGATGAATGCTCCGACGATCTGCGAGGCGTCCTTGTCACCGAAGGCGACGTAGTCGACGAGGGCATCCTGAACGCGCTCCGGCGCGTCCAGGAACATCATGTGAATGCGAACTCGCAGCGTCCCGCGCTCCCGGGTCTGCGTGATCATTCGCTGCCGATTGTCCGTCACGGCCAGCTGAACGGGCGCCGAAAGAGCCAGCTCGAGCTTGCGCTCGAGGGCCTGACGCGCCCCTTCGTGCACGAAGATCTGCGGACCGCCGGACGTGAAGAACAGCGGTAGATGCCCGACTCGCTGATCGGGGATTCGCACCGCGGCGCTCGCGATGCGCGGAATTGCCATGGCTCGCCCCCGCAGCGGCTTTGCGCTCGCGTGGGGAAAGGGAAAAACTGCCGGAAGGGCCATGCCTCCTTGGGGGGTATGGGACAGGGTACATGGCGTCAAGGAATGACACTTTCCATATTATATTCGCCATCTTAGCGGTGGGTCAGAAGTGCCTCGGATTGCCCCGTCTAACCCCGCGATCCGGCGGCAGTTCCGGGCCGCGCCCCCCGATTTTCGCCGGTAATGGAGGGACAATTCGTCCCGAAGCCTCCCCCAAGGAGCCCTCAAGTTTTCCCCAGGGAAATCGTCAGTTTGCGCGCACGGGCGCGGCGCGCTTCTGGGCTCCGCCCTTCGCCGTAGCGTCCTCTTCGGCGGCGGCTGCTTTTGCTCCGCCACCGGGTGGCGACGACGCCTTGCCGTTCGCGCCGGTGGCGTCCGCACCTTCGCTCCCCGTGCGCTTCACCTTGTAGTGCTCGAGCAGCTTCGCCTCGATCTTCGCCATGAGCTGCGGGTGTTCCTCGAGATACTGCCGCGCTGCATCCCGGCCCTGCCCGATGCGCTCGCCGTCGACGGAATACCAGGCGCCGCTCTTCTGCACGACACCGACGTCGGCGCCCATGTCCAAGATTTCCGCCGACTTGCAGATACCCTGGCCGTAGAGAATGTCGAACTCCACCTCGCGGAACGGCGGAGCCATCTTGTTCTTCACGACCTTCACGCGCGTGCGATTGCCGACGACTGCGAGATCGCCCTTCTTGTCCGGCGTCGACTCCTTGATCGCACCGATCCGGCGAACATCCAGCCGGATGGACGCGTAGAACTTCAACGCGTTGCCGCCGGTCGTGGTCTCGGGGCTCCCGAACATGACGCCGATCTTCATACGGATCTGATTCGTGAAGACGAGCAGCGTTTTCGAGCGCGAAACGGTGCCGGTGAGCTTGCGCAACGCCTGACTCATCAGCCGCGCCTGCAGACCGACGTGAGAGTCGCCCATGTCGCCTTCGATCTCGGCCTTTGGCACGAGAGCTGCCACGGAATCGATGACGACGATGTCGACTGCCCCCGATCGAACGAGCATGTCGGCGATCTCGAGCGCCTGCTCACCGAAGTCGGGCTGGCTGATGAGCAGCTCGTCCGTCTTCACTCCGAGGCGCCTGGCGTACGAGACGTCGAGCGCATGTTCTGCGTCGATGAAGGCCGCGACACCCCCCAGCTTCTGAACCTGGGCAATGGCGTGCAGCGTGAGGGTCGTCTTGCCGCTCGACTCGGGACCGTAGATCTCCGCGATGCGGCCGCGTGGGTAGCCGCCGATACCGAGACCGATGTCGAGCCCGAGCGAGCCGGTGGGAACGACCTGGATATCCCCGCCGATGTTCTCACCGTCGCCGAGACGCATGAGAGCACCCTTGCCGAACTCCTTCTCGACGCTCGCGATCGCGATCTCGAGGGCCTTGCTGCGCTGCTTGTCGTCCATCTACGTCTCCCGAGTTTGCGAGGGGGCCGCCCTGGAGGGGCGGTAGGCGAGGCCACCGCTGATCCACGTGGCCCGCGCTGGACTATTAGCTACTGTGCGGCTGTTCAGATGTCAACCGAACGGGCTGACATTCACGGACAGGCCGTCGCGCTCGCGGGAGCACATGACTTCGCCCAGTTGAGCAGGGTTGTCTTCTCGGCTGGCGTGAGCTTCTCCACCGGCGGCGAGATGGCGTCGGTCTGGTAGGGCATCACGTCCGTCTCGATCACGGTGGCGAGGAAATCGATGACGCGCGCGTTGGGGCCGAGTGCATGGCGAGTGTCGGCCCACGTCGTCAGAGGGAACGGCGCCTGGACGCAGGAGTTCTGCGCCAGACACATGGTGAGGGCCTGAGGCGTGTCGTGGCAGCGCTGACACTTGCTCTTGATGATCGGCGCAACGTCGCACGGGAACGACGTCCCGGCGCCGGCGTCGGCGCAGCTCATGGGGCCTGCGTCCTTCGTCGATGCGGCAGGGTCGCCACCTCCGCTGCTCCCGCTACACGACGCGATGCAAGAGAGCACGACGAGAGCCAACGCCGCAAACGCGGTTGAACTGTTCATTCGCGCGTGATCCTTTGTCGTTGCGCGACGGTCTGTCAAACGGCGAACGCGATCCACGTCGCAAAGAAAAGCTGAAACCGTTTCAGTCGTTCTTGCTTTCACTGTTCATCGCTTCAGGCATGCGCCGGATTTCGACACGCTCCGCGCGCCGCGGCGACGCTTGCAGCACGATGAACTCGAGCCCACGCCACTCCGCGCGATCGCCGACCCTCGGCACGCGCCCGACGAGCTCGGCGACGAGACCGCCGACCGTGACGGCCTCGACGTCGTCGGCTTCCACGCCGAGGCCGCCGAGCACGGCGCGCGCTTCGGCCCAGCCGCGGCAGACCAGAGACCCGTCCGCTCGTTTGGTGACGAAGGGATCGACGCGGTCACTCTCGTCCTCTATCTCTCCGACGATCTCTTCGAGCACATCTTCGAGGGTCACGATGCCCTCCGTGCCGCCGTACTCGTCGACGACCACCGCGAGGTGCCGGCGCTCTTGCTGGAACATTCGCAGCAGGCGCTCCAGAGTGGTCGCCGATGGAACGACGAGCGCCTTGGTCGCGAGCTCTTCCAGGTCGATGTTCTCGTCGGCCTCACGCAGCGTGAACATCAAATCCTTGACGAGAACGACACCCTCGACATGGTCGAGATCTCCCGTCCGGGTGTAAGGAAAGCGGCTGTGACCGGTGCGCCGGATCACCTCCAGGTTCTCGTCCAGCGACCTGAGGCCGGAGAGGTAAACGACACGGGCGCGAGGCACCATCACGTCTCGGGCGCGCAGCTCCCTCAGGGTCGCGACGCCCTCGATCATGTCTGCGGCGAGCGTGCCGACGACGCCCTCTGTACGCCCGAGCGACGCGAGCAATCGGATCTCCTCGAGCGAGGTCACCGGCTGCGCCGAGTCCGAACGCAGGGTGCGCGCGATGGCGCGGGTTACCTTCAGGAATGGCTTCAGCACCGCGACCAGGACGGCCACTCCATAAGCGACGGGCGTCGCCAGAGTCCCGGCTGACGCCACCGCCAGCGTCTTCGGGATGATCTCCGAGAAGAGGAGCACGGCCAGCGTGAACAGCGCCGAGAAGAGCCACAGGGTCTTCGGGTCGAACACGTCACCGTAGTACGCGCCGGCAACGGAAGCGCCGATGGTGTGCGCGGTCGTGTTCAGCGTGAGGATCGCCGCGATGGGCAGATCGATCTCGCGCTTGTACTTGCGCAGCAGATCGGCCGCGCGGCTCTTCCCAAGCGCCTCGATCTGCGCGTGGCTCACGCTCAGCAGCACGGCCTCGGAGATCGAGCAGACGAACGACGACGCGAGCGCCGTGGCGATCGCGAGGAAGAAGACCAGCATGCCCCTCAGTGCTCTGAGACGGTCTTCGCTCCGACGCCGAGCCCGCGCGCAACGGCCACGGCGAGCCTCGATTCGTCGTCGGGGAGGCTCGCCTCTGACGGCTTGGACGCGTTCTCGACCCTGGCGCCGTCCGCTCCCTTCGGCAGAGCCTCCGCGTGCACGCCCTCGGCCACCTTCGGCGCGGTGTCGCCCTTCGCACTCACCGTCGCCTTGTCCGGCCTCGCGCCGTCCGCCGGCTTCGACGGCTCTGCGGGGTGCGTCTCGGCGCCTGCGGCGGAGGAAGCCGACGCCGCGGACGCGGCAAATTCGTGCGGCACCGGCAGGAACGGCGCAGGTCTCGGCGCAGGCTCGTGAACCACCCGGGTGACGGGGACGGACACGTACGCCACCTCGTCGTGCGACCGCGAACCAACGACGAGCGCGACGAACAAGCCCGCGAAGGCACCGACACCCGCGCCGATGAACCCGATGACTCGCCGCCGCGCGCGGAGGTGCTCCAGCGCCTGCAGGTCCTCCTTGCCGAGGGCGGCCGCGTTGCCCCTGGGGTCGGCAGGACGAGCGGGCAGGCGATCGGTCGCTCGCCGCTGCGGGGACGTCGGCAGCGTCGAGGCCCCCGCGAGCCGCCGTACGATCGCCGACAGCCGGTCGCTCACCTCGCGCGCAGTCTGCATTCGCGCGTCGCGCTCCTTCATCAGGCACGACTCGACTATCCCGGCGAGCTCCCTGTCCACCGAGGGCACGACCTCGAGGATGGGACGATGCGGGCGCGTGAGGATCGCCACCATGAGCGCGTTGTAGTTCTGCGCGCGGAACGGCGCCTTTCCGGCGAGGCACTGGTAGAGAACGACGCCGAGCGACCACACGTCCGTGCGCGCGTCGACGGCCTCCGCCCCTCGCGCCTGCTCCGGGCTCATGAACTCCGGACATCCGAGCACCGCGCCGTTTCCGGTCTGAGTGCGATCGTGACGAGCGGGCCCGAGCGTCTTGCTGACACCGAAGTCGAGGATCTTCGCGATCGCGGTCCCGCCGTCGGGGTTGCGTGACAGAAAGATGTTCGACGAGGAGAGATCGCGGTGCACGATCCCGGCCCGGTGCGCCGCGTCCAGTCCGTCCGCGACCTGCGACAGGAATGCGGAGGTCTCGAGCGACGTGAGCGGTCCGTTGCGCTCGACCCGCGCCTCGACGCTCTCGCCGGCGAGCAGCTCCATGACGATGAAGGGGCGGCCGTCCTCCGCCTGCGCCACGTCGAACACGTCGACGATGGCACGATGATTCAGGCTTCCGGCCGTCTCCGCTTCGCGGATGAATCGTTCGAGGGCGTCAGGGCGCTCCGCGAGCTCCGGCAGCAAGAACTTGATGGCGAAGCTCTTTTGCGTGAGCTCGTTCTTCGCCGCCCAGACCTCCCCCATCCCTCCCACGTCGAGCAGACGCAGCAGGCGGTACCGTTCCGCGATGACATCACCAGGCTCCACGATGCGCCGATTTGAGCCACCTCGCCCAGAACGGCCAAGAATCCGCCCGACGAAAGACGACCGCGCGACGCGCTCGCAATGTTTTCGAGCACTTGGCGATATCGGGTGCGCGACCCCCGATGCGAGCTCGCCCCGGACCTGTGCGCCGGCTCAGCCCGGGCGCTGCGCGCCGGCGGGCGCGGCGAGCCGCTGCTGCTGCTGCTGCAGAAACTGAGCGACGAGACGGGAGCGCTCGACGGCAAACTGCTTCACATCGCGATTCGGAGAGCCCGCGAGGGCGTTCAGGAGCCGAGTCACCTTGTCGATCTCCCGCGCGCCGAACAGCGCCTCGAAGTAGTTGTTCGCGAGGCGTACGTCGCGGGTCATCTTGCCCTCGTGCGGCTGCAAGAGCTCGATGACGCTCTTCAGATCGCCACGCTGACCGTACAGCGCGGACAGGGCGATGAGCGCCAGAGGGTCGTCCGAGTTGCGCGCCACGGCCTTCTTGGCCCACTCCACGGCCTTGTCCCGCGTCTCCTCGGCGGCCGAGAAGATCCCCTGGATCGCGACGAACGGCGCCGCCGTCTTCTTGTTCGGTGCCGCCTCGGCAAGCTCGGTGATGGTCGTGATGGCCTGCTCTTCGTTCGACGTGTCGCGGACATGCGAGAAGAGGAGCGCCCAGGCGTCCACCGCGCCGGGCTCGATGGCGATGGCGCGTTCTATGGCCGCACGCTCGGCAGCGCGATCCTCCCGCGCCTTGTAGACGCGCGCCAGGTGGAGCGACGGGTAGGGGCTCGCCGGCAGGAGGTTCTGTGCGCCCTTCAGGGTGCTCTCCGCCTTGTCCCACTTCTCGAGCTGCATCTGCGCGACGCCGAGACCGAGCCAGTCGTCCCCGGTGCCACCGGAGGCGACGACCTTCGCGAGGACCTTCTCCGCCTTCTCCGCGCGGCCGTACTTCATGAGCTCCTGCGCGAACAGACGACCACGATTCAGATCGTCCTTCGACTCGTTCCAGTGCTTCTCGAGACCGTCGAGGAGATCCTCGAGCCCGATCGTGATCGGCCTCCCCTCGGCGTCCTGAACCTGAACGGCAGGGCCGTTGAAGCCGAGGAGCTTCCACATGTCGTCCATGCCGACGACGACCGGTCCCGTCTGCAACTTGGTGGTCAGCTCGTCACCGAGCTTGCTCAGCGGCAGCACGACCAGCGCGTTCTGTGGGATGCCGCCCTGAAACGCGCCCACGGGGGCGATGATGGCGGCGGTTCCGCCGATCTGCAGGTTGGCGGCTTGTCCCGCCCCGCCTTCGGGTACGTTCGGCTGGCTCATCTCGTGACCTCTTCGAGGGCCCCCCGGCCGACCCGCGTCACTTGTGCGGAGCAACGGCGGCGAGGCTAAAATCGCGCAAAACCTCGTCTTCCGACGGGCGGCGGACCGTAGCAGCGGCCTGGGGGTCCGGCAATAGGCGGGCGCCGCGGCCTCGATCGGCCTCGCTACTGACAAGGGGGGCCTTAGCCCCCCGCAGCTTCGCCTTCGGCGAACTGCTCCCCCCGCCGCCTTCGGCGCGCTCGCTCCGCTCGCGTGGTCTTTGATGCTTCGGCGACGACGTCGGCAGAAGGGCCCGTTCACGAGTCCGTCCGCAGCCGGTATCCAACGCCCGCGACCGTGACCAGGTAGCGCGGCTGCGCGGGCTCCGGCTCGAGCTTGAACCGGAGCTGACGCATGAAGACCCGCAGGTACTGCGTCTCGTTGACGGAATCCGGACCCCACACTCGTCGCAGCATCTCACGGTGGCCCACCACACGCCCCGCCTGTTCCACCAGGATGGTGAGCATGTCGAACTCCGTCGGCGTCAGATGGATCTCCTTGCCGCCCAGATGGACGAGCCGCCGGGGAAGATCGACGCGGAGCTCGCCGACGGAGAACACCGGAACGGCATCGCGACCGTTCGCGGGCGGCGCGACGCGAAGCGCGACTCGAATCCGCGCAAGGAGCTCGTCCGCATCGAACGGCTTTGTCACGTAGTCGTTCGCGCCGCGATCGAGCAGGTCGATCTTCACGCTCTGCTGGTCTCGTGCCGAGATGACGATGATGGGCGCGGCGCTCGCTTCCCTGATGATGCTCGTCACTTCGGCCCCGTCCACGTCCGGCAACCCCAGATCGAGCAGCACGAGATTGACGCGACCGCCGCGGATCGCCGAAAGGGCGCGCGCGCCGGTGGACGCCTCGATCGTCGAGTAGCCGTTGTGAGTCAGGGTCGTCGAGAGGAAGGTCCGCATATGCGCTTCGTCCTCGACGATGAGCACACGAGCCGATTGATCCGTCACGCGAGCACCTCCTCGGCTAGCGGCAACGTGAAGCGGACGCGAGCGCCGCCACCGTCGCGATTGTCGATGCTGATCAGCCCACCGTGGCTCTGCACGATGGCGCGACAGATGGTGAGTCCGAGGCCGACGCCACCGTCACCCTTCATGCGCGCCGTCCCGCGATAGAACTTCTCGAAGACGCGCTCGCGCTCCTCCTTCGGGATGCCCGGTCCGCGATCGGCGATCTCGACGACGATCGAGCCCCTTTCGACCACGACGATGACGTCCACCGGTGCATCATCGGGCGAATAGCGCAGCGCATTTTCCACCAGATTCACCAGTACCTGCTCCACCAGCACCGCGTCGATGGGGACCATGGGCGTGTCCCCCGGGACGCGCGTGTGCACGCTGCGGTCGCCGAGCCTGCCACGAAGCCGGTCGAGCGCCCCCTCGATCACCTCCTCGATTGGCTCGGGTCGCTTGCGCAGCAGCACTTTCCCCGACTCGAGCCTCGTGACGTCGAGCAGGTTGGTGAGCAGCTGATTGAGCCGCCGGGCCTCTTCGACGATCGCGCGGGCCAGCTGCTCGCGCGACGGATCGTCGAGGCGCGGTCCGTCCTTCAGGAGCTCGGTCCCCGCACCGAGGATCGCCGCGAGCGGCGTCTTGAGATCGTGCGAGACGGAGCTGAGGAGAGAGCTCCGCAGCCGTTCGGTCTCGATCTGCAGGTCTCGCGCTCGAGCTGCCGCCTGCTGGCGTCTAGTGCGCTCGCCGAAGCCGCTGATGGTGGCGGCCACGGCGGCCATCACGAGCAAGGTGATGGTGCTCTTCATGTCGCCCGACATCAGCTGATGCAGCGGGGGGATGAAGAAGAAATCGAAGCCGAGCGCCGTGATGGCCGCCGTGAAGAGGGACGGCCCGACGCCGAAGCGACTGGAGACCGCGACCACACCCAGCAGGTTGATCATCACCAGGTCGGACAGGCGCAGGAAGCTCGAGACGCTCACCGAGAATCCGAGGCTCACCACGACTGCGAACAGGCCCCACAGGTACCCGTTCTCGCTGCGCGGCAGCGGAACGGCGTCTCCGCGAGCGGAGCTTGGCTCGTGGATGCCGACGTCGGGTAGCAGATCTGCCGACTGGAGGGCGTTGCGCATCGGTGACCTCGTCATCCGCCTCTCGCACCCCCGAAAAAGAAACGGGCGCCCGAGAATCCCTCGGGCGCCCGTTTTCCTGCGATTGCCGCCTACTTCGACGCCATGAGGGCGCCGGCAGCAGCGACCATCGGCGCGCTCTCTGCGGCCGACGGACCCACGCCGTGGACGGACATCCCGCCGAGCTCGGGGTACGCGGGCCCACCGTGCTCGTGCAGGTCGAGGCCTTCCTCTTCGCCTTCCTTCGAGACGCGGAGGGTGCCCGTTGCCTTGACGGCGTACATCAACGCCATGCCGGCCACGAACGTCGCGACCGTGATGCAGGCGCTTCCGATCGCCTGTGCGACGAGCTGGTCGGTGCCGCCGCCGTAGAGGAGGCCCTTCACCACCGCGCCAGCGGAGTTGTCCGGACCCGTGGGGGTGGCAGCGCCGAACTGCCCCGTTGCGAACAGGCCGAGGCTCAAGGTACCCCAGATGCCGCAGATACCGTGCACGGCGACCGCGCCGACGGGATCGTCAACACGGAACCACTCGACGACGTCGACGCCGAGGACGACGATGACACCTGCCGCTGCACCGATGAGGAGCGCGCCACCGGGGGAAACCCAGTAGCAGGGGCACGTGATCGCGACGAGGCCGGCGAGGAAGCCGTTCACCGTCATGCCGCAGTCCCACACCTTGTTGCGCGGGTAGATGAACGCGAGCGCCGCGAGGCCGCCGGAGCAGGCCGCCAGCGTGGTGTTCGCCGCGACGCGGCCACACCCGATCATGTCCATCCCGGAGAGCGTGCTGCCCGGGTTGAACCCGTACCAGCCGAACCACAGGATGACGCCGCCGACCGAGGCGATGACCATGTCGTGGCCCGGAGGCATACCGCCGCCATCACGCTTGAACCTGCGACCGAGGCGCGGCCCGAGGGCGATCGCGCCGGTGAGGGCGACGAATCCGCCGATCGTGTGAACGACCGTCGAGCCCGCGAAGTCGTGGAACGGCACCGGATGGATCGTGTTGAGCCAGCCGTCCGGACCCCACGCCCAGTGGCCGAGGATCGGGTAGATGAAGCCGGACACGCCGAAGCTGTAGAGGAGGTCGCCGACGAAGCCGGTGCGACCGACCATGGCGCCGGACGTGATCGTGCTGCAGGTATCCGCGAAGGCGAACTGGAAGAGCCAGAACGCGAGGAACGCCACACCCGTCGACCCGTAGGTGTCCGGAGCGCCCTGCAGGAAGAAGTACTGGTGCCCGATGAAGCCGTTGCCCGCGCCGAACATGAACGCGAAGCCCCAGGCCCAGAAGAGGACGCCGCAGAGGCAGGTGTCCACGATGCCCTCGAGGAGGATGTTCACGGTCTCGCGCGTCCGCGCGAAGCCGGCCTCGAGCATCATGAAGCCCGCCTGCATGAAGAACACGAGGAAGGCCGCGATGACCGTCCACATCGTGTTGATCGGGTTGATGTAGGGAGGGGGTGCTGCTGCCGCATCGTCCGCGAATGCGGGCGTTGCGAAATACCAGCTAAAACCCTTCATTAGAGCAAGGACCAGAAGAACTCCGGCCACCTTCGCCGTGAGCATGGTGGCGAGCAAGCGGCGGTCCTCCGCCCGCTTCATGCGGAGCATGAATTCCTTCAGCATCGGTTCTCCTAAAGCGTGCGCCCCCGCTTTTATGCGCAGGTGGCGGGTTGGTGTGTCGCTGGCGAAAGTACCGATGGAATGTTTCGCGGAATTTTCGAATCAGTTGCGATTCAGAAAAAGTGCACGCTCCCGCCGCCCGATCGCCTTTTGACGCGACAGGCCCTGGGGAGCATCCCTGTGACACACACGCTTACGGCGAGAATCCGAGCCGTCTTCGGTATCTACACCCTTCCCGCAGGGCGGAATCGTCAAGATTCCGTATTTTCTGTTGCCGGGCTCGGGCCCCTCACGTACGCGCCCACCCCTCGGAATCCATGACGAGGATCATCGCCTCCGATGCGCTCTTCTCGACGGCCTGACGAATCGCACGGACGGCCGGTTCGGCGTCATCACCGGGCCAGCATTCGAGCGCGCATCGGTCGGCGAGCTCCTGCGTGTAGCGCACACCGCGAAAGGAACGGATCTCTTCCAGCTTCACGGTCGTACGCACGGAGCTGACGATGATCTCTTCCACACCGATGAGCGCCAGACGCTCGATGACCGCCGGCAAGACGGCTTCCGGCATTACTGCTTGGATCTTCATGTTGGCCTATCTCAATCGCGCGTGGCGCGATCCTTTGCTCGTTTCACGAGAGCCCGGCTTGATCTCGAAGAGATACGTTTCTGATAATTTCGAGCGAGTAGACAGCTCGTAAATCTCGCATCGCAGATCCACCGTTCCGGCGCTGGTATCCGCAGGATAAACGCACCGTGAATTCTCCGTAAGCGTTGTCGAGAAGGGGTGGCGAGAAACTCGAACGAAACTCTCGCCCCCCGATAACCACACGCAAGCGGTGCACCGAGCGCCGTGCAGCGGGTGCGCGCGCGGAGGCCTCCGAGTCCGCTCGCTCGCGCTCCTTCGTGGATTCGAACCAACGAGGCAGACGATGCTGAGCAAGATCGAAAGACGACGACATAAGGAACGAGTAAAGGCGTGTGTCTTCGCGGTGGCGGTGACCGCGCTCTTCGCGACCATCATACCGCGCGCCGCGCGCGCCGACGAACCGCCTGCTCCTGCTGCAGCAGCGACCGCCGCCCCCACGCCCACGCCCACGCCGGAAGAGCTGGCGGCGCGCATCGCGGACCTGGAAGCGTACATCACGAACTCCGCCCCGAAGAAGCTCGCCTCGTCCGGGCCTGGTCACAACGCCTGGATGATGACGTCTTCGGCGCTCGTCCTCTTCATGACACTGCCGGGACTCGCACTGTTCTACGGCGGCCTCGTGAGGAGGAAGAATCTCCTGTCCGTGATGGCACAGTGCCTCGGTTGCGCGGGGGTCGTCACCATCCTGTGGTGGCTGTGCGGGTACTCATTCGCGTTCGCGCCGGGTTCACCGTTCCTCGGGGGAACGAAGTTCGCGATGCTGGCCGGCGTCGGTGCGCTGCCCAACGCCGACTACTCGGCCTGGGTGTCGCAGAGCGTCTTCTCGATGTACCAGCTGATGTTCGCGATCATCACACCGGCGCTCATCGTCGGCGCGATCGCCGAGCGGATGAGATACTCCGCCGTGATGGCGTTCATCGTCCTGTGGATGCTCGTCGTCTACTTCCCGCTCGCGCACATGGTCTGGGGCATCGACGGGTTCATGAACGGCGTCTGGAATGCGGGCGCGGGGATCAAGGCCATCGACTTCGCGGGCGGCACCGTCGTGCACATGTCGTCAGGCTGGTCCGCCCTGGTGCTCTGCCTCATGCTCGGAAAGCGCGAAGGCTTCGGTCACCGGCCATTCCTTCCGCACAGCCTCGCGTTCACGATGATCGGCACGGGGATGCTCTGGGTCGGATGGTACGGCTTCAACGCGGGCAGCGCCGTCGCGGCCGACGGCGTAGCCGCGGGCGCGTTCATGGCGACGACCATCGCCGCGGCGATCGCGTCGGTGGTCTGGCCGCTGCTCGAGTGGATTACCCGTGGAAAGCCGACGGTCCTCGGCTTCTGCTCAGGGGCCGTGGGCGGCCTCGTCGTCATCACGCCGGCGGCGGGCTTCGTCACGGCGAACGGCGCGGTCATCATCGGTATCCTCGCCGGCGCCGTCCCGTTCTTCGCCTGCACGAAGTTGAAAGAGGCGCTCGGTTACGACGACGCGCTGGACACCTTCGGCGTTCACGGGGTCGGCGGCACGCTGGGCGCCCTCGTGACGGGCTTCCTCGCGACGCCGGACGCGAATCCGAACCTCTCGACGAACCTCGGCGGGATCGTCGGGAAGACGCTCTACCTGGAGCAGCTCAAGGCGATGGGCCTCACCATCGCGCTCTCGGTGGTCGGCACCGTGGTCCTCGCTAGCCTCGTCAAGGCGCTCGTCGGGCTGCGTCCGTCGCGGGAAAGCGAGGAAGAGGGGCTCGACCTGTCCGATCACGGGGAAGCCGCCTACCACCTCGACGAAGCCTTCACGTCGGGGCACCTCGTCGGCGGCGAGGACCCCGCTTCCCGCCTGGCGATGGCGACCGCCGGCGACGCGAAGGACTGATCCTTCAGAACCGAGAAAGCGACGCGCCCGATTCGTCTCTCGCTCGTCGACGAGAAGAATCGGGCGCGGCCCGCTCGGGGTCAGGGCTCGGTCAGTGCGTGACGAGGACCTTCGTCACGATGAACGGCAAGTTGAACGCGTCCTCCGGCGCGGCATCGTTGGTGATCGGCGTGCGCTCCTGCTGGTTCGAGACGACCACCAGGTTCGCGCGCTCCGATTCGAAGCCCAGCACGGGCGGCAGGAAGGCGAGCGACGAGGGGAAGTCGAAGAGGCGCTCGTCGTGGGCGATCGTCTCGCGGTGACCGTTGCGCACGTCCACGCGCGTGATCTCGAGCTGCATGCCGCGTGCCGCGTACAGGTTGGGGTCGTCCCTGTCGAACGGGTTGAACTGGAAGTCGAGGAGCTCTTCTATCCCGGCCTCCGCGTCCGACGGCGTCGGCGAGACGAGCCGGATGTCCGCCGCGCGCTGGTACGGCTGCCGGTGGTCGTCGAGGATCGAGAGCGGGAACGAGTAGACGCCACGCGCGCAGGAGGAGAAGAAGTAGACCGTTCCGCGCCGCACGGCGATCGCCTCGATACCCGGGATGGTGGAGCCGGAGAAGAGGAACGGCAGGTGATTCACGGTGACCAGGGGCATGGTCGGGCAGATGGCCATGGTCGGAATCGCGTCGGCGACGTCGAACGTCTTCGGGACGATGCCCGGGCGATAGGTCCCGTCCGTGCCGATGATCCAGATGCTGCCGAGGACGGCATCGGTGAGGAGCAGTCGCCCGTCGTCGAGCCGCACGAAATCCTCGGGGAAGCCCACCAGTGTACCGGTGGAGTCCACGAACCGGGTGAGCGACGCAGAGAAGCCCGTGCGCGGCGCCACGCTGTACGAATATTCGTAGATGAGGGGATGAGCCGGGACGAAGGGCTTCGGCTGCGGCAGGCCGCCCGCACCGAGCACAGTGACGCTGTTTTCACCGGTCGAGTGCATGATGAAAGGGATCGCGAAGCCGCCCGGCGGCTGTGGAAGCTCTCCGAGCTGCTTTCCGGTGTAGCGGGAGTAGGCGATGACCCGGCTCTCGAGCGGGTCGCCGATGAAGATGACGTCTCGACCCGCCGCCACGCCGGCAGGGAGGTACGACACCTCCGTGAAATCGTAGCTGATCGAGCGTGCGCTGACCGACACGGGCGGAGCCTGTGTCGTGACGGCTTCGGTCACGGCGCCGACGGCCTTCTGATCGCCGGAGGGGCCCGAGCACGCTGTCGAGAAAAAACACACGAGTGCCCCTAAAGTAGGACCAGTGAGCGGACGTATGTGCATTTGCAGTGTCTCCCGGCCCTCAGGTTCAAGCACGAATCTCGCTCCGTCTAGTGTGCGTTTTCCGCGCCATGCGAGATCGGTGTTCCTTTATGTTTCGAGTTCGTACGTGTGCGTACTCACCCGTACGTGCCCGCCTCGAAAACACGACACGCGCATCAAAAACGGTAACCGAAGCTACGTGTGACGCCCGTGTGATGGCGTGTGTGACAACCCGACTTGCACGGTGCGCATCGACTGACGCAAGAGGAGTGCGTAGGCTGAGTAATCGCGAGAAGCGCCGCTCCTGCGAACGGCCTATTGCGTCAGCGGATGGACTTCGACTTGTCGGAAGGGACCTCGTCGGGCGGCGGCACCGAAAAATGCGTTCGAATGTGCTCGATGTTCGCGCACAGGGCGCGCGTCGAACGGATCAGCAGGTGCTTCGCCATCCACTCCACCGCCGGCTCGATTCGCGCGAACACGGAAATCGGGAGCTTCCGATCGCGCAGCAGGAGCACCATGCCGGCGAACGCTCCACGGTTGATCGCGGCCCGAAAGCCCTCGCCTTCCATCACGCAGCCCACGCACTTCAGGGTATTCGCGTGAACCTGGATCATCTGAGCGGAGGCACGCCGCAGCTCGTCGTCTGGCGCCTTCGCGTTCGCCTCCACGACGCACAGAAAGCCGGCTCCCGTCGGGTTTCTTGCGACGACCTCGGCCAGGCCGAGACGCTGCTTCTCGAACGGCCCCTTCGTGACTGCGCCACGCCAGAACACGACGAAGATAGGGCCGACCTCGCCAAGGGAGAGGGCTTCGTCACCGTACAGGACGCGATCGCTCGAGCTGCCGCTACGGAGCGGACCTTCCATGAAAGACCTTTCGGGGGCCTCGACTTTACCACCGATGACGTTGCCCTTGTGCGAAGACGAACGCGGCCGTTCTTTCGGTCGTCGGGTTTCGTCGGATGTCAACGCGATGTCCTGAGAGTCTCGAAACTTCGAAAGGAACTTGAGTCATGAAGCAACCTGGCGCTGCATTTGCGCCTGCGCACACCGTTTCCGCAGCCGACCGCAGCGTCGCCGAGGCCGTCCAGGCCGGCGTGATCATGCAGACGGTCGACGACGTGGCCTATTCTGGTCGTCACGTCGACATTGGCGGAGTGCGACTGCTGAATTTCGGTTGCTGCAGCTACCTTGGCCTGGAGCAGCGGGTGGAGCTCAAGCAGGGCGCGATCGAGGCGACGGAACGGTACGGTACTCAGTTCTCTTGCTCGCGCGCCTACCTCGAGCTCGCGCTCTATCCGGAGCTCGAGAACGTGGTCGCCGAGATGACGGACGGGTGCGCCCTGGTAGCGCCTTCGACCACACTCGCTCACATCGCGGCGCTCCCCGTCCTCGTGGAGAAGGGTGACGCGGTACTGATCGACCAGTTCGCGCACGCCAGCCTTCACACGGCGGTGGCACTGCTGCGAAGCAACACCGTGGAGCCGTTTCGGCACAACCGGTTCGACCAGCTCGAGGCGAAGATCGTCCGTCTCTCGGAGACGCACCGCAGGGTGTGGCTGGTGCTCGACGGCCTCTACTCGATGCACGGCGACTTCGCGCCGATGGATCGCATCGCCGATCTCCTCGCGCGCCACCCGTCGCTCCAAGCGTACATCGACGACGCACACTCGACGTCGTGGACGGGCGAGGACGGGCGAGGCCACGCGCTCGCAGCGCTCCCGGACCGCAGGAAGGTCGTGGTCGCTCTCGGCTTCGCCAAGGCCTTCGCCGTGGGGGGCGCCGCGCTCATCTTCGCGAACGAGGAGGATCGCCTACGCGTGCGTCGTTGCGGAGGACCGATGCTCTTCTCGGGGCCGTTGCAACCGCCGCTCCTCGGTGCGGCCCTCGCCTCCGCGAAGCTCCACGTTCAGCCGGAGTTCAGCCTCCTGCAGCAGGCGCTCTGCGCACGCATCGATCGCACCATCACGCTCGGGCAGGAACTCGGCGTTCCATTCGTGAGCGCCGATCGCACGCCGATCTTCTTCGTGCGCTTCGGGCTCTCGAGCACGACGCTCGCCGCCGTCTCGTCACTGCGCAGGGAGGGCATCTACGCTTGCGCGAGCGTCTTCCCGGCCGTTCCCCAGAACCAGGCCGGCGTTAGGCTGACCATCTCGCTGCACAACACGATGACCGACATCGAGCGAATGATGCGGTGCCTCGCTGCGGAGGTCGCTCGTCACGGCCTCACGCGGGAGTCCTCGGAGTCGCTGAAGGCGATCCCCGGCGGGCTCGCACAGGTCAGCGCCGCGTCGGCGGACGGCGGCCCCGTCTCCACGCACTAG
>CAYUAW010000019.1:0-44498 GCA_964442485.1 uncultured Polyangiaceae bacterium
CTCGGGCCGGTGCGCCCGAAGCGATGCAGCGTGAAGACGAGCGCGACCACCGCAGCGACCGTGACGAAGCCGCCGAGCGTCTGATCGAACGAGGTGCTCACGACGATGCCCGCGAGCGCGGCCGTCGCCGTCACCGCGAGCCGTGTCCGGATGGCGTCTACGGCCATTTCTCCACGTGTGCCCTGACGATGAAATCGCGGACGTCGCGGTCGAGCTTGCCCTCTGCCGTCACAACCGTCTCCTCGTGTTCCTCGCCCACCTGGTCGTCGTAAAGGTAGTCGGTGTCCTGCAGCACGAGAATGCGCGCGTCGGAGTCGCTCTGGGTGCCGCGGATCAGGTGGAGCGCGTCCTCCATCCCGGGCTGCGGGGCCGGTACGGCCAGCCCGAGCGCGCGACGGTCGTTCGCGGTGACGTACGCAACGCCGTAACGCTTGCCCGCGCCGCTCACATCCACCGACAGGAACTTGCCGCCCGCCAGGGTGATCGTCCGGCCGGTGACTCCGCGGTCGCCCTCTTCACGAAATGCCGTCAGGATGATCTCCACCGCGCGCCGTTCGTCGAGCGGCCGGGTCGGGTTGGGCGGATGCGGCGGGGGGCTTCCACAGCCGAGGAACGCGAGCGACAGACCGACCCGGAACCAGGCGACCGGCGGCTTCCCACGCGCGGTCTTCCGGAGGCCTTTTGCCGACATTCGGGCGACAAGGGTAGCCAAGTGCCGACGCTTTCGCTAGCTCTCGAAGCCGATGGCTCGCCTCGCGGTCGTGGTTCTCGGAGCCGCTGCGGCCATGTCGGAAGTAGGGTGCTCCCCGACGATGCTTCCCGATCCACGCGGAGCGGCGCAAGAGTACGCCGAGGCCGCAAAGAAGAACGATGCGCGAGCGGTGTACGCTCTGCTCACGGAGGACGCGCGGTCCACTTACGGCGTCGCCGGTACCGAAAAATTGCTGTCGGACTCGCGCAAGGAGATCGTCGAGCATGCCGCGGCGATGGCCGGACCGGCGGCGACGGTGCAGGCGGTCGCGGAGGTGCGCTACGTCGACGGCGAAGCGGCCGTGCTCGCGGTGGAGCACGGCCACTACCGCATCACCGCCGCCGCCGGGCTTCCCGCCGGAGCGCGCACCCCTTCCCAGGCGCTCGGTGAGCTCCGCGGGGCCCTGTCGCGGCGCAGCTACGCGGCGCTGGTCCGGCTCCTGTCGACCGATACACGCGCGGCCATGGAGGGAGATCTGCGGTCCCTGGTTGCCGGGCTCGAGCGTCCAGATGCCTTGTCGGTAAAGGTTCACGGCGAGACAGCGGAGGTGGAGATCCCGGGCGGGCACAAGGTGCTTCTGAAGCGAGAGGCTGGCGTGTGGCGGATCCACGACTTCGATTGATGCTCGGACGGCGTCGCTTTCTCGCGGCCGCCGCGCCCCTCCTGTTCGCGCCCGCCGCGCGCGCATTCGGGCAGGAGGGCGCCTTTCACCCTCGAGTGTTGACGACGGGCGGCCTCTCCTGGTCCGGTCCGCGCTCGACCGCGCCGGGACGCTGGGCGTGGGAGCTCGTACGAAGGACCAGCGCTCCGGCGCGGCTGGTGCCCGGGCAGATCGCGGCCGACGATCCACGGCTCCTCGACGATCCCTTCGCCCTCTGGGTCGGCGACGCCGAGGTCGCCCCGCTGACCGGGCCGGAGCTCGCCGGACTGCGCTCGTTCGTCGACCTCGGTGGTGTGCTGGTCGTGGACGATTCGGAGCCCGCGAAGGGCGCATTCGGGCGCTCCGCGCGCCGGGAGCTCGCTCGCGCGCTCCCGGAGTCGCCCGTCGTGCGGTTGCTCGGCAGGGCAGGCGGGGAGGTCGAGAAGGAGCACGTCATCTACAAGTCGTACTACCTGATCGATCGCCCCTTCGGGCGAGTCGAGGGGCCGCCCTACGTCGAGGCAATCGTGCGTGGCAAGGACGCGCAGGTCCTTTTCCTGCAGCACGACCTCCTCGGCGCGCTCGCGCGGGCGTCGGAGGGCACCTGGCGCTTCGACGTCATTCCGGGCGGTACCGACCAGCGCGAGTACGCAGTTCGCTTCGCCGTGAATCTCTCGATGTACGTGCTCTGCTCCAACTACAAGGACGACCAGGTGCACGCGCAGGCCCTGATGCGGCGTCGCGGGCGCTCACAGCCATGAGCCTGGCCGGCTGGGCCCTGTCGGACGACATCGGCGTCGCCATGTCGATGGTGGTCGGCGTCATCGGCGCGGTCGCGGTGGTGCTCCTCGTCGCCGAGCTCAGGTTCCGTGAGCGCGGCGGGCTGCTCGTCGCGCTGAGCGGAGTGGCGGGCGTCGTCCTCTTCTCCCTCGCGGTACTGCGGCCCGTGCGCATCTCCGTGAAGGGCGCTCGCGTCGGACCTCGCGTGGTGGTGCTCGTGGATCAGTCGCGCCGTCTCCTGATCCCTGCGGGCGATGGGACGCGTCGCAAGCGCGCGCTCGCAGCGGTACACGACCTGGAGAAGCACTTCGGTGACGCGCGCCTCTCCGTCCTCGGGTTCGGGGAGGGAGCGGCCAGGCCGCTGGCCGCGTCCGCGACGAACGCGCCGGCCGAGCTGTCCGTGGACAGCGATCTCCGGGCGGCCATCGCTAGCGCCACCGATGGCGCGAGCGAGCGCCCGCGCGCGATCGTGGTCGTGAGCGACGGACGGCTCTCCGCGCCTTCATCGGGAGACGTCGGTCCCGCCGCGATCGGAGCCGACGGGATCCCAGTGCACACGGTCGGCGTCGAACGCCGGGAGCCCGCCGACGCCTCCATCCGCTCGGTGAGGGCGGCGGGCGCTGCCGTCGCGCATCAGGCGCTCGCCCTGACGGTCGAGGTCGGCTGCGGCGGCGGGCTGTCATGCAACATGGTGCCCGTCACCATCACCGAGCTCCGCAGCGGTGTGGAGCCCGCGCTGCTCGCATCCGGCGAGGCGAAGGTCGAGAACGGCGTCGGCAAGGTCGAGCTCGAGGTGACGCTCGATCGCGCCGGCGCCCGCGTTCTGGAGGTGGCCATCGCCCCGCCGTCCGGAGACGAGCTCTCCGCGAACGACTCCCGGCTCCTCACGTTCACCGTGGCGCGCGATCGAGTTCGTCTTCTTCACCTCGCTGGACGGCCGACGTACGACGTCCGCGCGCTTCGTCGCTGGCTCAAGAGCGACGAGGCCGTCGATGTCGTCGCCTTCTTCATCCTGCGCGAGGGCACGAAGGGGGAAGACGACCCGATGGCCGACGAGCGCGAGCTCGCGCTGATCGAGTTCCCCGTGAAGGAGCTCTTCACCACGCACCTGCCGTCCTTCGACGCGGTCATCCTGCAGGACATCGACGCGGTTCGTTACAAGCTCGACCAGCACTTGCCGCGGCTCGCACGATACGTGGAGTCGGGAGGCGGCCTCATCATGGTCGGTGGCCCGTCGTCCTTCGCCGGCGGCAACTACGCGCAGACGCCGATCGACGCCGTGCTCCCGGTGGAGCAGATCAGCGGCGCCGAGGCATACGATCCCGCGCCCTTCGTCCCGGCCTACACCGAGGCGGGCCGCGCCGCGCCGATGACCCGCGGTCTGCGCGATCTGGTCGGCGACGAGCTGCCGACCATGCACGGCGCGAACCTCCTCGGGCCGGCGCGCCCGGGTTCCATCGTGCTCTGGGAGCACCCGTCGATACGTGCTCGAGGTCAGCCGATGCCGCTGCTCGCGATGGGCGAGATCGGCGACGGGCGTTCGATCGCCCTCGCGGTCGACGACACCCACCTGCTCGCCTTCAGCCAGTTCGCGGCGAAGGTCGCGGGCCGCGCGTACGGCGCGCTGTGGGACGGTCTGCTCGGCTGGCTGATGCGCGATCCGCGCTACGAGGCGGCACGGGTGAGCCTCGGATCGGATTGCATCGCAGGCGAGCCGTTCACGTTGCGAGTGACGCGTCTTCCCGGGATGACGGGAAACGTCGAAGCCGTCATCGAGAAGCTCGGGGCAGACAAGGAAGCGAAGGTCGAGCTGAACGCGCCGTCGGGCTCCCTTTCCACCGTGGAGCTCCATGTGCCTCCGCTCGTGGCCGGCGGCTACAGCGCGCGCGTGCGCATCGGCGCCGCACCGCCGACGCGGCACGACTTTGCCTGCGAACGCGCCGGCCCCGCGTGGAGCGACTCGCGCCCGGATCCGGAGCGCCTCGAGGCGATCGCTAAGGCCACGGGGGGACGCGCGGTGGACTACACGAACGTCGGCGACCTGCCGATCCCCGGCTCCACGGAGATCGACGCCGAGCGCCAGGTCTCGCCGGTCCTTCCGCAGTGGGTGTGGGCGCTGGCGGCGTCGGTCGTGCTCGGCGCTCACTGGGTGTCGCGCCGCCGGGTCGGCTTGAACTGACCCTGGCCGGAACGATCCGCGGTGGTTTCAGGCGGTGATGTCCGTCTTCGCCGAGTCGACCTTCGCCGTCTGCGAGCCCGCGTCGCTGGCTTCCTGGGTGTAGCGCTGACGCGCGAGCTCCAGCTGTGCGCGTTGAACGTCGAGCGACGCTCGCGCAGCGAGCTCCAGATCGGTGAGGGTGGTCGGTGGCGTCAGGGCGGCTTGACGGATCTTCGTGAGTTCCCGGATGGTGGTCTCCGGGTCCGCGTTGATCGAATCGGGGCTCACCAGCACGTGACCGCTCGCGGCGTACTCGACCCCGTCGACGCCCCGCACGACCTTGTAGCGGCCAGCGGACGCGGCCGCTGTGTCCGGCGAAGCGACGCCTGCCGCGGCGGGCGTAACCTTGGTCGCGCCGACCGACACGGCGCCGGCCTCGCCCTTCGGCGGGCCTGCGTAGACGGTGACCTTCTCGGCCGCGGCCGAACCGTCGGCGGCGGTCGGCGCCCGGACCGCGGGAAGGCTTCCGGAGTAAGACGCTGCGGAGCGCTTGTACGTGGGGGCAAGGAACTCCGCCGACGAGCTCGATCCCGTGCCGAGCTCAACGAACGCCGCTCCCGTGACCGGAGGCACCGCCTGCTGGTCTTCGCCGCTGGTTCGCTCCGTCGCGTTGATCGGGATCGCGCGCACGGTAGGGCGTGACTGCGAGTCGATTTTTGCTGGGGAGTCGATGGGATTGAGCATGGTGCGCTCGTTCGGTGCGGGTTTCTCCAACCCGATGAACGGCGTCCCGTCTCATTCCTTGAGAAAAATAGTGAGAGCGCTCCTATGCTGGCGATTTCGCTCGATGATGCGGCCTTTGCCGACGGTCGAAAGATCGGTCCGTCCCCGGGTTCCTTTAGGGTGACTCGCGCTTTTTTCGGAGCGCCCGCCGCAGGGCGTCAGTCGTAGTACTCGTTGCCCAGGTGCGTGATGAGCTCTTCGCCCATCATCCAGCGCAGCGTGTTCTTGAGCTTCATGCTCTGGATGAAGAGATCGTGCTCGGGGTAGAGCTTCTCCGCCGTCATCGGGCTCTTGAAGTAGAAGCTCAGCCACTCCTGGACGCCGCGGAAGCCCGCCCGCTTCGCGAGATCCATGAAGAGCACGAGGTCGAGCACGATCGGCGCCGCGAGGATCGAGTCGCGGCAGAGGAAGTCGACCTTGATCTGCATCGGGTACCCGAGCCACCCCTTGATGTCGATGTTGTCCCAGCCCTCCTTCGCGTCACCGCGGGGCGGGTAGTAGTTGATGGTGACCTTGTGGTACACGTTCCCGTAGAGGTCGGGGTAAGTCTCGGGCTGCAGGATGTGCTCGAGCACGCCGAGCTTGCTGACCTCCTTCGTCTTGAAGTTGTCGGGGTCGTCGAGCACCTCGCCGTCGCGGTTGCCGAGGATGTTCGTGGAGAACCAGCCGTCGATGCCCAGCATGCGCGCCTTGAGCCCCGGCGCGAGGATGGTCTTCATCAAGGTCTGGCCGGTCTTGAAGTCCTTGCCCGCGATGGGGGTGCCGGTCACACGTGCGAGCTCGTGCGCCGCGGGGAAGTCGACGGTGAGGTTCGGCGCACCGTTCGCGAACGGCACACCCTCCTTCAAGCAAGCCCAGGCGTAGATCTGCGAGCTCGAAATGGTCGGGTGGTTTTCGCGCAGCCCGGCCTCGAACGCCTCCACCGATTGATGCACGGGGCCCGCCTGTAGATAAATTTCGGTGGATCCGCACCACACCGTGACTGCACGGGCACACCCTCGCTCCTTCATGAACGAGCGAATGTCGGCACGGAGCGCCTCGACCATGTCGGCCTTCGTGGCGGCGCGCTTGACGTGAGTGCCGTGCAGCCGCTTCACGTATTCCGGGTAGAACACCGCGGCCTTGGGCTCGACGCGTTCGAGTTCGTCCTTCACGGCTTCGAGGTGATGCGGCTCGAGCACCTTCGCCTTCACGGCGGCCTGGTAGGCGTTGTCGGGGAACAGATCCCACGCACAGAACTCCAGGTCGTCGAGCGTCGCGAGCGGAACGAACTCCTTGATCTTCGGTACTCTCTTGTCGGTCCGCTTGCCGAGGCGGATTGTTCCCATCTGCGTGAGCGATCCGATCGGCAGCGCCTTGCTCTTTCTCGAGAGCAGACAGCCCGCGATGAACGTGGTGGCGACGGCGCCGAGACCCGGCAGGAAGACGGCGAGCTTACCTTCGGGCGATGCGATTCGTTCGGGCTGCTTCATGGATTCTGCGGGCTCCTATCAAGAACCTCTGGAGTGTGCAATCGTCGCGCCAGCCCTCATGGCGACGCGTACAGCGGTGATTCTGGCAGCAGGCGTCGGCTCGCGGCTTCGACCGCTCACCGACGAGAGACCGAAGGCGCTGGTCCCCATTGCGGGACGCAGCATCCTCGAACGCGCCCTCGACGCGTTGCGAGCAGCGGGTGTCGAGCGTCTCGTCATCGCGAGCGGCTACCGCGAAGACGCCCTGCGGGCGGCGCTCGCGCGTGCGCCGTTCGAGGTGATCTTCCGCGCGAACCCCGAATACGCGACGACGCAGAACTCCGTGTCGCTCGCGATGTGTCGGGACGTGCTCGGCCAAGATGCGTTCTTCAGGCTGGATGGTGACGTGGTATTCGACGCGGAGGTTCTGTCACGGCTGGATTCGGAAGTGACGCCGTTGGCAGTCGCCGTCGACTCACGCCGCGCGCTGGATCTAGAGGCGATGAAGGTGCGCGTCGACCCCCACACCGGCCAGGTCACCACATTCGGCAAGGCCATCGCGCTCGCCGACGCGGCCGGTGAGAGCATCGGCATCGAGCGAATCACGAGCGATGCCGCCCCGATCCTGTTCGAGGGTCTCGCCCTGGCCGCGAGGTACGGCGAAACGAACCTCTACTACGAGGACGTCTACGCTCGGCTCATCGCTGCAGGCTCACTCCGTGCGAAGGCGGTCGAAGTCGGCGATCTGCGCTGGTGCGAGGTAGACGCGCCCGAAGACCTTCGCGAAGCAGAGCGCCTTTTTGGCAGTACCCCCTGATGCGGGTGACACTGGGTGTTGCGCCTTGGCCCGCGGCAGCGGCTTCGCACCGGCCTTCGCGGCATCCGTTTCGCAGCCCGACCGCGCCAGAAAGACTCCAAAGTTGCAGCCCCTGCGAACTATTTGACGCACCTCGTCGTATGGCACTGCCCTTGCACTACCCTGGTCGTAGAACGTTCGGCCCGAGCCTGGAAACCACCAGAAATGATTGTACTTAGACGCCTTGGCGGGTTGGCGCTCCCCCGCGGCCGCGGCGAAGGTGTGTCCAAAGTGCGACAGTGTGGTTGCGAAGCGACAGTAACTCGTCTGTAAGCGATTGAACCTAAAAGGATTTGCTGTGATTTCGCACCGCGTGGTACCAGCCGCTCGGTCAAGGTATTCATGAAAGAACGGCGCATAACTCGGGCGATTGTACTGGCAGCAGGCCTAGGGTCTCGGCTGCTGGACGGCGCCCCGAAGCCCATCCGACCCGTCAGTGGCGTTCCTCTCATCGTTCGCGTCCTGCGGACGCTCGAGGAGGTCGGCATCCGCGAAGCGGTGATCGTCCTCGGTCATCGAGGGGAGCTCATCCGTCGCACGCTCCTGTCGACTCCCGGTCTCGGCCTCGAGCTGCGCTTCGTGGAGAACGAGCGCTACCACGCGAAGAACGGCGTCTCGTTGCTCGCCGCGAAGGAGTTCATCGACGGTGAGTGCTTGCTCACCATGTCCGATCACCTCTACTCGCCCGAGCTGCCTCGCCGGCTGATCTCGGCGGAGCTGCCGCGTGACGCCTGTGGCCTGGCCGTGGATCGCGACATCGAACGCTGTTTCGACATCGACGACGCGACGAAGGTCGTCACCCGCGCCGGCAAGATCGTCGAGATCGCGAAGGAGCTATCGGACTACGACGCGATCGACACCGGCGTATTCCGCATCGGGCCCGCGCTCATCCGCGAGCTCGAGGCCGTGGTGGCGAAGAATGGAGATGCCTCTCTGTCGGATGGCGTGAAGGCGCTCTCCGCTCGCGGAGCGTTCTACGCTTGCGAGGTGGGCGACGCTCGCTGGATCGACGTCGACACACCCGAGGCCATGGAGCGCGCAGAGGCGATGATCCGTGTCTTCGGTGACGCTCTCGGAGACGAGCCGGGGAGCGCGGGTTCCGTACATCCGGACGCAGTGGAGCTGTTCGCGCCGTCGTGGGTGCGCGCCGCCAAGCCGTACAACGAAGGGCACTTTGCGATCGCCGACGATCGCGGAGACGTTCTTCGCATGATGTCCAACGAGAGCCCGTTCTCGCCGAGCCCGCGGGTGATCCGCGCCATCGTGGAAGCTGCGACGAACGCGAACCACTACCCGCCGAACGGCGCTCGGCTGAAGGCGAAGCTTGCCGGTCGCGACGAGCTCGACGGCTCGAACGTCATCCTGGGGGCCGGTTCCACCGAGCTCATCGATCTGGTGATCCGGACCTTCGTCGCGCCCGGCGAGGAGGTCTTGCTCAGCGTCCCGACCTTCAGCATGTACGAGGCGCGGACGCGCGTCGTCGGCGGCATCCCGGTGCTGGTGCCGATGAGCGACGAGCACGAGCACGACGTCAACGGTCTCATCCGTGCGGTCACCGAGCGGACCAAGGTGCTGTTCCTCTGCACGCCGAACAACCCGACCGGCAACCCGATCCCGGAGGCGGACCTCCGTCGGCTGGTGAGCCTCGGCATCCCAACGGTCGTCGACGAGGCGTACGTGGAGCTCGGGGACGTCGACAGCTACGCACGCCTCGTGCGCGAGTTCCCGAACGTCGTCGTGCTTCGTACGTTCTCGAAGGCGTTCGGTCTCGCAGGGCTCCGGCTCGGTTACGCGTTCGCTCACGCGGCCGTCATCGAGCTGCTCTCGCGCGTGAAGATCCCGTGGAACCTCCCCGCGGTGACGCTGGCCGCGGCCGAAGCTGCCCTCGACGACAGTGCCGAGCAGAGCGTGCGCGTGAACGCGCTCAAGCTCGCGCGCGTGGAGCTCGCGGACCGGCTCTCGGGGCTTCCGGGGCTCTCGGTGCTGCCGAGCGACGGCAACTTCGTGCTCGTGGACATCTCGTCGACCGGGCTCTCGGCCGCAGACTTCGTGGCCGCCACCCTGGCCGAGGGAGTGCTGATCCGTTCGCTCGAGACGCACCATGCGACGCGCCGGTTCGTTCGGGTCACGGTGGGCACGCGCGAGGAAAACGTGCGCTGCGCGCGCGCGCTGGAGCGCGTCCTTTCGCGGCGCGGGCCCGCGCGGGCGCCGTCGCGGCTCTCGGTGGCGTCCAGCGACGCCGAGTGAAAGGTCCGCGTTTGCGGCGAGCGCCGGGTCACGGGCGAGGTTAGACTCGGCCCGTGCGTCGCGTCACCCTCGGGCTCGCCTTGCTAATCGGGATGCTCGCGGCCGCCGATGCATCGGCGTTCGCGTGGCCGAGCACCGTGGACAAGGCGGCACGAGAGCTCCGCTCCCCGGACGTTTCGCTGCGCCGGCGCGCCGCTCGTCAGCTCGCCGAGCTTCCGTCGCAAGCCGTGCAGCGGATCGGCGTTCCTGCGCTCTCGGATCCGGACGCTGACGTCCGGGTAGCCGCTCTCGAGGCGTTGGAACAGGCGCGTACCCCGGGTCTCGGGGAGCGCGTCGCCGCGTGGCTCGGCGACGCCGATGCGCGCGTGAGGAAGGCCGCTGCCGACGCTCTGTCGCGTGCGCCCTACGCGCCCTCGGTGGCGGCGCTTGGCCGCATCCTCGCCGACCCCGACTCCACGGTCCGCACGGCCGCTGCGCGGGCGCTGGGCGCGTCCGGGCAGCCCGCTGCCGTCGGCCCGCTCCTCGGGCGTCTCGACGACAACGAGGCGGACGTGCGCGAAGCAGTGACGCTGGCGCTCGCGCGCCTCGGAGACCGCAGCGCGGTCGTGCCCCTCGTCGGCAAGATCCAGGACAGCCGTCCGAACGTGCGGCGCAGCGTGGCGGTGGCGCTCGGAGCTCTCGGAGATCCGCGCGCGTCGTCAGCGCTCGCGCTCGCCCTGCGCGACAACGACGAGGTCGTGCGCATCGCCGCGCTGCAGGCGCTCGGGCGTATCCACGCCGAGGACGCAGTGGTCACCATCGTTTCCTTGCTCGACGAAGAGCGGCGCCCGCAGGTCCGCGACGCCGCTCTCGGTGCGCTCGCGCAGATCCCGTCCGAAGCGAGCGTCGAAGCGTTGATCCGCGCCCTCGCCGCGGACGATCCGCGCGAGCGATCGCCGGTGCGCGCTGCGCTGGTACGTGCGGGTGCCGTAGCCAGGCCGAAGCTCGTCGCTTGTCTCGCGGGGCAACCCCCGCCCGCCCTCGCGGACGGGTGTGCGCTCTCGCTCGGCGAGATCGGTGGCAAGGGCTCGGCGATAGCCATCGCGTCGGCGCTCGGTCGCGGTGTGGTAAGGCCCGAAGCAGGGCTCCGTGCGCTCGGCGCGTCGGCTGACAATAGCGGGCTGGAGGCGGCCCTCGAGTACCTCTCCGCCGATGACCCGTGGGTTCGCAAGGCAGCCATCGAGGCTACCGACGCGCTGCTCGATCCGTCGCAGCCGGACGGTCGTGCGGTGGAGCCCGTCGTTGCCGCGCTCGCCGCCGCGCGCGGCCGCAAGCCCGAGCGTGCACAGCTCATCGGCCTCCTGGGAAAGACGGGCTCGCCGCGCGTCGCGAAGCTCCTCGCTGCGCTCTCGCTCGACACCTCGGACGTCGGGCTGAGGGTGCGCGCGCTCACGGCGCTCGGTCTGGTCGGACGCACCGGGGACGACGCGGCGCTCCTCGCCGCAATTGGCGACGAGCACGCCCCCGTGCGCCTCGCCGCGGCGCTCTCGCTGCGTCGCGTGGGCGCGGCAGAAAGTGCGGCGCCGTTGCTCGATCGACTCGAACGCTCTGCGGATCAAGATCGCGCCGCGCTCGCGCTCGCCTTGTTCGGTCCGCTGACGGTCACGACCGATCCACGCATCGTGGACAGGGTGGAGCGGCTCGTCGCGGTGGCCGACGAAAGCGAGCGCTCGCTGCTCGTCGAGGCGCTCGGCGTGGTCCCCGGCGCTCTCGGCAGCGCCGCTTTGGTACGTGCATTTGCCTCCGCCTCGGCCGCGACGCGCGCGAAGATCGTGGAGGCGCTCGCCTCGCACGCCGAGAAGGCCGACCTCGTGCGCTCCCTCGTGGGCGACGCGGAGCCGAGCATTCGCGCGAACGCGGTGTGGGCCGTCGGCTCGTTCGCGCGGCCCCAGGACGCTCGCTTGCTCCAGGGTCTGCTCGCCGATCGCGATCCCGCGGTTTCGGGTGACGCGGCCGGAGCCCTCGCACGGGTGAGCGTCCGTGAGCCGGGCACGACGCCCGGAGTGCTCTGCGGCCTACTGTCGGACCCGCGCCCCTACGTGCGGACGAACGCGCTCGCCGGGCTTCGCTTGCTCGGTCGGCGGTGCGCGGGCGGTCCGGAGCGTGCGGTGCTAGCGAACGACGCCTTCGACACGGCGCGTGCCGCGGCAGCACGCTTGCTGAACGACGTCCCGTCGCCGGAGCCGGCGCTCGATCGCGCCGCCGTCACTCGCTGCATTGACGAGGACGGCAGCGCTGAAGTGGCTGCAGCGTGCAAGGCGCCCCCGTCGCCGCGCGAAACGAAGAGCGCCCCCGTGAGCGTCTACGTCGTTCCCTCGGGAGAGAGCGTGCCGGTTCCGCGCGCGCCCTTCGCGCTGGTGCGGGCCGACGGCTTCGTGCGGCTCGGGGTTACGGACGAGCGCGGCAGCATGCACGAACACGACGCGCCCCGCGGCATCGTGCGGCTCGGCGTGCCTGCGCCGCTCGCCGAGTAAGCACGCGCGACCCGCCGCAAGGCGAGCGGGTCGCAAGGTGGCTACGTCCGCGTCAGCTCGCAGCGCACTTCATGGCGCACATCAGGTCGCCCGGGCCGCAGTTGCAGGTCTTTTCCTTCTTCACCGCAGGCTTCTTCTTCTCGGTGGAGCCACTGCTGGAGTTGTCCGTGCTTGCGGCAGCCGGCTTCTCCGCCGGGGCAGGCTTTTCTGCCGCGGCCGTCGTCGTGGTGCTTCCACTCGACGAGTTGCTCGACGCCTTCGGCTTCGACGAGTGAGACGTGCTCGTCTTGGGGGCGCTGGCCTGCTTCGTCGGGGTGTCCTTCGGTGCGGCCTCGGCGACGGCCGTCCCCGTGGACGGCGGCTGCGCCGTCGCCTCTTCCTTCTTCGCCTCGGGCTCCGGCGCGGCTGCCTGCGTCGGCTGCGGCGTGGCCGGAACGGCGACCGGCTGCGTGGCAGCGTTCGCGGCGCTCGCGGCTTCTCGATTGCCGGAGGTCATCACGATGGCCCCGGCGATGAGCGCGAGGCCGAGGGCGAGCGCGCCGGCGATGTAGATACCGGTCTTGCTGCCACCACCCCGCTGCATGGGGCCGTCCGCCGCGAGCGCGGGTGCGGTCATGCCACCGAGCGGCGCGGCCATCCCGAGGGGCGCGGCACCGAGCGCCAATGGATTTGGCGGCGGAAGGCTACCGGCGGCGGAAGTTAGCGCCTTCAGATCGATGAGACCCGAATCCTCGCCCTTCGTGTCGGCGGCCGAAGCGGTGCTGCGCGTCGTGGGCAGTGGCCCGGAAGCGGTCAGCGCGCTCAGCGAGAAGAGCACCGACGATTCGTTCCGCGCACCAGTGGCGAGCGCGGGCGCAGCGGCGGCCGCAGCCTGCGGCGCGCTGGTCATGACGTCCTCTTCGCTGCCGGCCTTGTCGATTCCACCGAAGAGATCTGTGGCCGAACCGCGGCCCGAGCCTGTGCGCGCTGCGCGCGGGGCAGCTGCCGCGGCCGCTGGCGAAGCGGACGCGTTGAGCGCTTCTGCGAGTTCCGGAACCGACCCTACCGGTTGCCAGTCCGCCATGCCCTCCGTCCACACGTAGGTGTCGGCGGTGAGCTGGCCGCGGCGGTAGGCCTGCACGATGTCATCGGCCGTCATCGTGCGCTGATCGTTGTCTCCGAAATCCACGGAGTATTCGCCGGGGGCAGGACCGCCACCCGGGTCACCCGTCTCGAGCGGAGCCGATTGCGAGACGCTCCCGCCCTCCGACGTGTAGACGTTCGGGGGATCCACTTTCCCATCGACGATGATCGTTGCGCTGCACTTTCTGCAGCGGATCTTCGCGAGACGGTCTTGGACCTTCTCGTCCGCGATGGAGTACTTGGCACCACAGGAGGGGCAGGAAAGCTTCACAGCGACCCTTCGACACGCCCGTCCGGGTGCGGACGGGGCTAGCAGTTAGAGAGCGGTTCGTTCGATCAGCGAATTACGTTCCTGGTGAATAGACGATCTATCACGGACTGTCGCGGGGCGCGGGAGCCCCAAGATACAAAAGCGCTGGAGCCGCCCAGTAACAGGCGAATAGTGTAGTGAAATCACACACCCCGGGATGTTCCATCCGGGCGAGATCACACCGTTCTGGGCGCCCTCAATCGGAGCGGCGAAATAATGCGTCGCGTCGAGAGTCGGCTGTCGATTGGCCCCTGGAGAGCCCGCCGACGTCATCCGCCGCGGGCGAACAGAGCGAGGGCGAGGGCGTCGATCCGCTCGGCGAGCTCCGGGCTCTCTCGTTCCTCCATTTTCATCGCGTCCTGGAGGAGCCAGCGCGCCTCGTCGAGCTTCCCCAGACCGATCTGCTCGTCCGCACGTCGCGCGAGTAGCTTTGCCGCCGGCGTCTCGCAGAGATCCTCGAGCGAGCGAAGGCTGCTCTCCGTCTGCACGCGATGGGCCGGCTCGCCACCGATGAGACGAAGGTGCCCCGAGGCTAGCGCGAGATCGTAGCGGGCTCTGAGCTCCGGATCGGAGAGCACGCGATAGGCTTCTGCGCCGCGACGGAACACGTACCGCGCGGCCGTGCGCTCGGCCTCCGTGCCCTCCTGGTGGCCGTCTGGATGGAACGCGAGCGCGAACTCGTGAAACGCCGCCTGGATGGCGGCCGCATCGGCGAGCTCGAGCACTCCGAGCACCTCGTAGTAGCTCGCGTCGTCGATGACCTCGACCCAGGCTTGAAGGCGCTCTCGGTCTTCGGCGGTGGCCATGCTTCGCTACACGGCGCGATGCTGCCGGTGACGTTCCTGCATTCGATGGACGTCCTCGGCGTCGGGGAGCCCCACGAGACGCAGGCGTGCGCTCGATGCGCGCCCCGTCTCTTCGTCGGCGGCTCGAACGTCGAGCATGCCGTTCGTGTCGAGCGCGAAGGTGACGACCACCCGCACTGCGCCGCGCGGCGCGGGCGGCAAGCCGAGCAGCTCGAGCTCGCCGAGCAAGGTCGTCTCTTCGAAGCGCTCGGATTCACCCTGCCCGACGCGGACGAGCACCGTGTCTTGCCCGTCCTGCGCCGTCACGAACGTGCGCGATTGCTCGCACGGTACCGGCGTGTTGCGCTCGATCACCACGTCGCGAAAGCCGCTCACCGTCTCGACGCACAGGCTGAGGGGCGTCACGTCGACGAGCAGCGGGAGCACGGGGCGGCTGCTCTTCGGCGGTGAGGAGTCGTGCGTGGTTCGCACACGCGGCGTCGCTGGTGGGTCGCTGAACGCGTGCGGGGGCAGGGGAGGTTCGTCGAGCTCCAGCGGGAGCTCCCACGTCGGCTGCGTCGGGGCCGAAACGGGCTCGGAGACCGAGGACGACTGACGCGAGGGCGGCAGCTTCGGCAAGCGCGCGCCGGCGAAGCGTGCGTCGGGCGACGTGATGTCGTCGAAGTCGTCGACGTCGAGATCGATCTGCGGGTTCGGCGCAGTACGACGCTCGTTGATGGAGCCTCGCGTCGGACCGACGCGTGTCGGCTCGTCGTCGTCACCGTACCCGGTACCGGGTGCAGGAAAGCCCGCCGCGGGGGTCGTATTTCCGAGCGGGCGGCTCACCGGGCCCGGCCCTCCGATGCCGCCGAGCGTCCCGCCCTTGGCCAGTGGCGACCTACGGCGCGGAAGGGGGGGGGCGTGCGACGGCGAGCTGCGCACGGGAATCGACGAGCTCCGCGGCCCGTCATTCGCGCGCGCGGCCGGCATGGGCGGCTTCGGGATGACGCTTCGTCGCCTGTCGAGGCCCGTCAGCGCGGCGGCCTGGATGGCTGCGCCCAGGGCGACGACCTCGTCGGGATTTATCCGATCGAGGGGCAAACGTCCGAAGTATTCGGCGACGGTGGAGCGCACGATCGGAAGGCGGGTCGACCCTCCCACGAGGACGACCTGGTCGAGATCCCCCGGCGAAAGGCGCGCGATGCCCAGTGCTTCGCGACAGACGTCGAAGGTGCGGCGGACGATGGGTAGCGCGAGCGCTTCGATCTGCGCGCGGTCCATGGAGAACGTGAGCCGCTGATGCCGTCCGCCTTGCCCCGGGCCGATGTCGGGTACGTCGATCGAGGCGCTCCCCGCCGTCGAGAGCTCGAGCTTCAACTTCTCCGCGTAGTAGCGCAGGCGCTCGAAGATCTGAGGATCGGCACGCGCGTCGATCCCGTGCTCGGCGGCGCAGGCGTCCGCCATGCGTTCGGCGATCGCGAGGTCGATGTCGTCTCCGCCGAGGAACGTGTTGCCTGCCGTCGCGAGGACCTCGAAGACGTTGCTCGACAGGTCCAGGATGGTGACGTCGAAGGTGCCGCCACCGAAGTCGTAGATGGCGATACGCTCGCCCTTGCCTTTGCCGTAGCCGTACGCGAGGGCCGCGGCCGTCGGCTCGTTCAGGATCCGCAGCACCTCGAGGCCGGCGACCCTGCCGGCGACCTTCGTCGCGGCTCGCTGCAGGTCGTTGAAATTCGCAGGCACGGTTATCACTGCGCGATCCACCGGCTCGCCCAGGGCCTTCTCGGCGATTGACTTCGCGTGACGGAGCACGAAGGCGCTGATCTCCGGGAGCGTGAAGCTCTCGCCGCGCGCGACGACGAGCACGGCCTGACCGGGACCCTCCCTCATCTCGAAGGGGAGCCGCGAACGTGCCCGAGCCACCTGCTCCGACGACCAGCTGCGCCCGATGAGCCGCTTGATCGAGTAGACGGTGTTCGCCGCGTCCACCACGCGGCGATCCTTCGCCGGTCGGCCCACGAGGACGCTTCCGGACTGGTGGAACGAGACCACGGAAGGAATGAGCGTCTCGCCGTCGGAGTCGCGCACGGCCGACGCCTCACCGTCCCTCACGACGCCGACGACGGTGTTCGTGGTGCCGAGATCGATCCCTACGACCGCCATCGCCTCTTTTCCTACTCCGCCTCCCGTTCGATGTCTCGCATTGCCGCGTCTATCCACCGACCGATCGCCTTCGGGAACGGCCACATCCATCCATAATCAGGCCCGGTGAAGCGCTCGACGAGCCTCGCCCGCAGCTCGGGGGAGCGCGCGACCTCGATGCCCAGGTGCTCCGCGGTGGCGCGCAATGTTTCCTCGTATGCTTCCCATTCGATCCGCGCTCTTCCGTAGGCGAGCCCGAGCGGAAACAGAGGAACGAGATATAGAAACGCCATGCCGACCATCCCGTAGCGACGTCGCTGCCGCATGTGGACGCGCTCGTGACGCAGGAGGATGAGCCGTTCGATGTCGGTTCCCTCGTCCCACGATGCGGGCACGTAGAGGGTGTAGCCAATAACCGTATGATAGTGCGTGAGGTAGTGCCGCTGGCCGCCGAGCGTCACGACCTTCAGAGCGGCGTCGATGGCGCGAGAGAAGGGGTCGCCCCCCTTCCGGACGATGCGAAAGTCGGGAAATTCCTCCCGGATCTCGGCGATGAAGCGCTCGGAGCGATTGAGCTCCTGGCGCGCCTCGACGAGTTCAGCCTCCAAGGACATCGCCAAGCTGCACCGCGCGTCCGTTGACCAGATCGACGCCGTTCATCGCCTTCTTTCCCTCGAGCTGAGCGCGCTCCACGACCACCGCGCGATCGCTCGCCGAAACCCAGAGCCCCCCGCGGTCGGCGCGGATGACCGTGCCTGGTCTCGACGCTTGTCCGGCGTCGAGCACGGGCCCCCCGCTGGCGCCGAGCACCTTGAGGGTGCGTCCGGCTCGTGACGTGAACGCGCCCGGTCGAGGGGAGAGCCCCCGGACGCGATCGACGACGTGCTGGCTCGTCATGTTCCAGTCGATCTTGCCATGTTCTCGTGTCAGCGGTGGCGCGAACGTCGCCATCGAACCGTCTTGCGGGACCGCCCGGAGCTCGCCGCCAACGGCTCTCGGGAGATCCTCGCGCACGACCGTCGCTGCGAGCTCCGCGAGCTTCACGGAGAGCGCACCCGCGTCGTCCTCCTTCAGGATCGCGACGCGACGCTCCGCGTAGACGGGGCCGGTGTCGAGCCCCTCATCCATCTGCATGAGGGAGATGCCGGTGACGGTCTCGCCGTTCATGATGGCCCACTGGATGGGCGCCGCGCCGCGGTAGCGCGGGAGCAGAGAGGCATGCAGGTTCAAACAACCGTGCGCCGGCGCGGCGAGCACCTTCGCCGGCAAGATACGGCCGTAAGCGAGCACCACCGCGACGTCGGCGCGGCGCTCGGCGATCCATTCGTCGAGGTTTCCGGTCTTCACCTTGACGGGCTGATAAGCCGCCATGCCGAGGGCGCGCGCCGCCTCTTTCACCGGCGGCTCCGCCAGGGCGAGCCCGCGCCCTTTTGGCCGGTCTGGCTGGCAGATCACGCCGACCAGCTCGGTCGTTTCGGCCAGCGCCCGGAGCGCGGGCAGCGCGATCTCCGGCGTTCCAAAGAAGATGGTTCGCACCGGCCGAAGCTACCGCTCAACCTGGCCGAGTCGATCGGGAAATACGGAGACGGGACAGCCTGGCGAACCAGGAATCATCGCCGGCGGACCGAGACGGAGCCCGAGCGCCGGGGACAATCGGCCTTCTACTCCTTACCTTCCGGGCAGATTCGCCGACTTTGCGCCCGGCAGGAAATCGAGACGAAGGATTCGACGTCAAGGGCTAGCGGGCCGAGAATGTGTGATTAGCTTCGATTAACGGCTATCCCGCGTCCCCATCCGGGGGACACCCCAGAGGAACCTCAATGAGCGACAAGAAGAAGCCTGCTCCTACGACCGTGGCGCAGCCGAGCGATGACGAACTGAAGTTCGCGGACGAGCTCGCCGTGCTGCCGATTCGGAATGCGGTCCTGTTTCCCGGCGCCGTCGCCCCATTCGACGTCGGCCGCGAGAAGTCCGTGGCGCTCGTCGAAGACGTGCAAGACCTGCCGACCCCGGTCATCGCCATCTTCGCCCAGCGAGACCCATCCACCGACGACCCCGAAGCAGATGACCTGTACCCCGTCGGCTGCGCGGCCCGCGTGCTGAAGGCGCTGAAGCATAGCTCTGGCAACTACTCCCTCATCCTGCAGGGTCTCACGCGCATCCGCCTCGAGACCATCACGCAGACCGGGCCCTACCTCCGCGCGAAGATCAAGCGCATCGAATCGGTGGCGACGGAGGACGTCGAGGCCGAGGCGCTCGCCATGAGCCTGCGCGATATCGCGAAGCAGGTCATCCAGCTGATGCCGGAGCTCCCGCGCGAGGCTGGGTCCCTCATCGACTCCATCCAGGCTCCGGGTGCGCTCGCCGACCTCGTGGCGGCGAACCTCGACGCCCCGGTAGACGAGAAGGCCCAGCTCATCGAGACGGTCGACGTGAAGGAGCGCATTCGCAAGGTCCTCCGGCTCCTCACGCGGCAGCTCGAGATCCTGAAGATGCGTGAGCGCATCAACTCCCAGATCAAGGAGGAGATGGGCAAGAACCAGCGCGAATACGTCCTGCGCCAGCAGCTCAAGGCGATCAAGGAAGAGCTCGGTGAGGACGACGGCGATCAGGGCGATCTCGACGGTCTCGAGGAGCGTATCGCGAAGGCGGAGCTGCCCCAGGAAGCCGATCAGGTCGCGAAGAAGCAGCTCAAGCGGCTCCGCACCATGCAGGTCGGCAGCGCGGAGTACACCGTCGTCCGGACGTACCTAGACTGGATCCTCGACGTCCCGTGGTCGACCAGCACAGAGGACAACCTCGACATCCTCGAAGTGCGCCGTGTCCTCGACGAGGATCACTACGGCCTCGAGAAGGTGAAGAAGCGCATCGTCGAGTACCTTGCGGTACGTAAGCTGAAGAAGGACAAGAAGGGCCCGATCCTCTGCTTGCTCGGCCCTCCGGGCGTGGGCAAGACGTCGCTCGGCAAGAGCATCGCACGGGCCCTCGGCCGAAAATTCGTCCGCGTATCGCTCGGCGGTGTGCATGACGAGGCCGCCATCCGCGGCCACCGCCGCACCTACGTCGGCGCGCTGCCGGGTCAGATCATCCAGGGCATGAAGAAGTCCGGGACCGTGAACCCCGTCTTCATGATGGACGAGGTGGACAAGATCGGTCACGACTTCCGCGGCGATCCGAGCGCGGCGCTGCTCGAGGTGCTGGACCCCGAGCAGAACAATACGTTCGCCGATCACTACCTGGAGATCCCCTACGATCTCTCGAAGGTGATGTTCGTCGCGACCGCCAACATCGCCGACCCCATCCCCCCGCCGCTGCGGGACAGGATGGAGATCCTCGAGCTACCCGGCTACACGCGCAAGGAAAAGCTCGCGATCGCCAAGCAGCACCTCATCCCGAAGCAGCTCGAAGAGCACGGCATCACGACGCAGCTCCTCGAGATCACGGATGAAGCAATCGAGGAGATCATCGAGCACTACACACGGGAAGCGGGAGTCCGCTCCCTCGAGCGGCAGATCGCGAGCGTCATTCGCGGCGTGGCGGTGAAGGTCGCGGAGGGCAACTCCGAGAAGCGCACCATCAAGACCGAGGAGCAGCTGCGTGAGTTCCTCGGCGCCGTGAAGTACACGAGCGAGGTCGCGGAGCGCACGGAGGAGACCGGCGTCGCGACGGGGCTTGCGTGGACCAGCGCAGGCGGCGAGATCCTCTTCATCGAGGCGACGCGTATGTTCGGGACTGGCAAGCTCCAGCTCACCGGGCAGCTCGGCGACGTCATGAAGGAGAGCGCGCACGCGGCACTGAGCTACGTCCGGTCCAACGCCGAGAAGTTCGGCATCGCGAAGGACTTCCTCGAGAAGAGCGACGTCCACATCCACATCCCTGCGGGTGGGATGCCGAAGGACGGCCCGAGCGCGGGCATCACGATGTTCACGGCCCTCGTCTCCCTGCTCACGGGGATCCGGGTTCGCCACGACGTCGCGATGACGGGCGAGATCTCGCTGCGCGGGCGGGTCCTTCCCATCGGCGGCCTGAAGGAGAAGACGCTCGCGGCTCACCGCGCCGGCATCAAGCGCGTCATCGTGCCGGACCGGAACAAGGCGGACCTGGAAGAAGTGCCGCAGGAGATCCGGGACGAGCTCGAGTTCGTCTTCGTCAGCAAGCTCGACGAGGTCCTCGCGGCCGCGCTCGAGCGGATCCCCCAGCCCTCGCAGGAATGGGTGGACGAGATGGCGAAGCAGCAGGCTGCCGCCCAGACGAGCCAGTCGAACTAGGCAAGATCAGCCGGGAAAACGGTGATCAGAGACCCCATCGTGACCCCCGTCACGGTGGGGTTTCGTGTTTCGCAGGTGGGAACGCCACCTACCCTGGTCTCGGGCGCGCAAGTTCCGAGGAGGGGAGCAAGCAACGCCTCCATCCGTATGGTGGGAACGGACGCCAATGGCCGACGCTCGGAACGCAGAACGTCGAGGGAAGGGTTACGATGGTGTGGTGCGGTTCCTGCGGTGGTCCGCGTGTCTCCTGGTCGTCGCGTGTGCCCGTGAGGGGGCGCCGACGGAGCCGTCCGTGTCGGTTGTGTCGCGCAAGGCACCCGCCCCGGTCTCCGTGAAGACTGCGCCGGCGGACATGGCGACGTCACCGGGGGCCGTCCACGGTGTCGTTCCGGAGGGCGAGCGCTGCGCGCGCCGGATCGAGGCGCTCTCGAGCGAGCCTGCCTTGCCGGGTGCGCCGGAGCTCGAAGCACGCCGAGCAGAGACCTTCGCGCGCGCCAAGGCGGACGCGGTGCTCTTCGTGCGCGCGCCGTCGCCCGCGAAGCTCAGTCGTGAGTCGCAGGAACGACGACGGCTGCTCTTCGAGGCGAACGACCCGGTGAGGGCGCTCTACGAAGCGTACCCCGCGCTCCAGAAGCGACGCGATGTCGCTCGCGACTTGCTCCTCACCGAAGGCTACGTCTACGCGGCGTGGCCGCCGCTCGCTGCCGCTCTCTCGAACCTGGTTCGCCCGGAGGATCTCTTTCACGACGAGGTCATCTACGTTCAGCGCGGAGCAGACGTCTTCCGCGCTCTGCTGAAGCAGAACAAGCTCGGCGCCTGGTACACTGCGCTCGACGGCCCCGAGGCGGGCTCCCGCGTGAAGCTGCTCCTGTTCGATCGCGTCGCAGCGGATCCATCGGTGTTCGCCGAGCCGCTTCACCGCGACGTTGGCAAGCTCGTCGCGACGCTCGGCTTCGAGGAGATGCACGTCCGTCAGATTACCAAGGAGCACGTGGTCGCCGATCTGCGCTACGGCGACGTCCTGGTCCCCAGCCTGCTCGCCGCGAAGGGGGCGACGCTCTCGCTCGAGTGCGAGGCGATCCCCGACGCCGGGCGCGCTACCGTGCTCGCGTCGCGTCGCGAGACGCTGCGTCGTGGTCGCCTCCTCGAGCGGCTCCGGGGTGTGATTCGCGATCAGGTCGAGGAAGCCCTTCCGTTCGACGAGCCGAAGACGGAAGTCGGGCAGCAGGACGGAAAGCTCCGACAGCAGTGGGTGTGGGCGTATCGCTACGGGCGGAGCGAGTTCGACTTCAACGAGGACAAGTACAAGGTCTTCGACGGGAAGGGGCGGCCCCGCGTGCCCCAGGTGTGCATCGACTTCGTCACCGACACACTCGAACGGGCGAGCGGCTCCTGGTACCGGCCGCGCGGCGAGCCGCGAGAACGCATCGCAGGGCGCCTGGATTTCGCCGCTCTCGGGATCGACAACGAGCGCAGCGTCGAGAGCTTCGTCGAGTTCGCGAAGGCGCATCCTGAGGCCTTCGACGTGGTGGAGCTCCCGGACGAGGAGCGCGTCCCGTACGCACGACGCGCCGAGTTCTTCGCTCACCTCGCCGCCCACCGGGATCGCTACCGGCCCGGCGACATCGTGACCATCTACGGCATGCGCGACGACGAGAAGATGCACTATCACTCCTTCTTCGTGTACGACGCCGATCCAGTGACCGGCGCGCCCAGCCTGGTGGCGGCGAACGCGGGGCGCCCCCGCGTCCGTCCGTGGGAGGCGGAGATGCTGAGCGCCCCGAAGCGGAGCATCCGCGCCCGCATCCGTCCGAGGCTCGAATGGCTCGAGGCGGTGACCAAGCTCCCGGAGAGCCCCCCCGAGCCTCCGAAGGCGCTGCCCTCCAGCATTTGAGGTATCGGCCGCCTTTCGCTATATCGGTCAGCCGGAAAGCGAATGGTCGTGGTGAACGAGAAGAAGCCCGTGAGAATAGCGCTGCTCGGATGCGGCACCGTCGGGGGCGGCGTCATCCGCCTGATCAACGGTAGCCCCGACCGCCTCGCTTCGCGCATCGGCGCGCCGCTTGAACTAGCCCATGTGCTCGTCAGGGACGAGAAGCGCGTGCGCGTGCCGGAGTGCGATCCGTCGCTCGTCACCACCGACGCGAAGCGCGTCGTCTCCGATCCCACCGTGGACGTCGTGGTGGAGGTCATGGGCGGCGCCGAGCCCGCACGCGGGTACATCGAGGCGTCGCTCCGCGCCGGCAAGAGCGTCGTGTCCGCGAACAAGCTGCTCCTCGCGCAGAGCGGCTCCGAGCTTTTGCGGATCGCGGCGGAGCGCGGCGTGGATCTCGCGTTCGAGGCGTCCGTGGGCGGCGGCATTCCGGTGATCCGGACCTTGCGTGAGGCGCTGACGAGCGACCACGTCGAGAGCGTGCACGCCATCCTGAACGGCACCTGCAACTATATCCTGACGCGCATGCGCGCGGAGGAGCTCCCGTTCGCGTCGATCCTGGCCGACGCGCAAAGGCTCGGCTACGCGGAGGCAGAGCCGTCGCTCGACGTGGACGGACATGACGCCGCGCAGAAGCTCATCGTGCTCGCCATGCTGGCCTTCGGCGCGAAGGTCGACGCTGCCCGGGTGCACGTGGAGGGCATCTCGGCCATCGATTCGGTGGATTTCCGCTTCGCCGCGCGCTTCGGGTACAACATCAAGCACCTGTGCATCGGTCGCGATCGCGGGGAGCGCCTCGAGCTCCGCGTTCACCCTGCGATGGTCCCCGCATCGAGCGTCATCGGGAACACCAACGACGTGCTCAACTGTGTCTTCATCCAGGGCAGGGCGCTCGGCCCGTGTGTGCTGGTGGGGCGCGGCGCCGGGGAGATGCCGACGGCGGTGAGCGTCGTCGCCGACATCGTCGATGTCGCGCGCTCGCGCATCGAGGGCCAAGCCGGGCTCAGCACGCGCGGCATCCGCATTCGCGAGCGAGCACTGATGCCGATCGAGGAGATCGTGTCGCGGTACTACCTGCGGTTCGACGTCGAGGACCAGCCGGGCGTCCTCGCGTTCGTGGCGGGCGCGCTGGGCGAGCAGGGCGTCAGCATCGAGCAGATGGTGCAGGAGGGACGTGGCGGCGAGGGCGGCGGCACCGTGCCGGTCCTCATGATCACGCATTCGTCTGCCGAGGGCGCCGTGCGGAGGGCGATGAACCGCATCGCGACGGCTCCGTTCATGAAGGCGCCGCCGCGTCTCCTGCGCATAGAGGCGGTTTGACCTCGGCGCCGCTCGGTGTCTTCGATTCCGGTCTCGGCGGGCTCACGGTGGTACGCGCGCTTCGCGGGCGGTTGCCCGACGAGGCCATCGTCTACCTGGGTGACACCGCTCGCGTGCCGTACGGGACCAAATCCGCCGACACCATCTTGCGGTACGCGCGGACCTGCGCAGGCGTCCTCACGCGGCGCGGGGTGAAGGCCCTCGTCGTGGCTTGCAACACGGCGAGCGCCGTCGGCGTGGAGATGCTCCGCGCCGAGCTCGATCTGCCGGTGGTCGGCGTGATCGAGCCTGGCGCGAGCGCCGCGGTCGAGATCGCGGCGCGCCTCTCGCGCCAGGGAGACCCGCGAAGCGGGCGGATCGGCGTCCTCGGGACCGCGCGCACTATCGCGTCGGGGGCGTACACGCGCGCCGTCGGAGGGCTCTCCACTCGGCTCGAGGTCGTCGGGAGCGCCGCGCCGCTGCTCGTGCCGCTGGTGGAAGAGGGCTGGCTCGATGGCGATGTGCCGCGGCTCGCCGTCGAGCGGTACATCGCGCCGCTCGTCGCGGCGGAGGTGGGGAGCATCGTCCTCGGGTGCACGCACTATCCGCTGCTCGAGGACACGATCCGGGGAGCCGCGTCCCGCCTCTCCGGGCGCGCCGTCGCGGTCGTGGATAGCGCTCGCGCCACGGCGGATGCCGTGGCCGCCCTCCTCGAAGCGAGGGGACTTCGTCACGAGCCGTCGAGCGCGGGGCCGAGCGCCCGCGCTCGGTCGATGCTCGAGCTGCTCGTCACCGACGTGCCCGCGAGCTTCTCCGCCATGGCGGAGCGCTGCCTCGGCATGACGGCGCCGGACGTGACGCTCGTCGATATTTGACGGTCAGCGGGGCAGCGGATCAACTCGCGCCGAGGGGCAGCGGCTCTGGCTCGTTCACGGCCATGTAGAGGACGGCCATGCGCACGGCGACGCCGGATTCGACCTGGTCGAGGATCACGCTGTGCTCGCCGTCCGCCACGTCGTCGGAGATCTCGACGCCGCGGTTGAGCGGACCGGGGTGCATGACGATGGCGTCCGGGCGCGCGAGGGCGAGCCGCTTGCGGTTCAACCCGTAGACGCGCGAGTACTCCCGCAGGGTGGGGAAGAAGGCGCCGCCGAGCCGCTCGCGCTGGATGCGGAGCATCATCACGACGTCGGCACCCTCGAGCGCAGGCTCGAGCCGCTCGAACACCGGGCAGCCGAGCGTCTCCGCGTCGCGCGGCAAGAGCGTGGTAGGGCCGGCGAGGCGCACGTGCGCGCCGAGCAGCGGCAGGAGACGCGCGTTCGAGCGCGCCACCCGGCTGTGCAGGATGTCGCCGCAGATCGCGACGGTGAGCCCCTCGAGCTTCCCCTTGTGCGACAGGATGGTGAAGGCGTCGAGGAGCGCCTGCGTCGGGTGCTGGTGCAACCCGTCGCCCGCGTTGACGATGGCGGCGCGGATGCGCGCCGCGACGTACTCCGCGGCGCCGGACGCGGCGTGCCGGACGACGATGACGTCCGGGTGCATGGCGTCGAGAGTGCGAACGGTGTCGCTCAGCGTCTCGCCCTTGCTGACGCTGGATGACGAGCCGCCGACGTTGACTACGTCCGCGCTCAGGCGCTTTCCCGCGAGCTCGAACGAGGTGCGGGTGCGCGTCGACGCCTCGTAGAACAGGTTGATGATCGTCTTGCCGCGCAGGGTCGGCACCTTCTTCACGGGACGGCGCCCGACCTCCTCGAACGCGCGAGCGGTCTCGAGGATGCGCTCCGCGAGCGGGCGGTCCAGGTCGTCGATCGAGAGCAGATGCCGCAGCCTGGGGACGGTCATGATGCCGGGGGTATCGTCGGTGCGTTCGCCGGTTGCAGGATTGCGAGGAGGCCCTCGGTGCGGTCGAGCACGTCGATGCGCTCGTTCGGGGCGAGCTCCAGCCTTCGCACCACGTACGTAGGCTGGATGGGCAGCTCGCGGCCTCCCCGATCGACGAGGACGGCGAGCTCGATGCGCCGCGGGCGCCCGTAGTCGAGCAGGGCGTCCAGCGCGGCGCGGATCGTGCGCCCCGTGTAGAGCACGTCGTCCACGAGGATGACCGTGCTGTCGGCCAGGTTGCTCGGCATGGCGCTCGGGCCGATGCGCGGATTCGGCAAGGCCGTCGCCGCGTCGTCCCGGTACATCGTGATGTCGATGCTCCCCATGGGCACGTCGCGCCCCTCGATCTCCCGGAGCCGCTCCACGAGCTCGCGGGCCACGAGCTCGCCGCCGCGGCGGATCCCGACGACCACGAGCCCTTCGCTGCCGCGGTGGCGCTCGAGGATCTCACCCGCCACGCGGCGCAGACCGCGCACGACGTCCTCAGGCTCGAGCACGACGCGCATCGCGGGCGGGTCTAGCCCCGGACGCGGCCCGCTTCAAGCTCCACGCCGCGAGCGAACGTCAGTGCAACATGCGCCCGCCGGGACCGCCTTCGTCGCGATCCGGGGGATTCGGGCCTCGCCCGCCTTCGATCACGCGAAGCGGGGAGCCCTTGCGCCGTGCGGCGGCGGCGCGTGTTCCACGCGCGGCCTCTCGATCGAGCTGCGCCAGACGAAGCCTGAGGTAAGCGCGCCGGAGCGGCGACGGCGTGCTGCCGCCGAGCAGCCACCCCGCGAGCATCCCGCCGAAAGGGGAGAGCAGGCCCTCCGGCCCCGCCGACGCCGCGACCACGCGCAGCAGGCTCATCGCGACGATGAAGAGGACCATCCCGCTCGACGAGACCGGAAGCACGAACCAGAGCCGCACCGTCTGCCCGCGGAAGCTCAGCGCCCACGCGATGGCGATCGCCTCGAGCACCGGGAACGACCCGAACCAGTACTCGCCGACCAGTCGGTGCGACAGCGACGCCGGCAGGACGATTTCCAGGAGCATCTGGAACCCGTACGCGATGATCGCCGAGAAGAAGAGGAACCGGAGGAGGCGCGCCGCCCCCCATTTCTCCTCGAGCGCGGGTGCGAGGAACAGCAGCCCTAGGATCGCGAAGAGGATGTGGCTGACGGTGCCCCGTGGCTGGTGCATCAGCGGCGCCGTGAAGAGGCGCCACACCTCGCCGTGCAGGATGCGCTCGGTGTTGCCGCAGAACAGAAGGAAGAGATCTTCCGTCGCGCCGCCCCAGTTCACGGCGACGGCGAACATCAACCACACGGCGCCGAGCGCGACCATGACGCCCGTGAGCGCACGACCCGGCTTCATCAATCCGAGGGCCCGGGGGGTGGGCTCGTACGGCGGCATTCCGAGCTACGTCGTAGCCGCGGATCGGCTCCCGGGCAACTCGCGCCACGAAACGCCGGGCGGCGCAATCATTCCGACAGCGGTTCGCAGCCCCGGACCGTGATCGTCTGCTGGGTGTTCGCGCACACAGGGCCGCCGAGCCACGGGGTATCCCGCGGACCGTAGAGGGGCACCGGGCTGCAATCGAGATAGCCCCCGTTGGTCTGCATCCCGCTGTCGGCGTATTCGACGTTGCCGGCGTCGGACTTCAATCCGCCGTCCGCGGATCGGAGCGCCGGTGGAAAGCGGAAGTGTCCGCACCGCGTCGTCCAGCGTGGCTTCACGTAGCGGCCCGTGCCGGTCTCGACCATCACCCGGCTCCCTGGAGCCAGTGGAACGATGTCCGAGCGATCGTACCCGTCGACGGCTGCCTCGTACTCGCGCCCGACGAGGATGTTCTCGAAGAGAACCGAGATCCCGCACCCGGTCGGGGCGGAGCTCGGCATTTGCAGTGCGCCGCCGTCGACGTCGATGCGGCGGTCGAACGCGGTGAACGGCGAAGCGTCCTTCAGTGTCGCGACGTAGAGCTGCATGTCGCCCACTTCGGCCCCGCACTTGACGTTGCCGAGGAACTCCAGGGGATCCACCGCGATGGCCGTCGACGGTGTCACGCCGACGATGGTGGCGGTGGAATTGTTGCAAGCGCCGAGCCCGAGGCCGAACCCCTGAGCAACAAGGAAAAGGAGGCGGGAGAGCCGGGCCATGAGTCCCCGAAGGGCCGCCGAGCCTACTCGAAAGGAGACCACGGGCAAGCGCGCTTTCCGCTCACGGTACCGGCAGATACGCGCGCTTCTCGGTCGGCGGCGCAATCGGGACGAGGCGGTCGCCCCGGAGGGCGAACCGCGCGGCGGATGCCGGCACCTGGAGCACCGGCTCCGGAAAGCCGGGCAGGTCGCAGCTGCGCAGGACCTCGAGGGCCGGCCGCCGCAGCTCCACAGCGGCCTCGTCCGCATGGCGTCCGTAGGTGACGGAGACGCGGACGTCGACGTGGGCCTGGCAGTGATACGTCGTCTCGCGAGCTTTGAACGTCCCGTCGTAGACGAGGCTCTCCACACCGGTGGTCGAACCCGCGGCGAGCGTGAGGGTGCTCGTGACCGACTCGGCGAACATGGTCACGACGGAAGGTGGAGTCCGGAACCCCTTGTCCTCCAGGCTCGACTGCCAGGTCTTTCCGATGCGCAGGATCTCGTCGTCCGGTCGCTCGTGTGCGATCGGTGCCCGCGCCTCCTCCTCGCTGGCTCCACAAGCGACCACGCCCTGCAGGGCGGAAGCGAGCAGGAGCCCCGCCTGGAGCTTCAATCCGTGCCTGCGTCCTCCGGGACGACTTCCACCGGCTTGTCCGTCAAAAACCCACATTCTGAGGTATCCTCGGGGTTCTGGATGACGTCGCAGACCGTCGTGCGGGCGGAGTCGAACGAGCCGAGCAGCGCCCCGCAATCCGTGGCGAGAGTGTTGCTGCCCTGGCGGTGAGCGCAGGTCCCGGCGCTCTTGATCGCCGCGACGCAGTGCTCGAGATCCGTCGCACGAGGAGTCTGACCCGACGCGAGGCCGTGCAGGCAGTTGTCCCTCGAGAACTGCTCGCACTCGGTGAGCTTCGCGGGGCTGTCTATCCGGAGACCGCAGAACTGCCCGGCGGAGCATCGCGCGTACTCGATGGAGCGACACTCGTCCTCTCCGACCCCGCCGCTGCCGCAGCCCCAGAAGCCGATGCCGGCTGCAAGGGAGACGAGCGACCACACGCCGGGTCTGGACATGCAGCGCCGCTATCACGGGCACGCCGCGCCGGCGAATTTCCTGCCATGGACTTGCACGGTGCGGCACTCCGGGGCACGCACGCGGGCATGAGCGCGGAGCGGCGGCCGGCAACTCGAGCCATGATACTGGCGGCCGGGAAGGGCACGCGCCTCCTGCCGCTCACCCTCGAGCTGCCTAAGCCATTGATGCCCGTCGGGGACCGACCGCTGCTCGCCCACCTCGCGGCGCGACTCGCCCGGGCGGGATACGAATCCTTCGCGGTCAACATTCACCATCTTGCGCACGAATTTGTCTCTGGTTTCAATGCTTTGAATTCAGTCGTTCATGTGTTGCGGGAAGTCGAGATCCGCGGGACTGCGGGCGGGGTGGCGGGGGCTCGTGGGCTGTTCGGCGCGCCACCCGTTCTCGTCTGGAACGGTGATGTCCTCGTCGAGCCGCCCATCGCCGAGCTTCTCACCACTTCCGGCCAGGACGGCCTGGGCTTCGCCGTTGCGCCGCGCCCGAAGGGGACGGGAACGGTGGGTGTCGACGCGGACGGACACGTCGTGCGTCTCAGAGGGGAGCTCTTCGGTTCGGAAGCGGCGGGCGGCGACTACGTCGGCGTCGCGGCGCTCGGAGGGGCGGTCCTCGCGGCGTTGCCGGAGCGCGGCTGTCTCGTCGCCGACGTCGCGCTGCCGCTGCTGCGGGCCGGTGGGACGATCGCCACGGCCGCCGCCTCGGGAGGCTTCATCGATATCGGCTCCATAGCGAGCTACCACCGCGCGAATCAGAGCTGGCTGCTGGAGCACGTGGGCCAAGGTGCGTCGTGGGTTGCGCCCACGGCGAGCATCGGGGCGGGCGTCGGCGTCTCGTCGTCGGTCGTCGGCGCCGGTGCCACCGTGAGCGGCGCCGGGGAGCTCGTGCGCTGCGTCGTGTGGCCCGGCGCGCACGCCGTCGCGCCGCTCGTCGACTCCATCGTCACCACGTCGGGTCGCGTCGTCGTCGCTTCATGAAGCTCCACGCGCGCACGCTGGACGTCCCTGCCGACCCGCTGCGCATCGCGCGCGCGCTCGCCGAAGAGCCGGGGTTTGCGTTTCTGTGGGCGGCGTCGGGGGGCGGCGCGTCGTACGCGGCGTGCCGTCCCGTCGATTTTGCGACGGGGCTCGACCCCGAACCGACGCTGCGCCTGGAGCCGTCGAGGTCGGCCCTCGCCACCTGTCCGCGGTGGATCGGCGTGTTGCCGTACGAGGCTCGGCGCGGCCTCGAGCGCGCCGCGTACGCGACGCGACCCGACCCTCGCGCGGAGCCGCACGTCACGGTGCCGCTCTGGGCTCGATACGGCGCCGTCGTGCGCATCGAGCGCGACGTGATGGTCATCGGCGACGACGCGGGGCGTGTGCGCGAGCTGGCCGGGCTCGCGGGCGGACCGTCGACCCCGCGACGCGTGCTGCGCGCAGAAGGGCTCACGAGCGAAGCGGACCGCGCGCACGAGGTCCGGATTTCCGGCGCGCTCGAGCTGATTTTCGCCGGTGAGATCTACCAGGTCAACCTCGCGAGACGATTCGAGCTTTCGCTCGAGGGCCGGGCCGTGGATCTGGTTGAGCGGCTCGCGCGAAGTGCGCGCGCACCCTTCGCGACCGCGCTCGAGCTCGGACAATTGACGATCGCCGGCGCGTCGCCCGAGCTGTTCCTCGAGCTCGACGCCGGCGGGCGACTCCTCACGCGTCCCATCAAGGGAACCCGCCCGCGTGGCGTGGATGCCGTGCAGGATCGCGCGCAAGTGCAGGATCTCGCGGAGGATCCCAAGGAGAGCGCGGAGCTGTCGATGGTCGTGGACGTCGAGCGGAACGACCTCGGGCGCATCGCGCTGCCGGGGAGCGTGCGCGTGCTCGGCGAGCCGCACATCGAGACGTTCGGCCCCGTGCATCACCGGATCGCGACCGTCGCGGCACGGCTTCTAGAAGGCGTCGGTCGAACGGAGCTCCTCGAGGCCACCTTGCCGAGCGGCAGCGTCACCGGAGCGCCGAAGGTCCGCGCGATGGAGCTCATTGCGGAGCTCGAGTCCGAACGGCGCGGTCTCTACACGGGGGCTCTCGGCGCGCTCGGTCACGACGGCTCGATGCATCTCGCGATGGCCATTCGTACGCTGACGCGCCGCGGAAAGATCGCGCACTACTTCGCCGGCGGCGGCATCGTCGCGGGCAGCAACCCGGCCCGGGAGGTCACGGAGACGCGGTGGAAGGCGAGGCAGCTCGAACGGCTCCTCGACGCCGAACCGGAGTGATGGCCGCGGGCGGAACTTGGCCAAAGCTGCCGACCCTCGGTACTCGTACGCTGCCTGCTGCAGCGAAGCGCCGTCGAGGCGAGAGCCGCGGCACCCCGCTCGAAAATCGATGGATCCCGTCAACGTGCGCAATCTCGACCAGATCCAGGAGGTAGAGCGAGAAGGACGCTCGGCTCGCGTCGCGACCGTGCTGCTCGCGTCGGTCGGTGGAGGCGCCCTGGTCATCGCGGGTGTGCTGTCACTGCGGCAATCGGCGCCTCCCGTCGAATCGAAGGCCGACCCGCTCGCCGCGCTCGTCGCGAAGGCGAAGCGCCCCGAGGCGACGCCGCCGGAGACCGTTCGTCCTTCGGAGGTGACCTTTCCATCCATCCTGAGCGACTCCCCGCGTCCGACCACCGCGCTTGCCGCAGTGAAGGACGAGCGTGGTCATCTCGTCGCGCCGGCACCGGAGCCCGAACCGGCACCCACCATGGTGCCGCCTCCCGCGGACAAGCTTCCGGTCGTGCCGCTCCCTGCAGGCACGCTCCTCGACGAGACGAAGGTCACCGAGAAGCCCCGGGATCCCCTTGTCGCGCTGGCGCGCGACGTGTCGAAGGTAGACAACTCACCGCCGGTGATGCCCGGCGCCGACGGCGGCTACCAGCTTCAGATCGCGAGCTTCAAGGATCAGGGTGACGCCGATCGTTTCGTGGAGGAGCTCCTCAAGCGTGGCCACCGTGCGTACCGGCAGCCGGCCTACGTCGCGGACCGCGGGCTCTGGCACCGCGTGCGCATCGGCCCGTTCAAGACGAAGCTCGCCGCCGAGAAGTACAAGGTCGACTTCGACCGCAAGGAACGCATGAGCGCGTTCCTCGTCGATCCGGAGAAGGTGAAGCGCCAGGAAGAGCTCCGGCAGAGCAAGCTCGCCGCCCGCGCGCAGGCGGCGGAGCAATGAGCCGACGCTACTTCTTCCCGGACTGCTTGCGCGCCATCTGATGGCGGGCGAGCTGCTGAACGGACCCCGGCACGTTCTTGCTCTTCGAGAGGCTGCGCACGTCGTGATCGTGCAGGTGGGGCAGGAGGCGTGACGTGAAGCTGAACGGCGTCCGCGGGTTCATGACGAGGTTCAGCTTGATCTGGTAGCTCCGCGTCCACTCGCGGTTCATCGCGATGAGCCGCAGGACGTCGTCCGAGACCTGCCTGCTCGCGGAGATACGCGCCGCCTCGTTCTCGTTCATCATCGGGCTCTGGACGGCGGCGGAGGCAACGAGCCGGTTCGAGTCGCGCACGAGCAGGAGCCTCTCCGCGGTGGTCCCGAGCGTCGCTCTGCGGATCTTCTGCGAGATGGTCATCTCCGCGAGACGGGCGTGCAGCGGGAGGAGCTTCTCCTGCACCTGCTCCTCTCCCTCTTCGTCGGCGACGTGGGTGTCCTCCACCGCCGCGTCGAGCGCGATGCGCGTGCCGATCTCGTCCGCCTCGCGGGCGAGGTTGTCCTCGTAGGTCGGCTCGGGGCCAGGCTCCGCGATGAGCTCGTTCTTGATGGCCTGGGCCGCCTCCTTGAAGGCGGGGATGGAAAGCACGAGCCCATTTCGTACCGCGAGCTCCAGGATGCGATCCGCCGTCGACATGCGGACGCGCTTGTTCATGTAGAGCTTCTCGATGACCGTGGGGTTCGCCAGCAAACGTTCCTCGTTGGTCGCGACGATCTCGCCTATCTTCTCGTCCGCGCGCGCTGCGAGGATCTCGAGGGCGTTCACGTCGATGCGCGGCATGCGGAGGAGCCGCTCCACGACCTCCGCGGAGTCGACGTACGCGTCCGACAGGAGCACGAGCACGGCGGGGTCGAGATCCGCGCCGAGCGCGCCGTTCAGGATGGGCGCGGGCAGCTTGCGGATGGTCTCGCGGGCCTTCGCGGCGACCTTCGTGTCCTCGTGCTCCGTGAGGAAGGCGACGATGGCGACCACGTCGCCGGCCGGAGCGCCCGGGACGATGCCGCTCGCGGCCATCATCTTTGCCGGGAGTGGCGCCGCGGGGCCGAGGACCCGCTGCGCGGGTGCTGAAAGGCGCGATAGATCGATTGCGAGGGGCATCGTTGCTGCTTCGGACGCGGTCGGCGCCGGGGACCGACGCGTACTCGAAATTATGGCATGATGAAGGGACTGCCTCGTAGCGCTACTTGCAGCCCGACCGACCTCTGGAGCCGAACCGCATGGGAATTCTCGACTTCGTGAAAAGCGGCGTGCAGCGGATGATGATCGCGCGCGCCGACTCGCACAAGGACGCCGTCGTCTTCAAGCACCCCGACCAGACCTTTCCGTTCTGGTCCCAGGTCACCGTGGATTCGGACGAGGTGTGCCTCTTCTTCCGTGACGGCCAGTACGTAGGAGCGCTCGGCCCGGGCCGCCACACCCTGCAGACCCAGAACATCCCCTTCCTGAACAACCTGGTCGACAAGATGACCGGGGGGAACATGTTCATCGCGGAGCTGTTCTTCGTCACGACGAAGCCGCTCTTCGGTCAGGGCTTCGGCGGGCCCATCGGCTCCATGCGCGATCCGGAGCTCGACCTGCGCGTCGAGCCCCGCGCCTACGGCACGTACTCGTTCCGCGTCGTCGAACCGGTGCGGTTCGTGCTGGAGTTCTGGGGTCAGAAGGCGTCCACGGATCCACAGGCGCCGCTCGAGTGGGTGCGTGATCAGCTCATGATGGGTCTCCGGACCACGCTCACCCGGCTCATCAAGCAGGGCGATCTCACCTTCATGGACCTCGGCACCGCCGGGCCGGACGTCGCGGCCGCCATCGTGAGGGACTGCCCGGATCTCACGAAGATCGGCGTGCAGGTGCTCGAGATCGCGAAGCTCAACCTGAACCTGACCGAGCAGGATCAGAAGCGTATCGATCAGTTCCAGGATCAGATCGTCCAGGCGAAGCTCGATGCTCGCAAGGCGCGCATCGCCGTTTCCCAGGCCGAAGCGCAGGCGCAGCAGCGGCAGTTCCAGCTCGATCAGGACTACGCGAACCGCGCTCGCTACCTGCAGAACATGAGTATGCCGGACTACCAGCAGTACGCGGGGGCCGAGGCGCAGCTCGGGCTCGGGCAGGGGATGAGCCGCGGCGGCAACGCGCCTGCGGCCGCGATGGCGGGAGCCGGCGTGGCGGCAGGGCTCGGGCTCGGCCTGGGAATGGCGAACGCCGGGCGCGGCTACCCGCCGCCCGGGTACGCGCCGCAGCCACCGGCGTATCCGCCGCCCGGGTATCCGCCGCAGGGCTACGGGCCGCCGCCCGGGTATCCACCGCAGGGCTACGGAACGCCGCCCGGGTATCCACCGCAGGGCTACGGGCCGCCGCCCGGGTATCCGCAGCAGCCACAACCTCCCCAGGCGCCGCCGGTCTCGGCGGCTTCCGCTGCCTCCGCGACACGCCCCGTGGCGTGCGGGCGCTGCGGCGCGGGCAACCCGTCCGGCGCGAAGTTCTGCACGGAGTGCGGCAACTCGCTCGTCTGAGCCAGGAAGGAGTCCGGGCGCCCCGCGTCACATCGTGTCGGAAGAGACGGAGGTTCAGAGCGAAGTGAATCCCCCCGCGCCGGAACGGCCGACGGGGGCGAAGGTGTGTGTCCGCTGCAAGAGTCGCTTTTCCGGCGACGCCCGCTTCTGTCCCTTCGACGCCGAGCCGCTCCGCGCGGCCCCCGAGATCGCGGCGAAGGACCCTCTCGTCCGGACAGTCATCGACGGTCGGTACGAGGTTCAAACCATCCTCGGCGAGGGTGGCATGGGCACGGTGTATCGCGTGCGTCATCGCATCCTCGAGCGGCCCTTCGCGCTGAAGGTCCTGCGCTCGGATCTATCCCGAGACAGCGATCTCGGAGAGCGCTTTCTCCGCGAGGCGAGGGCCGCGGCGTCCATCTCGCACCCGAGCGTCGTCCAGATCACGGATTTCGGGGCGCTGCCCAGCGGTCAGCCATACTTCGTGATGGAGCTTCTCACCGGCGATTCGCTGAGCACAATCCTGAGAAAGGGCGGCCCGATCCCCGCTGCGCGCGCCGTGCGCCTGCTCGTCGAGATGATCGACGCGCTCGCTGCCGCCCACGCCGCTGGCGTCATTCACCGCGATCTGAAGCCTGACAACGTCCTCGTTTGTCCGACGGCGACCGGCGAGACGCTGAAGATCCTCGATTTCGGGCTAGCGAAGGTCGCCGGCCAGAGCCGACTGACGCAGGCGGGCGTGGTGTTCGGAACGCCGCACTACATGAGCCCCGAGCAAGCGTCGGGCGGCACGGTGGACGAGCGGACGGACCTCTACGCGCTCGGCGTCGTCATGTACGAGATGTTCACGGGGCGCGTGCCCTTCGAGGCAGATACCTACATGGGCGTGCTCACGAAGCACCTCTACGTCGCGCCGACGCCGCCGAGCGTGCTCCTCGGCGGCCTCACCGAGCTCGGGGCGCTCGAGCTCGTGGTGCTTCGCTGCCTCGAGAAGAAGCCCGAGCGGCGTTACGCGTCGATGCGCGAGCTCGCCGACGAGCTCGCGCGCGTCGCGAGATTCAGTGACGACGGCGGTTTCACCGTGGAGCCCGCGCAGCCGGGGGAGCGCCGCGTGCCGCGCCTCGCCGACGAGCTCGAGCTGCCGACGGACGCGGAGCTCCGCGTCGCGCTGTCGCGGTCGGGCGTCCCCGCGCGTCGTTCCTCGCCAGCCGTGGTCGCGGCGCTGCTTGCTGGCGCGCTGGTGACGGTCGTCGCGGGATCGTGGGCGCTGATGCGCACCGGCTCGCGCGCCGAGAAGCCGACCGTGACGGCGGTGCCCCAGCCGTCCGACGTCGCACCCGGCAGCATCGCGCGGCCGGGTCCTGGCCCGGCTCCTCGGCCCGGCGCCGCCGTTACCGTGGAGCCGGTCGCGGCGCCGCCCGTCGTCGCGCCGGCTTTGCCGCGGGCCGAGCGCGCGCACCCTGTCAGCAAAGCTCCTCCACACATCGCAAAACGGGAAAAACCAATGCCCGCGAGCGGCCTGGCCAATTCCCCGATAGCAAAGGGGAAAGTTCAGGAAAATGGGATCGTCGATCCCTGGACGCGCTAACCTTGCGGGGCACCCGCGCCGAGCCGATATTTCGTCTCGAGGGCACTCTTCGCACGGCGTCTCTTCAGCAATCTGGTAGGACGAAGAAGGTTCGTGGCAAAGCAGCAGCTCCTCTTGGTGGATGGGGACCCGCGCAGTGTTCGGGTGCTCGAAGTGAGCCTCAAGAATGCGGGGTTCAACGTCACCACTGCGTACGACGGTTCGGACGCGCTCGCGAAGCTCGAGTACGCGACGCCCGATCTCATCCTCAGCGACACGCGCCTCGCTGGCACCGACGGCTACGAGCTCGTGCGGCGGCTGAAGGCCCGGCCCGAGCATGCCGCCATTCCGATCGTCTTTCTGACGAGCCAGAAATCCATCGAGGACAAGATCCGCGGCCTCGAGCTGGGCGTCGAGGACTACCTCATCAAGCCCATCTTCGTGCGCGAGCTCATCACGCGAGTGCACATGCTGCTCGCGCGCCGCACGCAGGAACGCATCGCGACGGGTCCTGCGTCTCGCACCCGCTTCGCAGGGTCGCTCGAGGACATGGGCGTCGTCGACCTGCTCCAGACCATCGAGGTGAGCAGGAAGAGCGGCGTCGCGCGGATCACGGACGGCAAGCGCCACGCGACCGTGTACTTCCGCGACGGCAAGCTCGTGGACGCCGAGCTCGGCAAGCTCCGTGGCGAGGAAGCGATCTATCGCGCGCTGCTCTGGAGCAGCGGTAACTTCGAGGTCGAGTTCAAGCCGGTCGACAACCCGGACGTGATCCCCACGTCGACGCAGGGCCTCCTGATGGAGGGCATGCGCCGTGTCGACGAGTGGGGCCGCCTCTCCGAGCAGCTGCCGTCGCTCGACGTCGTCTTCGACGTCGACCACGAGACGCTCGTCGAGCGACTCACCGAGATCCCCGACGAGCTGAACGCGATCCTTCGGCTGCTGGACGGCCGCCGCAACTTGATGGACATCATCGACGAGTCGCCCTTCGACGACCTGTCGACGCTCTCGGTCATCTCGAAGCTGTACTTCGAGGGGTTGCTCGTCCTGGTGGAGGCCGAGGAGCAGGTGGTCCCGAGCCTGGAAGCGAGTGACAGCCACCCCGCGGGGGATCGCAGTGCGAGCGAGTTCGAGGTCGTTCCGGCGCCGCGCGCGTCGCGGCCGCCGCTCGCCACCACCGCCCTCGATGCGCCCAGGGCCGCCGCGCCCGTCGCGCCGAAGGCCGAACCTCCCCCGGAGCCGCCCGCGCCACCGCCCAGGGTCGTCGAGCCGCCGCCCGTCGCGCCGCCGCGTCCGGTCGCGTCGTACGATCTGCCGTCGATCATCATCCAGACGCAGGAGCCGACGCCCGCGCCCGTCGCGCCACAGCCGACGACGTTGCCAGCGGGGTCTTCCGTCGGTCTCGGGACGACGCTTCCCGCGGGGTCCCATCCGCAGGTCACCCTGCCGACGGCTTCCGGCGCTGGAGCGCCCGGCGGCGAGCCCGGACAGGGGACACCCCCAGCCGTCGCCGATCGTCCTTTGCCGCCCGGCGCCGAGCCCGTACCCGCTCCGGGGCCATTCGCACGACAGGCCGTTCGCTCCGAGACAATCCAGCAGACGCTCGCGGACTTCGGCTCGCCGAAGGTCGAAGCAAAGGTGGAGGCGAAGGAAGCCACCGCCGTCCGTGCAACCCCTGAGGCGAGGGCACAAGCGGTCGGCGTCGAATCGGTCGCGAGTACCCGCAGCGGCGCCATGTCCATGGCGTCGGTGTCCACCGTGCGGCACGGCGGCAAGCTCATCCGCTTTCCAGGCCAGAAGGACACCCACTCCGCGGAGGGCGCAGAGGCGTCGCCGCAGCGAGACTCGGATCGGCCGCCGCCCCTGTCGGGCGAGCCTCACCGCGCACCGGGGGAGATCCACGACGAGCACGACCCCCTGCACAAGGAGTTCTTCGTCGCGGGTGACGAGGGTCGGTACGAGGGCGGCCCTGCGGTGCCGTCGCCGAGCGAGCCCCCGCTCTTGCTGCACGAGGAGGAGCACGAAGAGCTCCGGCACGTCGTCGCCCCCACGGAGGAGCAGCTAGAGCGGCGGGATCGGATGACGAGGGGCGTCGCGGTCCTCGTGGGGTTTCTCGTGGCAAGTCTGATTGTCGGAATCGTCGCTCAGCGGATGCGAAAGGGCGACGAGATCCCCGCACCGGCGCCGCCCATCGTCAGCGAGCCCGTCGTGAAGGCCACCGCCGCACCGGTGCCCCCACGTGTCGAGGAGGCGCACGAAGCGCCGCCGCCCCCGCCGCCGGAAGCGCCGAAGGCGATCGATCTGCCGACGATGGCAGCCGAGCCCACGCCACCGCCCGCTCCCGAGCAGCCCGCGGCCGCAGCGGCGTCCGCCGAGCCGGCGCCCGCGCGCGAGGTTGAGAAGCCCCGTCAGGTCGCTGCTCCGCCGGAGGCACCCGCGCCGAGGCACGCCTCGAAGCTGCCCTCGTCGGGGCTCGAGCTGCCGCCCGCGCAGGCCGAGCGTGCGCCGAGCCACGCCGCCGCCGCGAAGCGACCGCGCGCGGACACACCCGCGCCGGCCACCCCGCCGCCCGCGAGCCCGCCGCCAGGCGGAGTGCCCCCGACCGCATCCTTCCCGATGTGAGCGCTCAGCGCGGCCCGGGTGTCGAGCCGAGGCTCAGACCGGAGCGATCGCCCGACGGACGCTCGGCGCGCAGGAAACGCCCGAGGATGGCGGCGAACTCCGCTGGTCGCTCCTCGTGCGGGGCGTGACCGGTGTCCATCAGCTCGAAGCCCGCGCCGCGGATCTGCCGCGAGAGACGCTGGCCGAACCGCGCGGGGACGAGCCGGTCGGCGCGGCCCCAGACGACGAGCGTCGGCGCCTTCACGCGGTCCGTCTGCGCCTCGATCGTGCGCGTGTCGCGGGTCGCGCGCAGCGTGGCGAGCGCGCTGCCCCGCGCCGCGGGGTCGTTGAACTTCTCGTAGTAGCCGTCGATGCGCTCGACGGGATACCCGGGACGGTTCGACAGCACGTCGCTCCGGAAGAATGAGCGGAAGGTCGCGCGGCCCCAGAGCTGCTTCAAGACGAACCCGCCCACGAGCGGGAAGAGCGCGATGCGACGGCGTAGATCGAGGGGCGCGTCGAAGCAGACTGAATCGACGAGCACCAGTCGCGAGACGAGCTCGGGGTGGCGCGCCGCGAGGGCGAGCGCCACGGCTCCGCCGAGCGCGTGACCCACGACTGCCGCGCGCCCGATGTCGAGCCCCGCGAAGAGATCGGCGACGACCTCGGCGAACGCGCCGACGTCGTACGCGAAGCGGCTCTCGGGTGGCTTCTCGCTCTCGCCGAACCCCGGGAAGTCGAGCGCGATGAGTCGAAACTCGGACGACATCTCGTCCACGACGGCGTCCCAGGTGCCGTGGTGTGTGAAGAGACCGTGCAGCAACACGACCGGGGGCCCCGTGCCGGACAGTGCGACGCGCAGTCGCACACCATTGGCCTTGATGTCGCGATGAGTGCTACGTGCAATCCCGCTCGTGTCCGTCACGCGCTCCGCGTCCGGCCCCACGGTGTGGAGATCGGTCGTGGGTCTCAGTCTGCTCGCCGCCATGTCTTCGTCGCCGGAAAGCTCGCCGGGGCCGAGCCCTCGAAGCGCCCGGGCACCCCGAGGTTAGCGAAGTACCGAGGCCCGGGTCGAGGACGCACGTGCGGTTCCATCGAAGTGACAATCAATGTCACGTCTGTGGAAGGAACTGCGGTCCATGGAGCTTCAGCATGGAATGCGCAAATATTTGCTTGGAAGATGGTTTGACGGATCCACTGAGTAGAATATATTCGCGCGTACTTCCGATGGACGTTTCCCGATCTTCGGGATGGCCTCGGGGATCCTCACATGGCCGGAATGGACGAAGCGACCCTGGACCGTATCGAGCGCGATCACGCGCCAGGGCTCACCTCGGCGGAGATCCTGGACCTGTTCGCGACGAGCGGTGTGCACCTCACGGAGGCCACACTGCGGAAATACGTGCAGGTCGGGCTCCTGCCGCGGAGCGTACGTGTGGGGCGCAAGGGTAAGCACCAGGGGTCGCAGGGCGTGTACCCGGTGACGGTCGTACGTCTCATCCTCCGTATCAAGGAGATGATGGCTGACAACTACACCATCGAGCAGATCAAGCGCGACGTGCTCTTCATGCGCAGCGACATCCAGGCGCTCGAGGCGACGCTCGGAAGCATCTTCGAGTCGCTCGCGCGCGTGATGAAAGAACGAAGGAGCGATCCGTACGCGCAGACGGTCGCTCGCGAGGTCGAGGGCGCGCGCGCGCTCAGCCGCGATCTCGTGGCGAGGCTCGGCTCGATCGAGTCGCGGCTCTCCTCGCGCACCAGCAGCTTGCGGACGGTGTCGGCGTCATGAGCACGCTCGTCATCGATGGGGTCCGTTCTTGGCAGGAGTCCGTGCGTGGCTTCGTGCAGAGCTTGTGGCTGACATATCGGATGGATCGTCCGGAGGGTTCTCCCCGGGCCTGAGCTCGGGTCGGACGTACCGGCGAGACAAACGAGCGAAATAGGGATTCGGTTCACGGCACGGGCGCGAGCACCCGGCGGCGACGGAGACGTGTGCTCGCGTATTTTCGGGAAAACGGAGGCAGCCAAGATGTCCATCAAGGTTGAAGCAATCGAAGCAACGGGAGACACCAGGGCGACCTCCGAAGAGCGGCTCGCCGTCGACGGCGCGACCGCGCTCGCGCCGGAGATCGAGGAGGAGCAGATCACGCGGGAGCAGCGGCGCTCGCGCCGCAAGCGTGCGGTTCGCGCGCGCACCATCAGCGTGAAGCGCATGACGAAGCGCGAGCTCGAGATCGGCCGGCTCCTCTATCCGGAGACCGGGTACGAGAAGCCGCACGCGCGCGAGGAGTGCCTGGAAGGGCCGCGGCCGTGCCCGTTCGTCTCGTGCAAGCACCATCTCTTCATCGACGTGTCGCCGCGCACCGGTGCCATCAAGCTGAATTTCCCCGATCTGGAGGTGTGGGACATGGGCGAATCGTGCGCCCTCGACGTCGCCGACCGCGGCGGAACGACACTGGAAGACGTAGGGGCCATCATGAACCTGACACGTGAACGCATCCGGCAAGTGGAAGTGAAGGCCCTGGCGAAGCTCGAGGCGCTGCGCGACATGATGGCGCTCCGCGAGTACGTCGACGAGGGCCCCGTCGGAAAGCGACGGCTGCCGCAGCTCACGAAGGCCGACCTCGCCGGGATGGACGACGATGAGGACGACGATGACGGCGACGCAGAGCTGGAAGCCGCGCCGGAGTCGGCGCGAGCGGTCGTGGTCGAGCTCGACGTGGTCTGAGCTCGGTTCCTGGTCGGGCAGGCGCGGCTGCGGCGGCGGAAACCGCTGCGCTGCGGAACCTCGCGCCGTAGTCCGCCGGACGCCGCGCTCGTTCCTGCGGGGCCCCAAAGCTTTGGGGGTGGCGCGGTACTGGAAGGTTCATCCGCGCTGCAGCGCTTTTCGGAAACCGCCAAGACGCCAAGAGCGCCAAGCTTCGCCAAGGGGATCTTTTGAAGCGCGCGCTGATAGCCGGAATGACGAGCTCGTGAGCGTCGAGGCTTCGGCGAGCGGAGCTCAGGATCAATCTCTTGGCGCCCTCTTGGCGCTCTTGGCGGCTTGGCCGTTGCGAAGGCAGCAGCGCGGAAGGCGCTGCGTCAGGCGAAGTCGCTCAGCCTCGGAGCGAGGCCATCGTCCTGAGGAAGTTTCCACCGAGGATTTTCTGGATGGTCTCGGGGGAGAAGCGGCGGTCGAGGAGGAGCTGGACGAGGCGGGGGAGCTCGAGGCACGTCGGCATGTCCCGCGGCGTGGTGATGGCGCCGTCCCAGTCGCTGCCGAGCGAGGCGTGGTCCTCGCCGACGGTCTTGACGATGTGCTCCAGGTGATCGGCGACGGCGGCGGCGCGACCGCGCCACGTAGAGCGCGCCAGGAAATCAGTGTGGTACATGACGCCGACCGTGCCGCCGCTGTCGGCGATGGCGACGAGCTGCGCGTCGTCGAGGTTCCGCCAGTGGGGGTACACGCCCGAGACGCCGGTGTGGGTGACGATGAGGGGCTTCGTCCGATCGTGGGCGTCGACCGCGTCGTGGAAGCCCTTCTTCGAGACGTGAGCGAGGTCCACGAGGATGCGCTGCGCGTCGAGCCGCTCCACGAGCTCGCGCCCGCGCGTCGTGAGGCCGCGGTCCGAGAGCGCGAACGGCGAGCTGGTCGAGCCGAGGCTCGACGAGGTCAGGTGAACCAGCGTGACGCGGGTGACAGCATCGTCCTGGATGCGGGACCAGGCCGACAGATCGTGGTCGAGGGCGTTGGCGCCCTGGACTCCGATGAACGCGCCGTGCTTGCCTTCGCTGCGCGCGGCCCGGTACTCCGCCGCGGAACGTGCGAGCGCGAGACGGTTGCCGACGCTGTCGAAGATGCGGAGGAGTCGGTCGAGGTTGCGCTCGAACGCCGCGGCGCGCCCGCGCGACGTGCGCAGCGGGTTCGTGGTGATGGACCAGATGGCCCCCGTGACTCCTGCCTCGAGCAGACGAGGGAGATCGGCCTGGCCGTAGAAGCGTGCGCCGAAAGCGCCGTGACCGTGACGTGCGGTCAGGTCGTAGCCGAAGACGCGCGACCAGATGAACGTGTCGAGGTGGAGATCGATGACGTCGGAGCGCTCGTACAGCTCGACGGCCTCACGGGAGATGCCGAGCTCGTCTGCGCGCGCGCGCGTCCTGTCCGGGGCGTCGTCGTCCCGGTTTCCGTGGGTCGCGGTCTCCATTTTCGGATCGTGATCTGCTCTACCCGAGCTCGGAGCTCGAGGCAGGAGCCGGCGGTAAGGGCCGGCTCCTCACGCGGCAGGAGGTCCCTGCCGAACCTGTCACGAATCCGGGGGGCTCAGAGCCCCTTCGGAACCTGCTCGAGATTCACGCCGGAGAGCGCGTAACGGATGAGGGCGCTGCGGTTGGCCTTCGTCAGGCCGCGCGCCTTCAGCGACTCGACCATGCCGTCGAGTCGCTTGAGGTCATCCATGTACATGGAGATGCAGATGACCTTGTAGTGCGCGGGCTTCGCCTCGCGCTTTTCAGGGTCGTCGGCTTCCTCGACGGGAGGCTTGGCGGGGGCGTAAAACGCGCCCGAGCCTCCGTCGTCAGCCCGGAGAACCCTCACGGTGGCCGTCCTAAGTTCGCGTTCGCTCACGTCGTCCTCCTGCTCGAGCGAAAGCGCATGCGAGCGCTTGCTCAGGTGCGGCGATGGCCCCACACGGACCATCGCTTCGTGGGTGCAAGGGATGACACGGCACCGGAAAGGCGGCCAAGTTTCGGATGCTTCAGCCCCGCAGCCACTTCGCGATGGCCGAATCGTAGGCCGCCGTGTGAGCGAAGACCTTCGCGGCCAGGCGCCGCCGTGTCTCGGGACGCACCGAGCCCGTCTCGCGCATCTCTTCCAGTACCAAGGCGTAGTCGGCCGTGTCGCAGATGACCGTGACCCGGTCGTGGTTCTTCGCCGCCGACCGGAGCATGCTGGGACCGCCGATGTCGATGTTCTCGATGAGCTCGGCGAAGGAGGCGCCCGGCTTCTCCAGGGTCTTCTCGAAAGGGTAGAGGTTTACCGCCACGAGGTCGATGAAATCCGCACCCAGGCGCTCGAGGTCGGCGTCGTCCTTCCCGGCGCGGGCGAGGAGCCCGCCGTGCACCCGTGGGTGTAGCGTCTTCACGCGGCCGTCCATGACCTCCGGCGAGCCGGTGTAGCTCTCGACCGTCTCGACGGCGACTCCCGCGTCGACGAGAGCCCGGTGCGTGCCACCAGTGGACAGGAGCTTCACGCCGAGCTTCGACAGCCCCTGCGCGAAGGGTACCAGCCCGGACTTGTCGGAAACGGAGAGAAGGGCCCTCTGGAGCGCCATGACGAGCACTTCCGACTATCCGCGCGCCCTCGCCCCGTCAATAGACGGCCATCGACGCCAGTGTCGTCCCCGACCATCCAAGAGACAGAACTGCGCGAGCGCAGCGAGCGCGCCGAAGGCGGCGGGGGGAGCAGTTCGCCGAAGGCGGCGGGGGGAGCAGTTCGCCGAAGGCGAAGCTGCGGGGGGCCAA
>CAYUAW010000020.1:0-9293 GCA_964442485.1 uncultured Polyangiaceae bacterium
GGCGGAGTGCACACACACTGTGAGGCCATCGGATTTCTCCGCCCACACCGTGAGAGCCGGATTGAGTCCGCGCATTACCGCAAACGCAATTCGTGTCGTACGCTGACGTCTCGATCACGCGCGGTGCGTGATGGACTCCGGAGTGTGGAATGAAGGCATTGCGAACGTGTGCCGGTGGACTCGTGCTGCTGTCTGCGGCGGTGACTCAGGCGTGCTCGGGCGGCTCCAGCGGGAGCAGCGGCGAGACGGGCGGCGAGGGCGGCTTCGGCAGCAGCTCGATGATGAGCCTCGGTAGCCAGCCGGGCGCGGCTGGCGGCGCAGCCGGCGCCTCCGTCTCGGCCGTCGGCGGCCAGAGCAGTGGGGGCACCGGTTCGGGTGCGGTGAGCGGCGGCACGAGCGCCGGCGGCGCGACGGGCCGCGCCGGCATGAGCGCGGCAGGCGGTAGCGGCGGTTCCGCGACCGGAAGCGGCGGGACGCCGGGCAAGCCCGGCACTGTCGGAGGTTGCAGCGTCTTCACCGCCGACGACGACTGGAACAAGGACATCTCGAGCGCCACGGTGGACGCCACCTGGACGATGCACGTCCAGACCGTGCTCTCGAGCGGGCTCCACCTCCACCCCGACTACGGCAACTCGGGCACCGAGCACTACGGCATCCCCATCAACGTGGTGCCGCAGTCGCAGCCCGCGGTGAAGGTCACCTTCGACGACTATCCGGACGAGAGCGACCCCGGGCCGTATCCGTTCCCGGACCCCGGCACCGCGAAGATCGAGGGCGGCACGCCGATGGATTGCAGCGGGGATTGCCACTTCCTCACCGTGCAGAGCGGCACGTGCATGCTGTACGAAGGCTACGGCTGTAGCTACTCGAGCGGGTGGCACTGCGCGAACGGCGCGAAGTGGGATCTGACGAAGAAGAGCTACGGCCAGCGGCCGAAGGGCTGGACGAGCGCGGACGCCGCCGGTCTCGCCATCATGCCCGGCCTGGTTCGCCTCGACGAGGTGCGCGCGGGAGCCATCACGCACGCGATACGGTTCACGATGGACTGCTCCCGGCCGAACTTCGTCGCACCGGCGACGCACCAGGCCGTCCCGGGCTCCTGCGATCCGAACAACCCCAATTCGCCTCCGATGGGCCTTCGCGTCCGGCTCAACAAGACGAAATTCGACATCTCGAAGCTCTCCGCGTCGGCCCAGGTCGTGGCGAAGGCGATGCAGACCTACGGGCTCATCCTCGCGGACAACGGCTCGGATTTCTACTTCCAGGGTGAGGACAACCCCGGCTGGACGGAGCAGGACGTCGAGCCGCTCAAGACGATCCCGGCAGCGGCGTTCGAAGTGATCACGCCCCCCCCGCTCGAGCACTGATACCCCGCGGCGCGGGGCGCTATCCTGTCGCCCGGATGGCGACCGGAACGCGCGTGCTACAGCTCTGCCTCGACAGGCCCGATCCGGTCGCGCTGGGCGGTGTTGCGGTGCACGTGGCGGCGCTGTCGAGTCACGTGCCGCCCGGCGTGACCGTGTTCACTGCGTATCCCTCTGCCGGGGACCTGCTCGTCGAAGGCTGGTCGCCGCGCCGGCTCGTCGCAGCAGTGCCGGCGAACCCGGATACCGGCAACGGTGCATCCGCGCTGTCGGCGGCGCTCCTGGGGACGGACGCGACGGTGCTTCACGTCCATTCGCCGCCGTTCGGCCCGGGCGTCATCGTCGGCGCCGCGCGCGCGACGAGAGCGCGCCTCAGCGTCGCCCTGCACGATCACTCCCTGGTCTGCGAAAATTACGAGCTTCTCGAGGGCGGCAGTCGATACTGCGGCATCCCGATGGACCTCGCTCGTTGCGATCGCTGCCTTGCAAAGACACTCGGGCGGCCTCCCGGGTCGCTCGCGGCTCTGCGCAAGGAGATGAGCGCGCTCGTCGACGCCGCCGACGCCATCGTCGCGCCGTCGCGATCGGTCCTCGAGCTCGCCCGGACCGTGCATCCGTCCATCTCGGCGCGCGCGCGGCGCATCCCGTGGGGCATCCCGCTGCCGCGCGCGCGGCGCAGCGCACTTCCGGCGGTGCCGGGGCCGCTCCGCATCGCCGTCGTCGGCGTGTGGGCGAAGGTGAAGGGCACCGAGCAGCTTCCCGCGCTCCTCGCCGCCGGTCGCGAGCTCGACGTGGAGTGGCACCTGTTCGGCGCGACGGAGGGCGCGTCGCTCGCCCGCGTCGAGCGGAGCGGCGCGCGCATCGTCGCGCATGGCGCCTATCCGCGCGCAGCGCTCGCCGGGCGTCTCGTCGCGGCCGGATGCCACCTGGTCGCTCTGCCGAGCGTCGGCGCGGAAACGTTCTCGCTCGTCCTGAGCGAGGTCGTTGCGGCAGGCTTCCCCGTGCTCGCCTCGGACCTCGGCGCGCTCGGCGAACGCGTGCGAGAGAGTGAGCTCGGGTGGCTGTTCGACCCGTTCGAGCCTGCAACCTTCGTCGGAGTGGTGGCGAGGCTCGCCGGAGACCGGCCCGAGGTCGAGCGGGTCGCTGCACACGTCCGCGGCTTGCCTCGACGCGGCGAGCCCGAGATGGCGCGTGACCACGCCATGCTCTGGGAGGAGCTCTCACAACGGGAGCCGCGGCTCGCCCCCCTCCCCGCGCTCGAGCAAGAGCGGGCGGCCCGCGCCGCGACCGCGCTCTTCGCGGCAGGGGTGGAAAGGGCCGAGGCGCGACGGCCCTCACGGCTGGACGCGCTCTTCGAATTCGCGAAGAAGAGCGATTTCTACCGCGATCTCCGGCTGCGACGCCTGCTGCCCGAGCGGGCGCGCAAAGCAATCGAGCACGCCCTGCGCAGGCCATCGTATCGTGCCGGCCGCGCAAAGGATCGAAGATGACGAGCCGCGACGTTCGCCTGTCGTGGGGCGTGTTCGCCCTCCTCCTGTTCTCGTTCGCCTACTTCTATCAAGGCGGCGGGTGGAACGAGAACTCCCGCTTCGACCTGGTGCGGGCCATCGTCGACGATCACACCATCGCGATCGATCGCTACCACGAGAACACCGGCGACAAGGCGAGCTACGGGGGGCACTTCTACTCGGACAAGGCACCAGGGCTGTCCTTGCTGGCGGTGCCACTGTACGTGGTCGTCCGGCTCTTCCGCGGCCTCTTCTCGAGCGAACACAACTTCGTCGTCATCGCGTCCTACGTGGTGACGGTTCTGACCGTCGGCATTGCCGGATCCGCCGCGGGCGCGCTCGTGTACCGCGCCGGACGAAAGCTCGGCGCGACCCCGGTGGGCGCGGTCATCGCTGCCGCGGGGTACGGGCTCGGGACGATCGCCTTCCCCTTCTCCACGATGCTGTTCGGGCACGAGCTCGCCGCCTTCCTCCTCTTCTTCGCCTTCGTGCTCGCCTGGGAGTGCAAGGAGCAGCCGGTACGGTGGAAGTCCGTATGCGTGCCGCTCGCGCTCGGCGTCGCCGTGCTGGTCGAGCTGCCGACGGCCCCGGCGGCGCTCGGGCTCCTCGCATACCACCTTGGGCTGCGCCCGACGCGAAGGACGTGGCTCGTCGCGGCGCTCGCGGCGCTTCCCGTGCTTGGCCTCGGCGTGTACCTGAGGGCGGCGTTCGATAGCCCCCTGCGCGTCGGCTACGATCTGCTCGCCGACCCCGCGTCACGCGACGAGATGCGGACGCGCGGCGTCTTCGGGCTCACCTACCCGCACATCGGCGTGATGGCCGAGCTCCTGATGGGACGGTTCCGCGGGCTCCTGCCGTACTCGCCCATCCTGCTCCTCGCCATACCGGGCTTTCTCTCGTCGCTCAGTCGCGACGTGACCGCGGATGCGGCGCCGGAGCCGGTCGTCGCCGAGCGCCGCCGGGCGACGAAGGTCGCGGCGGGCGTGTGCGCCTACTTCCTGCTCTTCGTGTCGAGCTACACCTGGTGGCAGGGGGGCTCGAGCTTCGGCTCGCGGCACCTGATCCCGATGCTGCCGTTCTTCGCGATGCCCGTCGCGCTGGTCGCGAGCCGGCGCCCGGGCCTCGGGCTCGTCTTCCTGGTGCCCTCGGTCGCCATCATGCTCGTCGTGACGAGCGTCCAGCCGAAGGTGAACGACCGCATGCAGAATCCGTTCTGGGCAGGGCTCTTGCCCGCGTTCGTCGACGGCGTCATCGCCGCGAACGACGTCTGCCCGGTCATCGGCCGCGTCGGCCATGCGCCGCACGAGAGCTTTGTCCGCCGCGGCCGCTACGACGCGTTCAACGTGGGCATGGCCCTCGGAAGCCCTGGCCCGCGGAGCCTCGCGCCGCTCATTGCGGTGTGGCTGACGTCGGCGTGGGCGCTCGGGCGCGCCGCGCGGAAGGAATCGGACGACACCGTCGCCGCCGCGGGCTCGAGCGCGACGCTGAAGGCGTCATGAGAACCCCGCCGCGGGTGGACGGAATGCAGCGATGAATATCGTCGTGCTGGACGGGTTTGCGGCAGACCAGGGAGAGCCGATGTGGGGCGGGCTCGAGTCGCTCGGACGCGTCACCCTGTATCCGCGAACCGCGCCGCGGGACCTGCTCTCGCGAGCCGCGGGAGCGGAGGCGCTGCTCACGAACAAGGTCCTGCTGGATGCTGCGACGCTCGAAAAGCTCGGCGCACTGCGCTACGTGGGCATCGTCGCGACCGGGACGAACGCGGTCGATCTCTCCACGTGTCGCGCGCGCGGCATCGCCGTCACAAACGTCCCGGGGTACTCGACGTACTCCGTCGCACAGCTCGTGTTCGCTCTGGTGCTTCACCTGACTCACGACGTGGCCGCGCACGACCGTCGCGTGAAGGAGGGCGGCTGGGCGGCGTCACCTGACTTCGTCTTCTGTCTCAAGCCCCTCACCGAGCTCGCGGGCAAGACGCTGACCATCGTCGGAATGGGCGCCATCGGCCGAGCCGTCGCGGGCATCGCGACGGCCTTCGGGATGCGGGTGGTCGCGGCGGCGGTACCGGGCTCACCGTCGCTCGGCCGGACGCCGCTCGCGGTCGCTTTGCCGGAGAGTGATTTCGTGACGCTGCACTGTCCGCTCACGCCCGCGACGCGCCACCTCGTCGACGACGGCTTCCTCCGGGCGATGAAGCGAAGCGCCGTGCTCGTGAACACCGGGCGCGGCGCGCTCGTCGAGGAGGCCGCCCTCGCGCGCGCCCTCACCGACGGTATCATCGGCGGCGCGGCGCTCGACGTCGTGGAGCGCGAGCCGCCCGACGCGGGAAACCCCCTGCTCGACCCCTCGGCACCCTTCGCGCGGCGCATAGTCGTGACGCCGCACATCGGCTGGGCAACGGTGGAAGCACGGGCACGTCTCGTCGCGACCGCCGTGGAGAACCTGGCCGCGTTCCAGCGAGGGGAGCGCGTGAATCGCGTGGAGGACGCGGCGGAGGCGCAGACGTTGTCGCTGGCGCCGAAGGGGTGAGAGCGGGGTTGGGGTGACGCCATCCCCTTCCTGCTCCCTCTCCCGCACTCAGTTCACCGCTTCCGCACCGCAACCCCCGGCGGCGGCGTCAGCGCGAGCGTCGCTCGGTACGCCTCTGTGATCTGCTGAACGGCGGCTTGGTCCACCACGATTTCGCCGGCGGCCGCCGCGCGCTGCAGGTCGAAGACGCCCCACGCCTTCGCGTCGTTCGGCATCTTCGCGTAGCGCGGCACCATGTGCGCGTGAAAATGCGGAAAGCTCTCGCCCATCGCGGCGGTGTAGATGCGGAGCGCGCCCGTCACTTCCTCCAGGACGCGCTCGAAATGCCGGAGCGCAGGCCCGAAGTTCGCGGCTTCCCGGTCGTCGAAGTGCGCGGGACCGCCAACGTGACGGCGACTGATCATCAGCATCCAGCCGGGTACTCCCGCCGGCTCGGCGTGCCGGACGTGCCAGAGCTCGTCCTCGTAGATGGCCCTTACCGCGTTCGGCCCCGAGAGCGACGCGCACACGCCGCACGGCGGCGCAGACGAGGGGATGACCATCCCCCAAGATTATCTCAGGATGAAGCCCGCCTCATCCTACTTCGCGCTCACGAGCGCGAGGCTCCGGGGACGGCGCCCAGTACTCGACGGCCACCGCGAGCGCCCCGAGGGACGACACGAGGCCCAGGTACGTGATGTAGAAGATGAAGACGAGGACGGCGCCCGGGCCGATTACCTCGTCAGGCGTGACGTAGACCGCCAGGCCCGCGTACAGCGCGAGCTGCACGGCCCCGAAGAACCCCGGCGCATTCGGCAGGGCGAACCCGAGCGACAGGACCCCGACGACCAGAGTCGACTGGGCGAGGGTGAGCTCGGGGAGCCCCACGGCGTGCCCGAGGAGCTCGATGGCCCAGATGTGAGAGAAGGCGGACAGGAACGTGATGCCCACGTACGGCACCATGTAACGGAAGTTCGTGAGGAAGCTCAGGCCGTCGCTCAGACGACCGACGGCCGCGGCGACGCGCTCGCCGAGCTTGACGGAGACGACGCCGATGGTCCGCTCCGTCACGTTCACCGCGAACGCGCGATAGCGATAGAAGATCACCATCACGACGAAGGCGCCGACGAAACCGAGCGCCGCGACGCGCCCCGCCTGCGGAACGAGTGAGGCCGGAACCGGCAGCTTGCCGACGCTGGTCGGCAGCGGCTCGTGCGGCGGCGCCAGCACGAGACCGAGGAGCAGCGCACCCGTGTAGACGATCCCGTCGATGATCCGCTCGGCGAAGACGGTCCCCGTCACCGCCCACCCCGAGAGGTGGCCCTGCTTCCTCAGCATCGCAGGGCGCGCCATCTCTCCGAGCCGCAGCGGCAGGACGTTGATGATCACCATGGTGATCGCGTTGATCGTCATCAGCCTTCGGAGCGGCACGTGCGCGATCGGCGCGGTCAGGTAGTAGACGCGGACGAAGCGCAGGAGGAGATGCGACAGCATCCCGAGCACGAAACCGAAGACGAGGACCCCGTCGACCTTCGCGAGCAGGCCCGCCGGCGGGAGCATCGGCAGCGACCCACGCTTCATCACCCAGACGAAGATCGCCACGATCACGACGGAGCCGAGCAAGGCCCGCACATGCTTCTTCCCGAAGCCCGACGGGCTCAGCTCGCGCGCCCCTTCCGCAATGATGCCCTCCGATTCCTCGGCTTCGGGCAGGCTGACGCGCGCGTTTTCCGTTTTCAGGGTCCGTCCTCCAGGAGCGCCAAGGCCTCGTAACACGTCGGTGCCGGGGGTGCCTATCGCGGGAATGCCGCGGCGTTGCCGCCGTCCACGGTCACCACCGCGCCGCTCGTCGCCTCTGCCGTGGCAAGGAACGCGAAGGCGCGGGCCACGTCCAGGGCCGTGGTTTCGCGGTGCAGCAGGTTATCCCTGAAATATTCATCAGGCGAAATGCCGCGGGCGCGGGCGCGGCTCTCGACCAGCCCGTCGAGCAGCGCCGTGCGGATCCGGTCCGCGTTTACCGCGTTCGCCCGGATCCCCTGCGCGCCGAGATCCACCGCATACTGGCGCATCAGCGCGAGCACGGCAGCCTTCGGTACGGCGTAAGGACCGAACTCCTTGCCCGGGTTGAACGCGCTCTTCGAGGCATTGAAGAGCAGGCAGCCCCCCACGCCTTGAGCGCGGAAGACGTCGCACGCCGAGTGCGCGATGAACTGATGCGAGAGCAGGTTCAGCTCGAGAGAGCGAAGCAGCGCCGCCTCGCCAGCCTCGGTGTGCAGGAGGCCCGACGGCGCGTTGCCGGCGTTCGACACCACGACGTCCAGCCCACCGAAGGCGTCGACCACGGCGGCCACGATGCGCTTCGCCTCCTCGGCGCGGGTGACGTCGGCGGCGAAGGCCGCACACCTTCTGCCGAAGCGAGCCGCGAGCGTCGCCTGTGCGATGGTGAGCCCCGCCTGGTCCACGTCCGACAGGAGGACGTGCGCGCCGAGCTCGAGGAAGTGCGTCGCCGTGGCGAGACCGATCCCCTTCGCCGCGCCCGTCACCAGCGCGATGCGGCGTGCGAGCGGACCCGCCGCCGCCGCCTTCACCTTCAGCTTCGCTTGCTCGAGGCTCCAGTACTCGACGTCGAAGAGATCGGTGTGGGTGACCGGCGCGTAGCGGCCGAGCGCCGTGGCGTCCAGGATCACCTTCGCGGTGTGCGCGTACACGTCTCCGGTGATCCTCGCGTCGTCGAGCGTCTTGCCCATGGTGAGCGCTCCGAGCCCGGGCCACAGCATCACGCGAGGGAGCCGATCGAGCCGCGTCAGCGAAGCTCCGAAGCGCGGCGCGTTCTCCTGGAAGTACTCGGCGTACCAGGCGCCGTAGCGAAACAGCTCCGCGTCGAGCGCGGACCGGACCGCGGCGTCGTCCCCACCGTCGACGTCGAGGAAGGCCGGGACCGGCTTGGTCCGAAGGACGTGGTCCGGCGTCATCGGGCCGATCTGCGAGAGCTCGCGCGCGTCGTGGCGCGCGACCAGGGTGAGGATCTCCGGCTCTTCCCGCCACTCGAGGACGAACCGGCCGCCGTCGGCTGCGCGCTCGAGGGCGCCCCGCACGAGGGGCGACAACCTTCTCTGCGCGTCGTGCCGCGCGTCCGAGCTCACCACGACGCCGACGTCGGCGGTAGGACGCGACGAGCGCGCCTTCTTTCGCTCGATGTACTCCTCCGCCCGCGTGACCGCGTCGATCATGCGGTCGTAGCTCTCGCGCGCAGAATCCCCCCACGTGAAGATGCCGTGCTGCTCCAGGATCATCACGGCCTTGCCGCGCACCCGCTCACCGAGCTCCGCGACGCGCCGCGCGAGGAGAAACCCCGGCATGACGTACGGCACGAGCAGCACCTCGTTGCCCCACACCTCCGCCGCGCGAGCGGCGCCGTCCGGCTGATCGATGACGGCGAGCACCGCGTCGGCGTGCGTGTGATCGACGAAGCGACCCGGAAGGAAGGCGTGCAGAAGCGCCTCCACCGACGGCGCAGGGCTCGTCGGATCGAGCATCTGGCTCTTGAGCGCCTTCACCATGTCCTCGTCGGTGAGCCGCTCGAGCGCGAGGCAGGCGAGGAGCGGCGCCATGCGACACGCCGGGAAGCCCTCGGGCTCGATCGTCGCGAGATCCCAGCCGCTCCCCTTCACCCAGAGGACCTCTGCCTCTGCGCCGCTGATCTCGCGCGCCCTGCCCTTCGCGGAGGTGTTGCCGCCGCCGTGCAGGACGAGCGCGGGCTCGTGCCCCAGCAACCGCGACGTGTACACGCGGAGAGCGAGGTCCTCGCCCCAGCGCTTTCCCCAGCGCGATACGGCGCCTTCCGCCTCGCCGTCGTTCCATCGAGATCGCATGCGGGCGAAGCCTACACCGCGATCCACCACCGGGCGCAAGG
>CAYUAW010000020.1:9393-37355 GCA_964442485.1 uncultured Polyangiaceae bacterium
GGCGCGCCGCGTCCGGCGCGAAAGCTATTCGACGGTCACCGTCTTGGCGAGATTTCTCGGCTGATCGACGTCCGTGCCCTTGAAGTCGGCCACGTAGTAAGCGAGGAGCTGGAGGGGCAGCACGGTGAGGAGCGGCTGGACGACATCCGCCGCCTTCGGCAGCTCGATCACGTACTGCGCGAGCGAGCGGACCTCCGCGTCGCCCTCGGTGGCGATGGCGATGACCTGGCCGTCGCGGGCGCGCACCTCCTGGACGTTGGCGAACGTCTTCTCGTAGTGACGGTCGTGCGGCATGATGACGACCACGGGCATGTGCTCGTCGATGAGCGCGATGGGACCGTGCTTCATCTCGCCGGCGGCGTAGCCTTCTGCGTGCACGTAGCTGATCTCCTTCAGCTTCAGCGCGCCCTCGAGAGCGATGGGATACGACAGCCCGCGCCCCAGGAAGAGCATGTGCTCCGACTGGTGAAACCTCCGCGCGATGTTCGCGACGGTGTCCTTTGCCTCCAGCGCGCGGCGCATTTCGCGCGGGAGCTCGACCAGAGCCTGCAACACCTCGCGCGCGCGGTCCTCCGAGAGCGTCCCGCGACGACGGCCCAGGTACACCGCGAGGAGCAGGAAGGCGACGAGCTGCGTCGTGAAGCACTTGGTCGAGGCAACGCCGATCTCGGGGCCCGCGTGCGTGTAAAGGGCGCCGTTGGCGGCGCGCGGGATGGCGCTCTCGAGCACGTTGGCGATGGCGAGCACGGTGGCGCCGGCCTCGCGCGCGGCGCGCACCGCGACGAGCGTGTCGAGCGTCTCACCGGACTGGCTCACCGCGATGACGAGATCGTCCTTCGTGAAGACGGGCTCCCGGTGACGCACCTCGCTCGCGAGCTCGGCCTGCGCCGGCATGCGGGCGAGCTGCTCGATCCAGTACCGGCCGACGAGCGACGCGTGGTAGCTCGTGCCGCACGCGATGAGATACGCGCGACCGGCGCGCTTCGCCGTCGCGGCGTCGATGCCCATTTCCCCTTCGACGACGTTGCCCGCTTCGAGATCGACACGGCCGCGGAGGGTGTCCTCCACCGCGCGCGGCTGCTCGAAGATCTCCTTCAGCATGAAATGCTTGAAGCCGCCCTTCTCGGCCAGCAGCGGGTTCCAGTTGATGCGCTTCGGCATGCGCACCACGGCAGCGCCCGCCACCGTCTCGATGCGGGGACCCTGGGCGGTGAGCTCCGCCATGTCGCCGTCTTCCAGGAAGATCATGTCGCGCGTGTGACCGAGCACGGCGGGGATGTCGCTCCCGCACAGCGTCTCGCCCTGACCGAGCCCGATCACGAGCGGCGAGTCGTTCTTCGCGACCACCAGGCGGTCGGGCTCGCGGCGCGACACGACGGCGAGGGCGTAGGCGCCGCGGACCTGCTTCAGGGCGACCCGGACGGCATCGAACAGAGTAAGAGCGCCCTTCGCGAGCGCACGGTTCACCAGGTGCGCGACGATCTCCGTGTCCGTGTCGCTCGTGAACTCGACGCCCTCGGCGGCGAGCTCGCGCTTGAGCACCAGGTGATTCTCGATGATGCCGTTGTGCACCAGCGCGACGTCACCGGCGGCGTGCGGGTGGGCGTTCGCCTCGCTCGGCCTGCCGTGCGTGGCCCAGCGCGTGTGACCGATGCCGGTGGTCCCCGCGAGCTTGTGCTCCTCGATGGCCCGCACCAGGTTGTCGAGCTTGCCCACGGCGCGGACGATCTGCACCTGCTTGCCGTCGTGCACGGCAAGGCCGGCTGAGTCGTAGCCGCGGTATTCGAGCTTGCGAAGACCGTCGAGCAGGATGGGCGCTGCGAGCTTGGGCCCGACGTATCCAACGATGCCGCACATGGTGTCCCTGTACCTCGTCTCCCCGGTCCACGGAGACATCGATCGAGGCTGTCGACGTCGCCGGAACCTGAACGTTCGGGCAGCTTTAGCACGGCCGGGGAGTGCCGGGGCTTCTGGGAAGCCTGCCTACCTGGTAAACCGTCAGGTTGACTCCAGAATGACCGAAAAACAGGGACCCCAGACAGCGCTCGCCCTCCGCGACGGCTCGATCGAGCCCTGGCGTGACGTCGATTGGCAGAAGCTGTGGTTGCTGCTGAAGGCGCGTCCCTGGACGTCGATCGCCATCGTCCCTGCCGGCGCAGGGGCTCCCCCGGATTTCACGCTGACCATCGCGGCCACGCTGGCCAGGATCGGCGTCCTGCATCTCGGCACGCCGATTCACGTCGCGGACGCCACGAACATCCCGCTCGGACGGCTCGAGCAATTCACCGAGGAGATCGAGCGCCTCAACCGCGACGGAGATCTGGTGCTCCTCGCCCTCCCGACCGTCGACGCGAGCCCCGTGGCGGTCGCGCTCGCCCGCAAGGCAAGCTTTTCCATCCTCTGCATCATGCTCGAGGTGATGTCTTCGGCCGACGCCAAGCGCACGGTGGAGCGCGTGGGCAAGAGCAGCTTTCTCGGCTCCGCCGTCTTCCATCCCTCCGCGGCGACCAGCGCGGCGCTCGCCAAGAGACCGACCACCGCCTGAGCTTTCGGGGAGCTCGCGGGGAGTTTTGCTCCCCTCGAACGAGACAGTCACGACGGAGCGCGGTCGGGCTCTGGCCGACTAGCTCAGCGTCCGACGCCGGCGTAGCGGAAGCCGGCGCGCTCGATCGCCGCGCGCGGCAGGACGTTCCTGCCGTCGAGCACGAAGGCGGTTCGCATCTTCTTCGCGAGCTCCGGCCACGGCAAGGTCTGATACTCCGGCCACTCCGTCGCGAGCACGAGCGCGTCGGCACCCTCCGCGACGGCAGCTACTGTGTCGCAGAAATCGAGGCCGGGGGCCGCCTCGATCTTCGCTCGCGCGAGCGCAATCGGATCGTGCAGGCGCACCTTGGCGCCGCGCGCGAGGAGGATCTTCGCGATCTCGAGGGCCGGCGCGTCGCGAAGGTCGTCCGTCTGCGGCTTGAACGCGACGCCGAGAAAGCCGATGGTGCGGCCCTTCAGGATCTTCAGCTCGGCGAGCAGCTTCTCGATGACGCGCTCGCGCTGCCGCTCGTTCACGTCGCGCGCAGCCTTCACGATGGGCATACCGAGCCCGTACTCGCGCCCCGTCGAGACGAGCGCCGCGGTGTCCTTGCCGAAGCACGAACCGCCCCAGCCAATGCCGGCCTGGAGGAACCGCGCGCCGATGCGAGCATCGCTGCCGATGCCCTTCGCGACCTGGGTGACGTCGGCGCCGACCCGCTCCGCGAGCTCGGCGATCTCGTTGATGAAGCTGATCTTCAGGGCCAGGAAGGCGTTCGCCGAGTACTTGATGAGCTCGGCGGACGCGAGGTCGGTCGTGATGAGCGGCACCAGCGCGAGCCGCTCGGGTCGCTCGAGGAACGTCGGCGGCGTGAAGGTCTGCTCGGTGATGGGGCGATAGAGATCCGAAAGAAGATGAACGGCTCGCTTGTCGTCGGCCCCGACGACAGTGCGATCGGCGTAGAGCGTGTCGAACAGCGCCGAACCTTCGCGCAGGAACTCGGGGTTCGAGGCGACAGCGAATTGCTGACGCGTGCTCGCGCCCTTGTGAGCGAGGAATGCGTCGCGAACGATCGACTCCACCCAGTTCGCGCTGCCGATGGGAACGGTGGACTTGTTCACGATGACCGTGAACTTGTCGCCGAGGTGTTCGCCGACGGAGCGCGCCGCGGACTCGAGGTACTTGAGATCCGGGGCTCCGTCCTTACCGGGAGGCGTGCCGACGGCGATGAACACGACGTCTGCCTGCGGCACTGCCTCGGCGTAGCTGGTCGTGAAGTGCAGGCGGGGACCAGCGAGCTCGATGAGCTCCTTCAGGTGCGGCTCGTAGATCGGAAGCTCACCTTGCCGGAGCTTCTTGATCTTCGCTTCGTCGACGTCGACACACGCAACCTCGTACCCGAGGAACGCGAGCGCAACGGCGTTGGTCAAGCCGACGTAACCGGTGCCAATGACGGCAACGTGCAAGTCCTGCATGGTCCGCGCTTGTATCACGACTGCCTGCGCCCGGGATGTTTCGAGAACGTCAAATGCGGACCGACGGAAACGTCCTCCCGGGCCGTTTGTGCAGGACTTCGAGACGTTCGACTTCTACTCCGACCCGAAACGGGAGCGAGTCCGTCGTCTTCAGAGGCCTCTTGCAGGCGGAACGAACCCAGGCCACGATTGTTCGAGGCTCGGGATGACGGCCCCATCTCGGGTCTGCCCTTCCCGACAGGGATGTAGCGAACGTGGGAAAGGCCATCCTCCTCTCGGTGATCCTCGCCGCCATCGTGCTTCCGGCGCTCGCCGCCCGCGAGAAGAGTCCCCGAAAAGGGCTGCGCAAGACGATCGTCTACGCCCTCATGTTCAATGCATTCTACATGCTCTACCTGATGTTCCTGTACGGGCGGATCTGACGGACGAAGCATGAGCCAGTGGTTGGATCTGGCGCTCGCGGTGCTCGGATTGCCTGCCGTGCTCTGCAGCGGTTACCTGCTGGCCGCCACATTGCTTTCCGGCGCGACGCGGGTGCCGCCCTACGGCGACGCGAAGCTCCGGTTCCGGGTGCTGATCCCGGCTCACGACGAGGCAGCGGGCATCGTGGCGACCGTTCAGAATCTGCTCGCGCTCGACTATCCGCGTGAGCTGTTCGACGTCCTGGTCATCGCCGACAATTGCGCGGACGACACCGCCTCCCTCGCGCGCGGAGCGGGCGCGGAGGTGCTGGAACGTCAGGACGCGGAGCTGCGAGGCAAGGGTTACGCGCTCCACCATGCCTTCGACCGCCTGCCGAAAGAGGTGGACGCCGCGGTGGTCATCGACGCCGACACGCTCGCGTCCCCCAATCTTCTGCGCGCGTTCGCGGCTCGCATCACGGACGGAGCGGCGGCCGTGCAAGCGGACTACGCCGTCCGCAATCCCGGCGGCTCGTGGCGAACGCGGCTCATGGCGATCGCCCTCGGCGCCTTTCACGTGGCCCGGTCGAGGGCCCGGGAGCGGCTCGGATTGTCGGCCGGCCTCCGGGGCAACGGGATGTGCTTCACCCGGCGGTTGCTGACCGAAGTGCCGCACGAGGCGTACTCGATCGTCGAGGACGTCGAATACGGCATCCGCCTCGCGGAGGCGGGGCACCGCGTCACCTACGCGGACGAGGCCCACGTGTACGGGGAGATGGTCACCAGCGCAAAGGCCGCGAGCTCTCAGCGTACGAGGTGGGAGAGCGGCCGGGTGGCGCTGGCGAAGCGACACGGCCTTCGCCTGCTGCGGAAGGGCTTCGGCGCCGACCGCGTCCTGTTCGACCTCGGGCTCGATCTGCTGGTGCCCCCCTTGTCTCGCATCGTCGTTCTCGTGCTGGCCTTCGCGGTCGCATCGTGGGGGTGCGCCCTTGCGTGGGGCGGTTTTCCGACGAGCCGCTTCCTTTCCACGGCGTGCGTCGCGACCATCGTGCTCTACGTGCTGCGCGGCTGGATGCTCTCCGGGACGGGAGCAAGGGGCCTCATCGACCTGGCGTTTGCCCCGGTCTACGTTGTCTGGAAACTCACGCTGGCTCGGCGACGAGCGGGACCGACACAGGAGTGGATTCGCACGACGCGGGAACGGCGGCCCTGAGGTCGCTCGAGCACGCACTCAGGCCGCTCGCCGCACGGTTCCGGGTCGAAGTGGCCTCACGATGAAGGGCCGGCTTCGGCGCCTGGGCGCCGTAGCCATCGCTTGACGACGCGCAGCGACTCGCTCGCGCCCTTCGTCGCCAGATCGCCGAAGGTGGCGCGAAACGCGATGATCCAGAGCTTCCGCGACTTGGCAGTCGCTGCGGGCCATTCACGGATGGCCGCATACCAGCGCTGCAGCGCGACCTTCCGGTTGCCGGTGAACGCCTCGTTGATGGCGGTGTTGGAGAGGTGCACGCCGATCACCGTGTCGACGAGCGGACCCGTGTCGAAGCCGCGCTGCTGCCCGAGCAAGCAAGCGTCGGTGAGCACGCGCCCGACCTCCCGGGCGTTCGCGCGGATCTTGGCCGTCGCGACCGACATCTGCCCCTCGTGCAGCCGGTAGCCGTAGAGCCGCTCGGGGACGTAGGCGAAGCCGCCCTCCATCGTCAGAGGAAGCCACATCGCAAGATCGAGGACGATGGCGATGTCGCGGCGGTAGCCGCCCGCGCGTTCGTAAGCCGAGCGGCGGATGATCGTACCGGAGTGCAGCGGCCACACCGTACCGCGAAGGAGCAAGGCATGCAGGGCCTCACGCGAGCCCATCACCGTCTCGGAATTGAAGGAGTGATGCTCGCCCACGACGCTCTCGCCCCGCACCAGGTCGATGGCGGAGAAGCAGAACGCCGTTTCGGGATGTGCGCGCAGCAGGGCCATCTGACGTTCGAAGGCATCGGGACGCTGCACCAGGTCATCGGCGGAGATGACCGTCACGAACTCGCCTCGCGTGAGCTCCTCGGTCCCGGCGATGAGCGACTTGCAGAACCCCATGTTCGTGGTGTTCGGGTGCAGGCGCACCCTGGAGTCCGAAAGAAAAGGAACGACGACGTCTCTGGAGTCGTCGGTGGAGCGGTCGTCGACGACCACGACCTCGAAGTCGCGAAACGTCTGACCGAGAATCGACTTCAAGCACGCCGGGAGGTACCGCGCGTAGTTGTAGTTGAGCACCACCACGGAGAGGGTGGGGGTAGGGCGGGTCGGGTCGGGGGCGGCGCCGGACATGTTCACTGCTCCACGTATACGCCACGCTCACGATCGACGCGGTAGCCAAGTGAGCGGCACACGGCCCACATGCCGGAGGCGATGTATCCGATCCCGTAGGGCTTCTTCCGCTGGATGACCTTGGTCATCGCGGCCTGCGTGTGCTGGACGAGCCAGTGCGCGAACACGCGGCGAGAGCCGCGGGTCCCGAGACGAACGTGCTTCGCCAGCGCCGCGCCGGTGCCGACGCCGTAACCGCGCATCAGGTGGGAGGCGTCGCGCCCCTGCCGTACGCCGAGGTGCGTGACGACGAACTCCGTCGAATAGAGCATCTTCAGGCCCGCATCGAGCACGCGAATCGTCATGTCGGTGTCCTCGGACGCGAAGAACGGACCCCCCGCACCGAGCACGGAATCGAAGATCCCGACCTTGTCGAACACGGAGCGGCGGAACACCATGTTCGCGCCGACGCCCCAGGGTTCGTCCAGGTAGAGGAACGCATTCTGGAACTCCTGATCGACGGGAGGACGGAACTCCGCGGCGACCCCGGCGTCGACCTCGTCGGCGGGGCTCACGACGCAGCCGAACACCAGGGAGGCGTCCGGGTGACGCGCCATCACTCCGCGAACGGCTTCGACCCAGTCGCTCCCCACGCGGCAGTCGTCGTCCGTGAACGCGAGGATCGGCGCGCGGGAATTCGCGATGGCGATGTTGCGGGACCGCGACAGGCCGCGTGTGTCCGTCGAGACGAAGTGCAGGCGGGAATCGCCGGAGAACCGCTGCAGGGCGTCACGGGTGGCGGTCGAATCGCTCTGATCGACGACCACGAACTCGAAATCGTCACCCGGATTGGACAGCACCGACTGGACGCAGTCGACGATGTGCTCCGGCCGGTTCCGCGTCGAGACGATGACCGAAACGGCAGGCGGCTTGGAGGCGGGGAGGGCCATGCTCGTCGTGCTATGCGACCGCGCTCGCGAAAGAAATGGCCTTCTTCTTCGCCGGGTTCTTCACGAGAATCGGGACGCCCTCGCAAGGCGCTTCTCCCCTTCGGCGTCAAGCGGATCGGGCAGTTACCAGCTCGCGCGCGGTGGTTACAGCGCGTCGCGCTGGCGACACCGAGGGCCCCAAACATTTTCGTTACACGCGGTGGTCCGACACGTCGAGCTCGCACGAGCATTGACAACCGCGGACGCCGCCCGACCGAGCTCGGTACTTGGGCTGTGTTAGAGTGGTCGGGTGCGTTCCGCCGACGCGAGCCGAAAGATCTCGGACAGCCTGTTCAGGCTCATGGGCGCTGGACGGCGTCGAGTCGCTCGTGCCCGCCTCTGCTACGAGAGGCACGCGCTCTCGACCTGGGGGCCCCGCAGCGAGCGGAACGCCGGGCGGATCCTCTGTTATCACTCCATCGGCCAGCGCCCCCGGGACGTGAACGACGTCAGCCAGGAACGCTTCCGCCGTCACCTGGAGATCGCGCTGCGATCGGGATTTCGCTTCGTTCCCGCACGCGAGCTCGCAGCGGGAAACGGCAGCGCTCGAGACGTCGCGATCACCTTCGACGACGGACTGCTCAGCGTCGCGACCGTCGCCGCGCCTGTGCTTTCGGAATTCGGCATCCCGTGGACGCTCTTCGTGGTGGCAGGGTGGAGCGAGCACACCGAACCCTGGCAGCGTGATCAGTTCCTCGGCTGGCGTCAGCTCGAGAAGCTTGCCGCGGCAGGGGCCGACATCGGTAGTCATTCCATGACCCATCCGGATTTTTCGACGCTGGCGGACGAGCCGTCCATCGTCACCGACGAGCTCGGGGAATCCCGGCGCGTCATCGAAGCACGTCTCGGAATCCGGCCGGATTCCTTTGCGATTCCATACGGGCAATCGCGCAACTGGCCGGCGGTGGCGTCCGGAATCGCCAAAGAGCTCGGCTACGAAACAGTGTTCGCGCAGGCAGAAGAAACGCGGCCCCCGGGGACCGTTGCACGAACTTTCGTGACGTCCTTCGACCAGGATCGAGTGTTCCGGGCCTTACTGTCGGGTGCCTTCGACCGTTGGGAAGAGTGGTTCTGAATGAATGTAATTTCGATCATCCGCAGTCCGTTCGTCAGTGCATGGCTCGCGACTTTCGCCAGCTGCACCACCATCGCGGCTTGCGGAAGCTCCAACCAGGCCAGCGCCCCCAACGATCCCCGGGATGCGGGAAGCAGCGGCGCTAGCGGGGCGCAAGCCGCCGGGACGGGCGGGTCTCTGAAGCCGCACCTCACCGGGGGCTCCGGCGGCAGCGGCGCGGCAGGAGATCCCGGCAGCACCGGCGGTGACGTCGGGACGGGAAGCGGCGGTAACGTCGGGACGGGAAACGGCGGCGACGTCGGGACGGGCAGCGGCGGCGCGACGAGCGGCGGAACGACCGGCGGCGGAGGGAGAGCGAGCAGTGGAGGCAGGAACGCGGGCGGCCGCGCCGGCTCGGGCTCCGGTGGGGCCTCAGGGTCCACGGGTGTCGGCGGCGGCCTGTCGGCAGGCGGCAGCGGCAGCGCCGCGGGCAACGTGATCTTCCAGGACAACTTCGACGGAAGCGTGCTCGGGTCGGCGTGGGTAGCGCTCGACCGCCCCGGAGACAGCAGCAACGCCGAAGCTCAGTGTTATCGCCCCGCGAACTCCGCTGTAGCAGGCGGCTTCCTGACGCAGACGGCGAAGCAAGATTCGTCCTGCTCCGGCTTCAGCTACACCGCATCGATGGTCCAGTGGAAAAGCTTCAGCTTTACCTACGGGACGGTGGAATTTCGGGCGAAGCTCGCCGGCGGAAAGGGGACCTGGGCGGCGGTCTGGATGCTCGGCAAGAACTGCCAGATCTCGAACGTCACCAGCGCCGACAACATCGGAACCTGCGACTGGCCGAACCCGGGCTCCGACGAGATCGACATCACCGAGATCCTCAACGGCGACCTAACCCAGGTCAACCAGCAGGTGCACACGAACACCGGCAGCCCGGGGTGCCGGCCCTCCACGACCGACGTGAGCCAGAACTTTCACACATACAAGTTCATCTGGGCGCCGACCAAGATGACCTGGCTGATCGACGGCAAGACGACCTGCACCGCCACCAGCAGTATCCCCAGCATGCCGATGTTCTTGATGATCAACGTCGCGGTGGGCGGCGGCGGCGGCGGCACGATCGACCCGTCGACGTTCCCGCAGACGAGCACCATCGACTACGTCACGGTCACTCAGTAACCGTTCGCGGGAAGCCATCGGCGCATCATCCACGGATGCGCGCCCTTTCGCGCGGCACCCCGAAACCGTCACGAGTTCGAGCGCAGTTTTCGCTGCGCCCGAGCGCCGCGCGGTCCTCGATTCCGCTCACTTTCGATGTGATATAGCGGACAATCCTGGGCGGCGCGGCGCTCCGAACGAGACAGTTGCCGTCTGGCGGATGGCGTCGTAATCGGGTAGTTAGAGACGTTTCCGTGAGCGTCTCGATCATCGGAACGTTGCTCGGGAGAATACGCCCATGAAGATACATGCGACCGCAGAGGTCCACCCCGACGCACAGATCGGTGAAGGCACGATGATCTGGCGCAACGTCCAGATCCGCGAACGCGCGAAGCTCGGAGCGCGCTGTATCGTCGGTCAGGGCGTGTACATCGAGTACGGCGTCGTCGTCGGAAACAACGTGAAGATCCAGGGTGGCGCGTCCCTCTACGACGGCCTCACGCTGGAGGACGGCGTGTTCATCGGCCCCCACGTCGTCTTCACCAACGACAAGATCCCGCGCGGCATCAACCCCGACGGCACGCTGAAGTCTGCCGACGACTGGACGGTCGGCAAGACCCTGGTGAAGTACGGCGCTGCGGTCGGCGCGAGCACCGTCGTCGTCACCGGCGTGACGATCGGCAAGTGGGCCATGGTCGGGTGCGGCTCGGTGGTGTCGAAGGACGTTCCCGACCACGCGCTCGTCGTTGGCAATCCGGCTCGCGTCATCGGCTACGTCAGCGCCAGCGGCAAGCGCTGCAAGACTCAAGAAGAAGCAATCGCGCTCACCAGGGCCGAGCAGAGCAGCGCAAAGAAGGAAGGGTCATGATCGGAATTGGAGTCATCGGTTACGGATACTGGGGACCGAATCTCGTCCGCAATTTCAGCCAGACCGACGGCGCCCAGGTCATCGCGGTGTGCGACCAGTCGCCGGCGCGCCGCAAGCAAGTGACGGCCCACTACCCCGCGGTGACGGCCTACGCGGACGTGAAGGAGCTGCTCGCCGATCCGAAGGTCGATGCGGTGATCATCGCGACCCCGGTCTCGTCGCACTACGAGCTGGCGATGGCGGCGCTCCATGCCGGCAAGCACGTCCTGGTGGAGAAGCCGATGACGACGACCTCCGAGCAGGCGGAGAGCCTGATCGACGAGGCCGAGAAGCGCAAGCTCACGCTGATGGTCGATCACACGTTCGTCTACACGACCGTCGTGCAGCGCATCCGGGAGCTCATGCAGCAAGGCAGCCTGGGCCAGCTCTACTACTACGACTCGGTGCGCGTGAACCTCGGGCTCTTCCAGCACGACGTGAACGTGCTGTGGGATCTCGCCGTTCACGATCTGTCGATCATGGACTTCGTCCTCGGCCGTCCGCCGAAGACGATCGCCGCGACGGGCATGGCCAGCGTGCCGGGCCAGCCGGAGAGCCTCGCGTATCTCACGTGCTTCTTCCCGGACAACCTCATCGCTCACTTCCACGTGAACTGGCTCGCGCCGGTGAAGGTTCGCCGCACGATGATCGGCGGGTCCCACAAGATGATCGAGTGGGACGATATGCAGCTGAGCGAGAAGCTTCGCATCTACGACAAGGGCATCACCACCGTGAACAGCAGCCCCGACGGAGTCTACCAGCTGAAGGTCGGCTACCGCGCGGGCGACATGTGGGCCCCCCATCTCAGCAACGTGGAGGCGCTCGCTGTCGAAGCGCGCCACTTCATCGATTGCATCGGCAGCGGCCGGAAGCCGACCACGGACGGCAGCGCGGGTCTGCGAGTCGTGCGTATTCTCGAGGCCGCGTCCAAGTCGATGGCCGCACGCGGCGCACCCGTCGACATCTGAGTCCGAAGGAGCAGTACAAGTGGTCCCATTCATCGACCTGAAAGCCCAGTATCATTCGATCAAGCCGGAGCTCGACGCCGCGATCATCAACGTCCTCGAGACGTCGGCGTTCGTCCTCGGCCCCGCCGTCGCGGGGTTCGAGGCCGCGTTCGCGAAGTACACGAACACCGAGAACGCCATCGGGATGAACAGCGGCACGAGCGCGCTGCACCTGGCGCTGCTCGCTGCCGGTATCGGCCCGGGTGACGAGGTCATCACGACGCCGTTCACATTCGTCGCGACCGTCTCCGCGATCGACTTCGCCGGTGCGAAGCCGGTGTTCGTGGACATCGACCCCGTGACGCTGCTGATCGACCCCGCGAGGATCGAGGCGGCGATCACGCCGAAGACGAAGTGCATCATGCCGGTGCACCTACACGGCAGGCCGGCGGACATGGATCCGATCATGGAGATCGCGAAGCGGCGCAAGCTCCTCGTCATCGAGGACGCGGCGCAAGCCCACGGCGCCGAGTACAAGGGACGCCGGATCGGCAGCATCGGCGACATGGCGTGCTTCAGCTTCTATCCGGGCAAGAACCTCGGCGCGGCCGGCGAGGGCGGGGCCGTCACCACGAACAACGCCGCCTACGCGAAGACGCTGCGCATGCTCCGCGACTGGGGCTGCGAGAAGAAGTACCACCACGAGCTCAAGGGCGGAAACTTCCGGCTCGAGGGCATCCAGGGCGCCGTGCTCGGCGTGAAGATGAAGTACATCGAGGGCTGGACGGAGGCGCGCCGCAAGCACGCCGCGCGTCTCAGCGAGCTCCTCGCCGGAGCCGGCTACGGCCTCCCCGCGACGCCGAAGGACATGCGTCAGGTGTTCCACTGCTACGCCATCAGCCACCCGAAGCGTGATGCGCTGCAGGCGTACCTGACCGAGCGGGGCGTCCACACCGGCATCCACTACCCGATCCCCGTTCACCTGCAGAAGTCGTTCGCCGAGCTGAAGCACAAGCCCGGTGATTTCCCGATCTCGGAGAAGGCCGCGAAGGAGACGCTGTCGCTGCCGATGTTCGCCGAGCTGACCAACGCGCAGATCGACGAGATCGTGAAGGCGCTGAAGGACTGGCCGGAGGCCAAGTAAGACCACCCATGGCAACTGCACCCAAAGTTCTGGTGACCGGGGGCGCTGGTCTCATCGGCTCACACATCGTGGATCTGCTCGCCGTCGAGCGCGACAAGGGCAACTACTCGGAGATCATCGTCCTCGACAACTTCGTGCGCGGCCGCCGGGAGAACCTCGCCACCGCGATGGCCAAGGGGCCCGTCACCATCGTCGAGGGCGACATCCGTGACCGCAACGCGCTCGCCGACGTGATGAAGGGCGTCGACCACGTCTACCATCAAGCCGCGATCCGCATCACTCAGTGCGCGGAAGAGCCGCGGCTCGCCATGGAGGTCATGGCCGACGCGACGTTCAACGTGCTCGAGGCGTGCGTGAACGCCAAGGTGAAGAAGGTCGTCGCCGCGTCCTCGGCGTCGGTCCTCGGCCTCGCCGACGAGTTCCCCACCACCGAGAAGCACCACCCGTACAACAACCGCACCCTGTACGGAGCCTGCAAGGCGTTCAACGAAGGCCTCCTCCGGACCTTCAACGACATGTACGGGCTCGACTACGTGGCGCTGCGCTACTTCAACGTCTACGGCCCGCGCATGGACATCTACGGGAAGTACACGGAGGTGCTCATCCGCTGGATGGATCGCATCCTGGAGAACAAGCCGCCGATCATCTTCGGCGACGGCAAGGACACGATGGACTTCGTGTTCGTCGAAGACATCGCGCGCGCGAACCTGCTCGCCATGCAGTCCAAGGCCACCGACGCCGTGTTCAACGTCGCGAGCGGCGTGGAGACGAGCCTGAACGACCTCGCGCACGCCCTCTTGCGCGTCATGGGCAAGCCGGACATGTCGCTCGAATACGGCCCGATGCGAAAGGTGAACCCCGTGTCCCGCCGTCTCGCGGAGACGAAGAACGCGCGCGATCAGATCGGGTTCGAAGCGAAGATCAGCCTCGACGAGGGGCTTCGCAAGCTTGCCGATTGGTGGCGCGCGAGCAAGACGGCAACCACATGAGCGCTCCTACCACTCAACGCAACATCCCGATCGCCAGGCCCGTCACAGGTGAGGCCGAAGCCGAAGCGGCGAAGCGGCCCATCATGTCGGGGTGGCTCACGCAGGGCCCGGAGGTCGCGGGTTTCGAGCAGGAGTTCGCCGCGCTGGTGGGCGCGAAGCACGCCTGTGCGCTCTCCAACTGCACGACCGCGCTGCACCTGGCCCTTCTTGCGGTCGGCGTGAAGGCCGGCGACGAGGTCATCACCGTCAGCCACTCGTATATCGCGACGGCGAACTGCATCCGCTATTGCAACGCCGAGCCGGTGTTCATCGATATCGATCCGGCGACGAGCAACATGGACCCGGCGCTGATCGAGCCCGCCATCACCAAGAAGACGCGAGCGATCCTTTGCGTCCACCAGATGGGCATGCCGTGCGACATTCGCGCAATCGTCGCGGTCGGCAAGAAGCACGGCATCCCCGTCGTGGAAGACGCGGCATGCGCGAGCGGCAGCACCTACGTCTTCGACGGCAAGACGGAACACGTCGGCCGCCCGCACGGGGACATCGCGGCATTCTCGTTCCACCCGCGGAAGGTCATCAGCACCGGCGATGGCGGCATGCTCACGACGAGCAATCCCGACTTCGACGCGCAGTTCAAGCTCCTCCGCCAGCACGGCATGTCGATCAACGATCGCGTGCGGCACGGTTCGAAGGAAGTCGTGTTCGAGGAGCACTCCGTGCTCGGCTACAACTACCGCATGACCGACATCCAGGCCGCGGTGGGCCGCGAGCAGATCAAGCGTCTTCCCGGCATCGTGGAGACCCGGCGGAGGCTCGCCGGCCGCTACAGGGACGTGCTCGGGGACATCTCGGGGCTCGGTCTCCCCTTCGAGCCGAGCTGGGCGCGCTCCAACTGGCAGAGCTTCTCCGTGCGCCTCCCCGACGGCGTGGAGCAGAAGAAGGCGATGCAGTTCCTGCTCGACCGCGGCATCGCCAGCCGGCGCGGCATCATGAACTCCCATCGCGAGGTGCCGTACCATCGAGCGAAGCCGTACGACCTGCCGCACTCGGAAGCCGCGCAGGATCGTCGCATCATCCTGCCGCTCTACCCGCAGATGACCGACGAAGAGCAGGACTACGTCAGCGCCGGGCTGCACGACGCCTGTCGCGCGCTCGGCTCGTGACGGGCGAAGCGGGAGTCGCCGGATGAGCGCCCGTCCGATCGCGTACGTGATGGAGCAAACGCTCGGCAGCATCACGCACTACCTGAACCTGCGCAAACAGGAGCCGATGCCCGAGAGCGGGACTCGACGGTGGATGCCGATCGAGTACCGCGAGGGGCGGGCGCCGTGGACGCTCACCGGGAGCATGCTGGCCCGTCGGGCTCTCGGGCCCGTCCTCGACGAGGTGGACGGCATCTTCATCCACACCACGACCCTCGCGCTTCTCTCCGCCGACTACTTCGCGAGGAAGCCGACGGTGATCTCGAGCGACGGGACGCCGCTCAACAAGCGCCACATGCGCGAGGGCTACAACCTTCGCCCCGAGGGCAAGGTGTCGGAGCAGGCGAAGCGCTTCCTGTTCCGCAACATCTTCGCGCGTGCCCGGGGCTTCGTCGCGTGGTCGAGCTGGACGAAGGCGTCCTTCGTCGAGGACTACGGGTGCCGCGAGGAGGACGTGGTCGTCATTCCGCCCGGGATCGACATGACGCAGTTCGCGCCTGGCGACCGGAACCACGAGCTTCCGCGCATCCTCTTCGTGGGCGGCGACTTCGCGCGCAAGGGCGGCGATCTTCTGCTGAAGGTGTTCCGCGAGCGGCTCCGCGGCAAGGCAGAGCTCGAGCTCGTCACCCGGAGCGAGCTCTCGCCGGAGCCCGGCGTGCGCGTCTACCGGAACGTCCAGGCGAACTCGAGGACCCTCCTCGATCTCTACGCGGCGTCCGACATCTTCGTCGTGCCGACACGAGCCGATTGCTACCCGCTGGTCTGCATGGAGGCGCTCGCCGCGGGGCTCCCGCTGGTGGCCACGCGGGTGGGCGGCATCCCGGACATGGTGCGCGAGGGCGAGACGGGGCACCTGATCGACGTCGACGACGAAAGGGCGCTGGGCGACGCGCTGGAGGGTCTGGTCGACGCGCCCGATCGGCGCCGGCAGATGTCCGTCGCATGTCGTGAGGACGCGCGGAAACGATTCGAAGTACACACGAACGCGAAGGCGCTGTTCGAGTTCGTTCGCTCCCGCTGTTGAGCGGAGCAGACAGGAACACCGTGGCTCAAAAAGCACTGGTCACCGGCGGCGCGGGCTTCATCGGCACCTATCTCGTCGCGCGCCTCCTTCGGGACGGCAACGACGTCGTCATCTACGACAACCTCAAGCGAAGCTCGAAGAAGAAGCTCGAGCAGTTCGCAGGCTCGCCCCGGCTGAAGTTCGTGGAGGGCGATATCCGCGACTACCCCACGCTCCGCGAGGCGATGCGCGGCGCGACCGTCGTCTATCATCTCGCCGCGCAGTCGAACGTGATGGGGGCCATCGAGGACCCCGACTACAGCGTGACGACCAACGTGATGGGCACCCACAACGTCCTCCGCGCCGCGGCCGATGAACGCGCCCGCGTCGTCTTCACCTCGTCGCGGGAGGTCTACGGCGAGGTCGAAGTGCTCCCCGTCGCAGAGGACCGCCCCCTCGCCGCGAAGAACCCCTACGGCGCGAGCAAGGTGGCGGGCGAGGCCTACTGCCGTACCTTCGCCAACGTCCACAAGATGAACGTGCAGGTCGTCCGCCTCGCGAACGTCTACGGAGCCGGCGACAGCGGTCGCGTCATCCCGCTGTGGCTCACCGCCGCTCAGGAGGGCCGCGAGCTCAAGGTGTTCGGCGGCGCACAGATCATCGACTTCCTGTGGGTCGGCACCGCGGTCGACGCGCTCGTCCACGCGAGCACCCACGATCTCCCCGGCCCCGTGAACATCGGCAGCGGCGTCGCGACCTCGATCCTCGACCTTGCGAAGCGGATCCTCGAAGTCTCGAAGTCGAAGAGCGAGCTCAAGCGCGAACCTGCCCGCGAGGCGGAGGTCGCGAAGTTCGTCGCGGACATCACGCTCATGAAGTCCCTCGGGCTCCGGCCCGAATCGGACCCGCTCGAGCACCTCGAAGAGCTCGTCAGCGCCTATCCGGCGGGGACCAAGGGCTGACCTTCGAGCAGCAGGCGACCTCCCCGATGGCCGGAGCCGTCGCGAACCGAGGCGTGAGGCTGTGGGCCCGCAGGATCGCCGCTGCCGCGGCGATCGGCTACCTCGCAGCGCTCGTCCTCATCGTCCTGCTCCTTCACACGGTGGGGGAGCGCTGGTGGGCGACCGGCGTCGGGCTGTACCTGCCGCGCCTCGGCTTCGCCTTGCCGCTGCCGTTTGTCGTGGCTCTGCTCCTGCTTTTCGGCCCGAGAGAGCTGCTCTACTCGCAGCTCGCCGCGCTGCTCATCGTCGTGTTTCCGTTGATGGGGTTCGTCGTCAGCGTGCCGACGAGCCGCGGCGAGCCGTCTCTGAGGGTGCTGAGCTTCAACGTCAACTCGGCGTACTTCGGCGTGGACGTGGTGGTCGACGCGATCACCAGCTACTCGCCCGACGTGGTCCTCATCCAGGAGATCTTCGACAACGGGAACGAGCTCGAAGCCGCCCTGAAGCCGCATTTCCCCACGGTGCTCCGCTCGACGCAGTTCATCGTGGCGACGAAATACGCCGTCGACTCCACCGTGGAGCCCGGCAAGCTGCCTCACGAAGGTCGTGCCCGATCGCCGCGCTTCATCCGTTACACGGCGAAGACGGCGCTCGGCGAGGTCGTCCTGTACAACGTGCACCCCATCTCTCCGCGCTACGGCATGTACGCGATCCGGGGCAAAGGTTTCCGACGCGAGCTCCTCACCGGGCGCTTCTTCAAAGCAGAGAACACCGACGAGATGCAGGGAGACAGCGAGCTCCGAAAGAGCCAGGTGGAGGCGTTCGCCAGGAGCGCCGCGGCGGAAACCGGCACGGTGATCATCGGCGGCGACACCAACTTGCCGACGCTGAGCCCCATCCTGTCGAACCTGTCGCCGTTCGTCGAAGGCTTCCCCTCGACGGGTTTCGGATTCGGCTACACCTTCCCTGCGAAGCTCCCCTGGATGCGCATCGACCGCATCCTGACGAGCCGCGACCTCACCTTCACGAGCTTCACCGTTGGCTGCAAGGGTGCCTCCGACCACCTCTGCGTCGTCGCAGACGTGCGGCGTCGCTAGTGCAACGCGACGTCGAGCACGGTCATGGAGTACGGCGGGACCTGCTGGTGTAGCGTTCCCCCTTCGTCGCGGCTCCCTCGATCGGCGAAACCAGCCGAGCCTCCCGCGTAGGAGAAGGTCCTTCGCGACGTCGCCTTCGCGCACGACGACACGTCGATTTCCGCGTCGGCGCCGGTGACCGGGTCGAAGTTCAAGAGCACGAGTACCAGGTGAGACCGTTTCTCGTCGAGTGACGCGAAGAGCGACGCGCCGTCAACGCTGGTCGTCGGCACCGAGAGACCGAGGAAGGTTCCACCCTTTCCGTCGAAGTCGCGAAACGCGCGGAAGGCGTTGAAGACCGGTGTGCCCTCGGCGGGACCGAACCAGTAAAAGGCCGACGTGATCCCGAGCTGGCCGAAACGCCCGAGCGCTTCGGCGGCAGCGAGACCCCCAGACATGTGTTCCTCCGCACCGAAGCTCCACTCGCCGACGGAGATCCCGCGACCGTGGTAGGCCATGTCGATCCACTCCTTCACGCGAGGGACCAGGTTCACGGCTTCGCCGATCCACGACTCGTCCTTGTAGGTGGGATCCCACAGAGCGCGGGTCGAACGAATTCGAAGCGCGGCGCTTTCGGGATCGGTCCGAGCGCCTTGCCCGTAGATGCCAGTCGCCTGCGGATAGAAATGCACGTCGACGACGTCGAGGAGCCGCGTGTGAGTCCTCTCTTCGTGCACCGCGAGCTGGGTCAGGTACCAGGGCAAGAGCGGCATGTCGCCGTGGGCACGGCGGTCGAGGTGCAAACCCATTCCGCCCAGATCCTTCGCGGAGAAGAAGAGCTCGCTCCAGCCCCAGGCGGCCGGCCCGGCGATCACGGCTTCCGGATCGGCCTCTCTGATCGCCGTCGCGTAGTCGACGGTGCGGGCGAGCAGCTCGTCGTAGCTCACTGGATCCGGGTGAACGTCGCGATGCGTGACGTTCCAGAGGCTGGGCTCGTTGTCCAAGATGTACATGTCGATGCTGCGCCCATGCTTCCCGGCGTCTCTCGCTCGAACGGCGTCGATCCATTTCTTTATCAATGACGGAGGGGCGGAGATGCTCGTCTGCGTGGGAGAGCCCGAGGGGATGGCAGCGCCATCTGGCCGATGCCCGTCGCCCGCTTCGGGCCTCTGGGGGTCGTGCGCCTTCTGCGGTCCGAACTTCGACACGGGGAACCCTGACGACGTCGCGTCCTTGGCGACCCAGCCGATGATCGGAACGACGATCGCAGTCTTCCTTTCGTGTGCGTGATCCTCGTCGAAGCCGTCGTAGAGGCTCGGACCGGTCGCCTTCACGTTCTCGAAGTACCAGTCGGCGCCCGTGTTCCAGGTTCCGAGCTCCCAGTTCATCCGGGTCGTCGGATTTCCACCGATGCGACGAGCGGTCGCACCCGTCGTTCGCAACGTGTCCGCCGTGCCGTAGATGAGCGGATTGATTGGTGTCGGAGGAGCGCCACATTGCACCGAAAGCTTCAGGGCCCGAGACAGCGCCGACGAGCTGTCTGCCTTCGTGAGCACCACGTCGTCGAGCTCCACGAATCCCGAGGGGACCGGGCGATTCGCCTGCAGCACGATCCCGTCGAACGCGGCCCCCGCGGGGTTGATGATGCCCATCGGCACGAACGCCTCGTTCCAGCCGCCAGCGAGGGCGGCGGTCTCCGCGGTGAGGATCCGGATCTTCGGGAATTTGCTGTCGTCGATTTGACTAGATTTGAGTGACAGCGTCAGAAAATCCGAAAGCTGCGGCGGCGCCTTGTAGCGGAACGCGATGGCCCCGAACTGGGCGGGCAGCGGCTCGGCATGGTGAAAGATGATTCCGCTGTAGCCCTCGAAGGAGACACCGAGGAGCCCACCATCGCCGGGCTCGCGCGGCCCCCAGCCCCAGTCCGCCCAGCCCGCCCCGAACTTGCCATCGAAGACCTTCTCGGCGACGACGAGATTCGCGTTGGACGGGCGGGTTCCGGCCGAAATGGGGGCGGGCCCGACCTCGGCCCCATGCCGGTGGGAATGGCGCACGAACCATGCGACGAGGACGCCCGCCGCGAGGACGGCGGTGCCCGCGCCCAGCGCGACGACCTTGCTCATCTCGGGAAACCCGCCGTCTTGCGCCGCTGGCGCGGGAAGTTCAGAATTCGTTTCCGGGAGAACATAGACTCAGTATCTGAATCCAACCCTCGTGCTCTCGAGAGAACACGACCTCGGGGGGGACGCCAGCACCTCACGGACGAGATCAGGAGCATCGTGGACGACGAAGACGACGAGAGCAACGACGAAACCGGTGGCGTAGCCCCCGATCTACTCAAGAGCTACCTCGCGTTCCTGAAGCGGGCGGTGATGGCCCGACGGCTGGTATCGATCCTGGTCTTCGTCGTCGGCGCAACCCTCGCCATCGTCGTCGCCGCGGTGTGGCCGCGCACCTACTACAGCGAGACGAAGCTCTTCGCGCAGCGCACCCAAGCGTTTCACGACGAGAACGGCACGGTGGCCATGTGGGGCGCCGGCGATCTCATTCTCCGACAGGAGAACCTCGATTCCATCATCCAGAAGACGGATCTCGTCCGGCTCTGGTACGAACGGCGCGCGCCTCTCCTGCGCTTGAAGGACGCCATCTCCGACAAGCTGCGGGGCAAGCCGGATCCGAAGGCGACCGCCGAGATGCTCCGGTGGGAGCTCCAGAAGAGCCTGCAAGTCGACACGCAGGATACTTCGCTGACGCTCGGCATCAACTGGCCCGATGCGCCGACCACGGCCGTCATCCTGGAAGCGGCTCAGCAGAACTTCCTCGAGGCTCGCCACCACCAGGAGATCTCCCAGCTAGCCGACTACATCGCCATCCTGGAACGTCATGCCGCAGCATTGCGCACGGATCTGACGACCCAGGCGAAGCAGATGAACGACTTCGCGAACGCGCAGATCGACGCCGCGAAGAAGAAGATAGAATCCCAGACCCAGCAGGAGGCGGCGGCGCGCCCCGCGCCGGCGGTCGTCGCGCCCCGCGCCAAGGCCCCGTCGCACACCGCCGAGAACAACGACGAGCTGACCCTCCTCAAACAGCAGCTCGATCAGAAGAAGAAGGACCTGCAGAACCTGCAGGATATCCGGCGCAACAAGGTGCAGGAGCTGAGAGCCAAGCTCGCGGAGCTCGAGACGACCTACACCGATGCGCACCCCCTCGTGCTGGAGACCAGGGCCAACATCGAGAAGTTCTCGAAGGAGAGCCAGGAAGAGATCGCGATGCGCGCCGACGTCACCGAGCTCGACGCGCAGATCAAGGCGACCACCAGCGCGGCCCTGTCCGCGGCGGCGGCGGGCGGCAGCGGCTACGCTCCGCAAGGGGGCGGCGGCAACGAGAACTCCTCGGCGGCTCCGCCGCTCCCGACCGAGATCATGGGGCTCCTGCAGCAGCGCCAGGACACGGGCGACCCCGCCCTTCGCGCACAGTTTCTGTACTCGGTGGGCAAGTACACCGAGCTGAGAAACCAGATCGGCTCGGCGCGCATCCAGCTCGACACCGCCCAGGCCGCCTTCAACGACCGCTACAAGATCGTCGCGCCGCCCGAGGTTCCTTCCAAGCCGACCAAGCCCAAGGTGCCCGTTCTGCTCGGCGCGGGCCTCGCCCTGTCGCTGCTGCTCGCCATCGCACTTCCCCTGATCGCCGAGCTTCGCACCGGAAAGATCGTGGAACAGTGGCAAGTGACGTCGCTGGCGTTGCCCATCCTGGGGGAGCTCAGGTTTCCCCCCGGCTCCTCGGACTCGGGGGCGGAATAGCGACTCGCCTTGCCTTCGGTTGAATCCATGGCGCAGGCGCCCCCGATATGGCCGCGCAGCGTATAGAAGCCGCCGCAAAGAGCGCGCTCATCGCGGCGATCGTGCTCACGCTGCTGGCCGTCGCCGCAGACAGCTCGGGCGTGACCCTGGCCGTCGCGCCCATCGTGGCGCTCCTCGTGATCTTCGTGATGTCGCGCGTGCCGCTGCGCTACTCGCTGGTCGTCCTCACGTTCTTCGCCTTCACGCTGGAGAACCCTGACGAGGTACCGGCGATGGGGCTGTGGCATTCGCCGTTCAGCACGCTCGGGGCGATCATGCTCACGCATCTGAACGCCGTGGATCGGAGCATGAAGGCCATCTCGTGGGCGGCCTTCTCCGGGATGGACCTGTGTATCGTGACGCTGTTCCTCATCGCCTGGCAGCGGAAGAGCAGTCGCTCGAAGATCGACGGCGGAAACCGGGTCGCGACGCCCAAGCCGTTGATGCAGGTCAACTACATCTCGCTCGGCGCCATCGCTTTCATCTGGATGGCCGGATTGGCGCAGGGCGGCGATTTCGGGATGTCGCTCTGGCAGGTGAACCGTGTCGTGTACCTGCCGCTGCTGTTCTTTCTCTACCAGACCGGGCTCCGCGGGCCGCAGGACAACGCGATGCTCGCGCGCTGCGTCCTGTACGCGGCGACGCTGCGCGCCGTGATGGCGTTCTACATCAAGCACACCGTCGATGCACCGCTCGACGAGGCGGGCAACAGCACGCTCGTCTACGCGACCAGCCACGCTGACTCGATGTTGTTCGCGACGGCCGTCGTCGTCTGCGTCTCGCTCCTGCTCGAGCGAGTCCCCAGGACCCTCAAGCGCAACTGCGTGATCCTGCTCGGCATCATCTGCCTGGGCATCATGGCCAACGGGCGCCGCATGGCGTGGGTGCAGGTCGCCATCGTGCTTCTCACGGTGTACCAGCGGTCGGCGGACAACCCGATCAAGCGGCGCATCCGGCGCATCCTGCCCTACGCTCTCGGCGTCTTCGCCATGTACGCGGCGGTCGGATGGGGTTCGAAGTCTCCGCTCTTCAAGCCCGTCCAGATGGTGCAATCCATCGTGCAGCCGCAGACCGACGCCTCGTCTCTTTGGCGCGAGATAGAGAACTACGACATCATCAATACCTTCCGGATGAATCCGATCTTCGGGAGCGGCTACGGCCGACCGTACGTGGAGTTCATCCACCTCGACGAGGTTTCGTACCCGCTCGAGCACTTCGCGCCGCACAACAGCATCCTGGGTCTGTGGTGCTTCTGCGGCTACGTGGGGTACACCGGCCTCACCCTGGCGTGGGCCGTCGGGGTGTACTTCGCGATGCGCGCGCAGCGAGCGGCGAAGGAGCCGTTCCAGCGCGTCGCCGCCATCGCCTCCTTCGGAGGCGTGCTCATCTATCTCGTCCAGTGCTGGGGCGACGTCGGGCTCGGTTCGTGGACGGGCGTGTTCATCGCCGCTCCGGCGCTGGCGACTGCGGGAAAGCTTGCCGTGGCCAACGGCGAATGGGGCTCGAAGAAGGCACGGGACGCCGCCGGAGCCACGCGCACCCCGTCGCCGTCCGGGATGCCGGCCCCCGAGCAAGCCGTCTGAGCACGGTCACGCCGCGCTGGTCGCGCCTCGAGCCGATTGACGTCGGGCCGCATCGCGAGCGGACGAGCCCATGAAAGGTTCCTCGCAGATCCGGAAGAAGAGGTAGGCGAAGCCGAGAACGAGCACGAGGCCGAGGGTGAGCAGCGACACGAACATCACGTCACGCCGCATACCGAGCGGGTTCAGCCCGTACTGCCAGATCACCTGCAGCAGCGGCGCGTGAACCAGGTACACGCTGTAAGAGAACGTCCCGACGAAGACCAGCGGACGAAAGCTCAAGAACCGCGTGAGCCAGCGGGTGCGGCCAGCGCTGCTGTGCACCAGAGTGGCCGCGGCCATGACTCCGACCGGTAGATCCAGGTACTGGAAGCGAGTCTCCGACGCTTCGAGCCCCCACACGCCGCAGAGTGCGGCCGTGACCGCGAGGGCACCTGCTGCGAGCCACATCCACCCTTGCGACGCGCGGGCGCGTGCGAACTCCGGCCGTGGCGATCGCACGACGTACGCCGCGAGCATGCCGAAGCAGAACAGTCCGAGATAGTGCGGGTTAGCACGCGCCACCCGCGTGCCGTCGAAGCCGAACCGGATCGCGTAGCCGACCAGCAGGGCGACGGCCGCGACGCGCGGGGCCCCGAACCTGCGGATACCCCACACCAGCGCGGGGAACAGGAAGTAGAGGTGCCACTCGACGGCGATCGACCAGAACACGTAGTTGATGAGGCCGGTCCGGAAGAAATCCTGCAGCAGGAGCAGGTGGGCGACGACCGCGCGCCAGTCGGCCTTGATGGGTACGTCCCAGAGCGTCCCGGTAGGCTTGCCGATGATCGTCGCGATCAACAGCAGCGAGAGGATCAGCGCCCCGTAATAGGGCGGGAGGATGCGACGGGCGCGCCGCTCGAAGAACTTTCGATTGCCACCGCGGACCTGATCACCAGCGTCGACCACTGGAAGCGTCAGACAGAAGCCCGAGATCACGATGAACACGCTGACAGCGAGGTGCCCCGCGACCATCGAGTACCCGAAGAGCGACAGGACGCCGGGGGCGCGCTCGCCCGCCCATTCCGTCCACGTCTGCGCGTACGCGTGATTCACGAAGACGGTCAGCGCTGCCAGCGCGCGTAGTCCTTCGACGTGGGAGAGGTGGAGTCGCTCGGCTGGACTTGCCAGGACAGGTGCCGGGCGAACGTCGATCACGATTGTCGATCAACTACTTCGAGCGTGTCGGGGCGTCCACATCCGTGCGCAAACTCGGACGAGTCCTGCGGGTTTCGCCGTGAATGTGGTCAGTCGCTCACGGGCGCGTGGGTGTCAATGCGAGAGCGCGTAAACCCTGCCCCCGAACTGCGTGCTGTCGAGCAACGTCGCATGGCTCGACAGCCACGCGTCGAGCTCGGGAATTGCAGGCCTTTCCACGGTCTCCACGTAGAAGCGGGCGCCGGACAGCGCCGGTCGGCGCACCGATTCGACCCTTGCGTCGTCGGATGCGACGGGCCAGCCGTGAGTGCGCGACAGATAGAACACGCGCGGATCCTGGAAGTTCGAAGGCGTCTTCCAGAACGAATCGTACGCCGGCTCGGTGGACCGAACCACGACCAGCTCTCTCTGCCGAGCGTGGGTCGATAGAGCCTTCGCGACCGCGACGGCCGGCGCATCGAAGTCCGACGAGCGATACGCTCTGCGCACGTGGAGGCTGTCGAGCAGCGCCGCGAAGACACCGGCGCCAAGGGCCGCCCTCGCCCAGAGCCGCTGCGGCGCCGCCGTGACGCGCGCGACGACTTGCGCCACGCTCTCGGCCGCGAGCACCGCGCCGAGCAGGTGGTAGTGCCTGCCCGCGTAGTCCGAGGTGTAGCGGAGCGCGAGCAGTGTCCACACCGCGTTGCCGACCAGCAGCGCGACGATGGGCGCCCGATCCGTGCCGAGAAAGAGCGCGATGAGCGCTGCCGCGGCACCGACGGGACCGAGCCCCCACAGAACCGCGTTCAGCGCCGCCTTCGCGTAGAGCTTCGGCACGAGCAGATGCTCGAGGTGCGGAAGCTTCGAATCTCCGCCCGAGAGAACGCCGAACGTGTTGCCGTACTGGACGTAGAGCTGCCTCGCGTGCAGCAGATAGAGCACGAGCCCGCCGACCATGAACGCCCACGCAAACCAGGGAGCGAGCGAACGCAGACGCTCTCGCGAACCGAGCAGCAACAGGACGAAGCTCGAGATCCCCAGCTGGGCAGCGGTCGGCTTGACGAGCATCGCCGTCAAGCCGAGCACGGCGTAGGACGCCAGCCTGCCGCGACTGCCGGACGAAGCATAGCGCTCGAACGCGAACCACGCGCTCGCGTACAGCAGGAGACAGAGCGCCTCGGGCTGGATCACCGTGGCTGCGAGCACCACGCCACGCGGCACGAGGAATGCGGCGAGCGCGAAGACAGCGGGCACCGACCCGTACCTACGGCCGAGCTCGCCGAAGACGACCCATGCCGCACCCGCGACCGCCAGGACCGATATCAACTGTCCCGGCCATTCGACGTCGCCGAACACCCTCAGGAAGAGCGCGATCAACCACGGATAGAGCTGGAACTCCGTCTCGACGTAGCCCTCGCCCGAACCGCCCCAGTCTATGCGCGGGTAAAAGATGCTCGAGCCGGGCTCGGCCAGGTGGCGAGCGATGCTCTGGGTGTCGGTCTCGCGCCAGCTCTGGACGAAATCCGGACGAAACCAGCACCACAGGATGAGTGCGTACAGCGCGATCGGCACGAGCGCCCCCGCGGCGCGCACGTACTGCGACGGCTGTCTCTCGAGCACCTTATTCGGCGACGACCACGTCGCCGGTGCGAAGCAGGAAGGTTGCCGCCCCTCCCTCGTTCTGCAGGAGAGATTCGTAGGTGAAGCGGATCCTCCGGAACTCGGGCACGCGGCGCAGGACGAAGATGCGCGACTTGTCGGCGAAATCCGTGAGGCCGCCAGCCTGGGCGATGACCTGCAAGAGCCCGGCGGAGGGATCCAGTGACTGTGCGCCGACCGTCTTGAACTCGCCCAGCACCGTTACCGTCACCGGCTGCGACGTGTCCACGTTCACGGTGACGTGCGGAGCAACGATGATCTCTTTCAGGCGATCCTGGAACTCCGCCGCGAGCTCCGCCGGATGCTTTCCCACGGCGATGATCTCGCCGACCAGCGGCAACGCCATACGGCCGTCACTCCGTATCTTCGCGGTCGTCGAGAGGCCGTCCTGGCCGTAGACTTGAATCCTTATCTGATCCCCGATACCGATCACGTAGATGCCGGAGTTGTCTCCCCAGTCGGTGCGCGGCAGATCGTGATACCAGACGAAACGGCCCGCGCTCGCACAGCCCGTGGTCAGCAGCAGACACAGGAGCGCCCCACAAAGCCCCGCCCCCACGCGCTCGCGCCGTGATTGCGGGCTCCGAGACGTCGAGAACTCACCGCGTTTCATCGGAGACGATCGAGCGACGACCACCGTGGCATGGTAGGCGTCCCGGATGGCTCCCTTCAAGGCCAATTGACGCTCTCGCTCGCCCGCTGGTCCGGGCTTTTCCGCGAGGTGCCCGGGGTCGTGGAAGGGCTCCCGGATCTTGACAGCAACGGGACGAATGGTAGCCGTGAACGGTTGAGAGATGGGTCTCGAGCTCAGCGTCGTGATACCGACCTACAACCGCAGGGAGCGGCTCCTCCGCGTCTTGTCCGCGCTCGCGCGGCAGACCATCGATGCGAGCCGCTTCGAGGTCGTGGTCGTCGACGACGGCTCGAGTGACGGCACCACGGACGCGCTCGCCGACGTTCGTCAACCGTTCGCGGTTCGTGCGCTCCGGCAGAGCAACGGCGGCCCTGCACGCGCTCGAAACACGGGGATCGAAGCGGCGCGGGGCGACTTCGTCCTGTTCCTGGACGACGACGTGGAGCCGATGCCGGAGCTCATCGAGGAGCACCTCCGCACTCACTCGAGCGAGAGCATCGAGCTCGTCGTGATCGGCCCGCTCGCGTCCCTGCCGCACTATGCGCAGCCGTGGGTCGCCTGGGAGCAGGCCAAGGTCGAGCAACAGTACGACGCGATGGCGCGCGGGGACTTCGCGCCCACGTTCCGTCAATTCTGGACGGGGAACGCGTCGCTCGGGCGGCGGCACCTCGTGGCCGTGGGCGGTTTCAACCCGGATTTCCTGCGCGGCGAAGACGTCGAGCTCGGGCTCCGGCTGGACGACCTCGGTCTCCAGTTTCGCTTCAATCCAAGGGCCGTGGGTCTGCACCACGCCGAGCGTTCCCTGGACTCCTGGTCCAAGGCCCACGAGAGCTACGGGCGTCTCGAAGTGCGGATCTTCGAGACCTGGGGTAACAAGCCCCTCATCGAGATCCTGGGGGACAACTACGAACGGCTTCACCCCGCGACACGCTTGCTCCTGCGTCACACGCGGGAGCGCCC